>NZ_DASRVN010000453.1:0-35390 GCF_035655035.1 Kribbella sp. | reverse complement strand
GCCGCTCGCCTGGCGGGCCGCCCGGCTGGCGCGGTCCGCGATCATCACCGTGCACTCGCTGCCCGGTCCGACGATGCCGTGGCCGCTGGCGCAGCTCGACCGGTACGTCGGGAACGTCGCCTGGACCGCGGTCAGCGCAGCGGTCGCGAACGTGATCCGCCGGGCGCTGCCGGGGCGTACGGTCGACGTACTGCACAACGGCGTCGACCCGGCCGCGTGGAGACTCTCGCGGCGCGTGCCGCATCCGTTGACGGTCGTCAGCACGATGCGGCTCGCCCGCCGGAAGCGGCCGCTCGCGTTGCTGGACACGCTGGCGGCGATCCGCGACCTCGTACCGTCGAACGTGCCACTTCGCGGGGTGATCGCCGGAGCCGGGCCGCGCGAGCGGGCGCTGGACGCCCGGCGGCTGGACTTCGCGCCGTGGGTGGAGCTTCCCGGGCGGTTGACGCGGTACCAACTGCAGCAGCTGTACGCATCCGCCGACGTGTACCTGGCGCCGGCGGAGCTGGAGTCCTTCGGTGTCGCGGCGCTCGAGGCGCGGTGCGCCGGGTTGCCGGTGGTCGCGATGTCCACGGGTGGTGTCGGCGAGTTCGTCCGCAACGGCATCGAGGGGTATCTCGTCGACACGGACGCCGAGATGGCCCGGGTGACGGCGGCACTGCTGACCAACCCCGCCGTACTGCATCGGTTGCAGCAGTACAACCAGCAGACCCTGCCGAGCATGACGTGGGAGCGGGTGGTCGCTCAGCATGTCGCGGCGTACCAGGCTCAGCTTGTTCTCAGGGAAGGGTCTCTAGCCTCGGCATCATGAGGCGGAGCTGGGTCGAGCAGCTGATGGGGATGCCCATCAGCGTGCTGGCCCGGGGAGCGTACGCCGAGTCCGCCGAGGCGGAGGCCGCGGTCAAGGAGATGTACGCCGACCTGGGCGAGGTCGACCGGGTGTTCTCGCCGTACAAGCCGGACAGCGACGTGAGCCGGCTGGGGCGCGGCGAGGCGGGCTGGGACGACGTCGATCCGGACGTCCGCGACGTCGCCGAACGGTGTGCCGCGGCGCGGGAGCTGACCGGCGGACTGTTCGACGCGGACCTGCCCGGCGGTGGCTGGGACCCGTCCGGGCTGGTGAAGGGCTGGGCGGTCGAGCGGGCCGGGGACCGGCTGCGCGCGGTCGACGGCGTCGACTGGTGCCTGAACGCGGGCGGCGACGTCCTCGTCATCTGCCCGAGCGCCGAACCGTTCACGATCGGCATCCAGGACCCGCACGACCCCGGCCGCGTGGTCGCGAGCCTGGCCCGGACCCGGGGAGCGGTGGCGACCAGCGGTACGGCGGCCCGTGGCGAGCACCTGTACGACCCGCGGACCGGTCGCGCGGCGGCGAGCCGGTGGCTGTCGGTGTCGGTGAGCGGGGCGTCGCTGGAGTACGCCGACGTCCTCGCGACGGCCGCGTTCGTGGCCGGGGACGACTGGCCCGGGGTCCTGCTGCCCGGGTACGAAGGACTCGGGATACTTGCTGACGGCAACCTTCAGGCGACGCCCGGGTGGGGCGTGGCGTGAGCGGCCGGATCCTGCTGATTGAGGACGACGCCGACCTGGCAGGCATGCTCGGCCGGGTGCTTCGCGACGAGGGGTATGCCGTGAAGGTCGCCTCCGACGGGCACACCGGGCTGCACGTCGCGCTGACCCGTCCGTTCGACGCGATGATCGTCGACCGCGGACTGCCCGCGGTGGAAGGGCTGGACCTGATCGCGCGGTTACGCAGCCGCGGCGTCGGTACGCCGATCCTGGTGCTGTCGGCGCGGAACAGTACCGACGACCGCGTCGAAGGGCTCGATGCCGGCGCGGAGGACTACCTGACCAAGCCGTTCGAGCTGACCGAGCTGCTGGCGCGGGTCCGGGCGCTGCAGCGGCGCCACCTCGACCACGCGGAGCAACTCGCCGTACCGGGTGGTCTGCTGGACCTGTCGACGCGGACGGTTCGGCAGGCTGCCGGTGGGCGGGTGGAGCTGTCCGAGCGGGAGGCCGATCTGCTCGGACTCCTGGCGGCTCGGCCCGGTGTGGTGTTCAGCCGCGCGGATCTGCTGGACCGGGTGTTCGACGACGCGGAGTCCGAGACCGTCGTGGACACGTACGTGCACTACTGCCGGCGAAAGCTCGGGCAGGGCGTGATCAGTACCGTACGTGGCCTCGGCTACCGGTTGGGTGGTACATGAGCGGCCGGTTGATCGGCGACGAGGTGCTGGTACGGCGTGCCGCGCGGGGTGTCGCCGTACAGGCCGCCGCGCTGGTCGCACTGGCGATGCTGCTGCTGATCGTGCTCGTCACGGTGGTGATGATCCACGAGCAGTCCGGTACGGCCGACGACCTGCTCCGCGCGGCGGTCGCCAGCGCGGACGACGTGGGTGACCCACCGGCGGGTGCCTGGCTGGTGATGGGGAACTCGGCGTCACCCGGCCTGCCGGACGACCTGCGGCCGGACCTGGTGGCGTTGCGGACCGAGGCCGCCAACCACATCCAGGTGACCACGGTCGAGGACGACGACGGCGCGTACCGGATCGCGACCGGACTCGTGAAGGGCCGTCCGGTCCAGGCGGTCCTCGACCTCGCGTCGCAGCACAAGGAACGGGCGCGGATGCTGCAGGCAATGGGCCTCGCGGCGGTCGTCGCGCTGCTGCTCGCCGGACTGCTGGGCGTGCTGATCGGGCGGCGCGCCGTACGCCCGTTGGCGCAGGCGTTGACGTTGCAGCGCGCGTTCGTGGCGAATGCGGGGCACGAGCTGCGGACGCCGTTGACCTTGCTGAGCACGCGGGCGCAGTTGCTCGGGCGGTCGTTGCACCGCGACGGAGCGAGCGAGCAGGTACTGGACGACGCGGACGGGGTGGTCCGGGACACGCGGCGATTGACCGATGTCGTCGACGATCTGCTGGCCGCTGCCGATCCGCGGCGGGTGGAGGAGCAGGAGCCGGTCGATCTGGTCGGCCTCGCGCAGGACGTCGCCGACGCGGCGGGCGCGCATGCCGAGCAGATGGGGGTTCGGGTCCGGTCCGCGGCGGACGGTGACAGCGCGACCGCGCTCGGTTCGGCGAGTGCCGTTCGGCGGGCGGCGATCGCGTTGGTGGACAATGCGATCGATCACACCCCGCGGGGTGGCGAGGTGCGGATCGCGGTACGGCGGCAGCGGCGGGACGTGATCCTGTCCGTCAGCGACACCGGCCCCGGGATCGGTCCGGAGGCCGCCCAACGGGTGCTGCGGCGGTTCGATTCGGGCGGTCATCGCGGCGGGCGGGTGCATTACGGGCTCGGTCTGGCCCTCGCGCACGACGTCGCGAACCGGCTCGGCGGGCAGCTGCGGCTGGTGCCGAGCGACGCCGGGGCGACGTTCGAACTGGTGCTCCCGGCGGTCGGTCCAAGGAAGAGCTAAGAATCCCGGGGCATCGTCGGAGGCATGACCTCCCGCGGAGCCGCATCGGCGATGAGCAGGCCGCGGATCCCGCACGTCCGGCGCCGGGCACCGCGGACGCCGGCCTGGTGGCGGGACGTCGTCGGTGTCTCGTGCTGGGCGAGCGTCCTGGTGGTCGTCGCGCTGTGGGTCTCGGGGCACGGGCTGCAGAACCTGCTCAGCGGCCCGGCGGACCTGCTGACGTCACTCGGCCGGCTCTCCGGGCTGATCGCGGCCGACCTGCTGCTGGTGCAGGTGTTCCTGATGGCCCGGGTGCCGATGATCGAGCGCAGCTACGGGCAGGACGAGTTGGCGCGGCGGCATCGGCTGGTCGGGTTCTGGTCGTTCAACCTGCTGCTCGTGCACATCGTGCTGATCCTGGTCGGGTACACGTTGCGCGATCACAACGATCTGGTGCACGAGACGTGGACGGTCGTCACGACGTACGGCGGGATGTTGCTCGCGACCGCGGCGGCGATCGCGCTGACCCTGGTCGTGGTGACGTCGATCCGCGCGGCGCGGAAGGTGCTGCGGTACGAGTCGTGGCATCTGCTGCACCTGTACGCGTACGTCGGCGTCGGGCTGTCGATACCGCACGAGATCTGGACCGGTGCGGATTTCTCGACCTCGCGGCTCGCGCAGCTGTACTGGTGGTCGGCGTACGGCGTCGCGGCCGGGGCGATCGTGCTGTACCGGTTGCTGCTGCCGGCCTGGCGGACGTTGCGGCACGGGCTCACGGTGACGGAGGTCGTCCGGGAAGCGCCGGGCGTGGTGACGGTCCTGATCGGTGGACGCGGGCTGCACCGGATGCCGGTGCGGGCCGGGCAGTACTTCGTGTTCCGGTTCCTCGACGGGCCCGGATGGTCACGGGGCAATCCGTACTCGCTGTCGGCCTCGCCTGCTCCGGACCGGCTTCGGGTGACCGCGAAGGCGGCCGGTGACAGTAGCAGCCGGCTGGCGCGGTTGCGGCCGGGGACACGGGTCGCGGTCGAGGGGCCGTACGGGCGGTTGACCGCGGAGCGCCGGGTGACCGACCGGGTCGCGATGTTTGCCTGCGGCATCGGTATCACGCCGCTGCGGGCGCTGCTGGAGGAGCTCGAGTACCGGCCGGGGGAGGCGGTGCTGGTGTACCGCGCGCACAGTGAGCAGGATCTGGTGTTCCGGGACGAGCTGGAGCAGCTGGCCCGGCGGCGGGGGATCGCGGTGCACTACCTGCTGGGGCCGCGGCTGCGGCGGCGCCGGTCGTGGCTGCCGGACGGCGCGGCGACGTGGTCGGACGAGTACGCCGTACGACGGCTGGTGCCCGGGATCACGGAGTACGACGTGTATCTGTGCGGGCCGGACCCGTGGATGGACGCGGTCGCGGCCGCGGTGCTGAAGGTCGGGCTGCCCGCGAACCAGCTGCACCAGGAACGGTTCTCATGGTGAATGTCATGGTGAGAGGAGAACGTGCGTGAGGCGCGGGATCAGGCTGCTGATGACGGTGGCGACAACGGCGGTACTGGCGGTGGCGTTCCGCGCCAGCCTGCAGTCGAACACGACCACCACCGGGCAGGCCGCGGTGGTCAGCTCGACGACGCCGGCACGAACTGCCCACCCAGCACGCAGGACTCCACACAGGACAACACCAACTGCTCCTACGAACAAGCCAAAGCCAACCACCCCCGCAAAGAAGCCGACGCCAACCACCCCGGCGAAGAAGGCGGTTGTGGTTTCAGGCGGCGTGGTGGACACGCAGTACGGGCCTGTGCAGGTGGAGATCTCGGTCAGCGGTGGAAAGATCACCAGGTCGCATACCCTGCAGCACCCGAGCGGCGACGGGCAGACCGACCGGATCAACGGGTATGCCGTGCCGCAGCTCGACCAGGAGGCGATGGCTGCGCAGAACGCGAACATCGACACGGTGTCCGGCGCCACGTTCACCTCGGGTGGGTACCGCCAGTCGCTGCAGTCCGCGCTCGACGCCGCGCATCAAGCCGGCGCGTTGTGACCGGGCACTCCGAGCGCCTGCGCCGCAACCTCCTCGTCGGCGGCGGTACCGGCGTACTGCTCCTGCTGCTCTTCCTCTACCCGACCAGCACGAACCACGTCGACCACCCGGCGACACCCGCCGCCGCGCCAGGTGTCGTGAGTACGTCGGCCGGCGACGTGACGGTGAACGGTGCGTCGGCCGGCACCCGGTACGGCCCCGTCCAGGTCCGGATCGCCATCCGCGCGAACCGGCTGGTCACCGTCGAGGCGCTCGTCTACCCGTCGTCGGGTGGACGGGACCGCGAGATCAGCTCGTACGCCCTGCCGCAGCTCAAGCAGGAAGCGCTTGCCGCACAGAGCTCCCACATCGACACGGTGTCCGGGGCAACGTTCACCTCTGACGGATACCGTCGCTCACTGCAATCTGCTTTGGACGCAGCGCATTTCCGCACCGCCGGCTGACGATACCCGGAGTTCGTTGACGGTTCAGCGTGCCGTGTGAGACGTGCCAGACCGGGCTGCTACCTGATAGACACGGGGTCCGGTACGTGTTGCGGACAGGGAAGCGGCTTCCGATGGTGATGGCATGGCGGTTCGGCGCTGTTGGCGTGGACGCCGTCATGGCGGTGCTCCAGGACCCGGCCCTGTTCGCGGACTGGATGGTCGCCGTCCCGTCGGAGATCCGCGCCGACCCGAACTGGCCGCGGAAGGGCAGCGTCGTGCAGCGGTACGACGGCCGCGAACCGCGGATGCGGCACGCCGAGAACCGGCACCTGACGGTCGCCCTGGTCGAGCGCTGGCGACCGGAGGACGAACTGATCCTGCGGCTGCGCAGCGGTCTCGGCGGATGGGTGCGGATCTGGGTCAGGGTGCAGCCGCGTCCGGGCGGCGCGCTGATCGAGGTCCAGGCCGAGCCGCTCACCGCGACCGCCCGCCTGCGCTTCACCGGCGCCTCCCGCGGCCGTGCCGAGGAACGCTGCGCGCAAGTCGCCGAACGCCTCATCGAGCTGGCGGCAAAAGAAGAACCCTAGGTCGTCAGCACGATCCGCCCGAACACCTCGCCGTCCTGCATCCGCAGGTGAGCGACTACGGCGTCGTCGAGCGGCAACTGCTCGTGGATCACCGTCGGCACCTGCCCCTGCGCCGCGGCAGCGAACTGCGCGGCACGGACGGTCCGGCGATCCGCCGCCGGTACCGTGTCCGCGCTGAACGTTGCGAACGACAACGACTTCCGGAAGTTCGCCATCAGCGCCGTACCGAGGCCGTCCGGCGGCGGACCGGCAACCGCGCCGACCGCGACCAGCCGGCCGTTCGGCCGCAGCCTGCCGAGGAACGACGGCACGTCCGGTCCGGCGACGACATCGATGATCACGTCGTACGCCGGGGGACCGGCACCCGCACCGGAACGGTCCAGCACGTGCGTCGCACCGACCTCGCGCAGCAGTTCCCCGCGCGCCGCCGACGAGGTCGTCACGGCCACCGCGGACGCGCCACCGCGGGCGGCGAGGTGGACCGCCAGGATGCCGATGCTGCCGGCCGCGCCGCGCACCAGCACGGACTCACCGGGACGGAAGTGCGCGTGGGCGAGCCCGAAGTGCGCGACGACACCCGAACTGCCGAGCGTCACCGAGCCGGCGGCGGAGTGGCCCGGCGGCAACGGTACGACGTCCTCGACCGCCGCGGTCGCCTGCTCGGCGTACCCGCCGCCGAGGCCGGTGAACGCCCACACGCGCTGCCCGATCCAGGCCCGGTCCGTCTCGGGGCCGACGGCAACTACCGTGCCCGCGACCTCGGAGCCGGGGACGAGGCCTTCGCGGAAACCCCAGGCGGACAACGCGCCGCTGCGGATCAACGCGTCGACACCTCCGACCCCGATCGCCTCGACCGCGATCAGTACCTCACCGGCGCCCGGCTCCGGGTCCGGCAAGTCGACGACGCTGAGTCCTTCGGGTCCGCCGAACGCCTTGATGGCCACTGCCTTCACTGCTGTCTCCTCTCGACTTCCTCGAGAGTAAGTGGACGCGGGCGTCCGTTTGGCTAGAGTGAGAGCTGTGACGGAGCTTCTGCCTCGGAAACTGCGGGCTGACGCGGAGGACAACCGCGAGCGGATCCTGGCGGCAGCGCGCACGCTGTTCGCTCAGGCCGGGCTGACGGTCCCGATGCGGGACATCGCGCGCGAGGCGGGCGTCGGTCCGGCGACCTTGTACCGCAGGTTCCCGACCAAGCAGGACCTCGCGACCGCGGCGTTCGCCGAGCAGGAGCGGGCGTGCCGGCAGATCGTCGAGGATGGCCTGGCTGCGGACGATCCGTGGGACGGGTTCTGCCTGGTGATCGGGCGGATCTGCGAATTGCACGCGCGCAATCGCGGATTCACCGACGCGTTTCTGGCGACGTACCCGGAGGCGGTGGACAACAAAGCGAGTCGTGAGCTCACCCTGAAATCGGTTGGGGTGCTGGCGCGGCGTGCGAAGGCGCGGGGGAAGTTGCGCAAGGACTTCGCGTTGGCGGACTTGGTAATCATGCTGACCGCGCATCGTGGTCTGCACGCGTCCACGCCGGCCGCCCGGCTGGCGGCGTCGCGGCGGTTCGCGGCCCTTACCGTGCAGGCTTTCCGGGCACATGCCTGAGGCGGCCGTGGAACGTGTCCACGACCGCCTCTCAGCACTGGCGTTCGGTCAGCCCTCGTGGTTGAGGTTGTTGACCTGGTCCTTCGCGACGCCGACGCCCTTGTCGATCTGGTCGCCGTACTTGCCGCCGGTCTTCTCGTCGACGAACTCGCCGGCCTTGTCCAGACCCTGGCCGACCTGCTCCTCGTGACCGTCGATCAGGTCCGCGGCCTTCTCCTTCAGGCCTTCAGCCGCGTCCTTGAGGTTGTCGAAAACACCCATGCTCTGATCCCCGCTCAGTTTCCGTAGTTGTTGTTGTCGTCGTTCGACGAGCCGTAGCCGCCGCCGTTGGAGTCGTTGCCCGAGTTGTCGCGTCCGCCGTAGCTGTCGCCACCGTCGTTCGAGTCGTTGCCCGAGCCGTAGTTGCTGCCACCGTCGCGCGAGTCGTCGCCGGAGTCGTTGCCGTAGCTGCTGCCCGAGTCGTTGCCCGAGTCATTGCGCTGGCCGTAGTCGCCGCCCGACTGGTTGCCGGAGCGGTCGTCGCCGCCCTGGTTGTAGTCGTTGCCGCCGTTGTTGCCGCCGCCGTACGAGCCGCCGGATTCCCCTCCGCTGGAATCGCGGCCGAAGTCGTTGCCCGAGTCGTTGCCCTGGCCACCGGAACCGTAGTTGTCGCCGGAGCCCTCCCGGCCACCCTGCTCGCCGTACTGTCCTTCGTTGCGCCGGCCCTCGTTGCCCTGGCCCTCGTTGCGCTGGTCTTCGTCGTAAGGATTGCTCATGCGATATCTCCCCGTGAGATATGAGTTGTCGCCCGCCCGGAGCCGAACGTGTCGAGCAGTGTCGCTCGGTACGACTGGGGCGGTCGTGAGCCGGATGGCACCCGCCCTTTCCTACCGGAAGGTAGGAGGTGGCGCAAGCACTTCTGACCCGTGTTTCGTCTGCCTTCACGAACCGGTCACCCGAATCCTCAGCCGCTACTCAGCGCCCTCTCAGCCGGTGCTCGGCCGCGCACTTCAGCCGATGCTCGGCCGCGCACTTCGGCCGGTGCCCGGCTGCGCACCTCATCCCGTGCTCGGCCAGAGGTCTTTCAGGATCCGGCGCAGCCTGTTGGTGGCGCGGAACTGCAGTTGCTTGATCGCCCCGTCGGTGCGGTCCATCGCGGCCGCGGTCTCGTTGATCGACAGGCCGGCGAAGAAGCGCAGCAGCAGGCATTCGCGCTGGTCGTCCGGCAGTCGGCCGAGCGCGGCCCGCAGTGCGGCCTCGCCGACCGAGGCGAGCGCGGCCGCTTCCGGGCCGATCGCCTCGTCGACCTGTGGGTCGACCTCGTCGGTGACGATCGCGAGCCGGCTCCAGCCGGAGCGGTGATGGTCGATCACCACGTTCCTGGCGATCGTGACCAGCCAGGCCGCGAAGTTCAACTGTGCCCGCGGCCGGCGGGCGATCGCGCGGAACGCCCGCAGGAACGTCTCGCTGGTCAGGTCCTCGGCCGCACTCCGCGACGAGGTCTTGCTGTAGGTGTACCGGTAGATCGACGGCAGGTACCGGTCGTAGAGCAGCCCGAAGGCCGCTCCGTCACCCGCTTGCGCGAGCCGGACCAGTTCGTCCTCGTCGTCCTCGGTCTGGACGGTGCCACTGTGGCGGGCGGTATGTGCAGCCAGGTGTATGGACATGTCTCGGTTACGCACCGCCCGGTGCGGATTCGTCGATGTGCATGCGCTTCCCAAGCCCCGTTCTCAGTCAGCTACGCGGTGAACATCACGAAAAGATTACCGAAAGTCGCCCATCGTGTCACCACCCTTCCGCTGAGTATTCGGATCCGGTACGGATTTTGCGGCCCTGACCGGATGCGCCGGTTCGGGCAAGATGGGGCCATGCATCTGTCTCTCGCCACGTCGTACGACGCCTCGCCGGAGGAAGTCTTCGCGATGATCACCGACATCACGTTCCAGGAGCAGGTGTTCGAGCAGCTGCAGACGCAGTCGTACGGCGTGGAGGTGGGCGACGACGGTGACGACGTCGCGGTGCAGGTGCACTGGCTGGTCTCCGAGGTGCCGGTCGTCGCGCGCCGGTTCGTCGGCAACAAGCTGGAGCTGGAGCAGTCCAAGCGGTGGCACCGCGCGGGCCTGGACGGTGCCCGCGAGGCCGACGTGGACGGCGGTGTCACCGGCACGGCAGGTGTCGGCGGCGCGACCGTGAAGCTGAGCGGTACGACGCGCATCCTGCCGGTCGGGCGTGGCACCCGGCAGGCCTTCGACCTGCACATCACCGCGTCGCTGCCGGTGGTCCGCGGCACCCTCGAGCAGCTGGTCGCGGATGCGGTCCGCGCCCGCCTGGAGAACAAGTTCAAGGTCGCTTCACGGTGGCTGTCCGGATCCCTCTGACGCCGACGATGACGCTCACGCTGACGCTCATGCGAACGCGGACAGCCCGGTGATCGAGCGGCCGACGATCAGCGTGTTCATCTCGCGGGTGCCTTCGTAGGAGTAGATGGCCTCGGCGTCCGCGACGTACCGCCCGACGTTGTGTTCGAGCAGGATGCCGTTGCCGCCGAGGAGTTCGCGCGCGTACCCGACGGACTCGCGCATCCGGGTCGTGCAGAACGCCTTCGCGAGCGACGCGTGCTCGTCGTACGCGACACCGCCGTCCTGCAGCTGGGACAGCCGCGCGCAGAGGGTCGCGGACGCGGTGGTGTTGGCGAGCATCTTCACCAGCAGGTCCTGGACCAGCTGGAACCCGGCGATCGGGCGTCCGAACTGCTCGCGGTCCCGCGCGTACGCGAGCGCGTGCCGGTACGCACCGCGCGCACACCCGACCGCCATCCACGCGACCCCGGCCCGGGTCATCAGCAGCACCCGCGCGGTGTCCTTGAACGAGTTCGCCCGCGCCAGCCGGTTCGCCTCCGGCACCCGTACGTCGTCCAGCGTGATCAGCGCGTTCTGTACGACGCGCAGCGCCATCTTGTCCTCGAGCTTCGACGTACTGAACCCGGGCGTGTCCTTCTCGACGACGAACCCCTTCACCTGACCGTCCTCGACGTCCCGCGCCCAGATCACGGTGAGGTCCGCGAACGTCGCGTTGCCGATCCACTTCTTCTGACCGTTCAGCACCCACGTGTCACCGTCGCGCCGGGCGGTCGTCTGCAGCCCTCGGGACGCACCGGACCCGACCTCGGGCTCGGTCAGCCCGAACGCGCCGATCAGCTCCAGCCGCGCCATCGCCGGCAGCCAGCGCTGCTTCTGTTCCTCCGATCCGCACAGGTAGATCGACCCCATCGAGAGACCACTGTGGACGCCGAAGAACGTCGCGATCGACGGATCCGCCGTACTGAGCTCCATCGCGATCAGCCCGTCGAGCAGGAAGCTCCGGCCGGGGCAGCCATAACCCTCGTACGGCGTACCGACGATGCCGAGGTCGCGCAGCGCCGGGATCAGCTCGAACGGGAACGCGGCCCGGGTCCAGTAGTCGTTGATGATCGGGGCGACCTGCTTGTCGCCGAACTCGCGGACCGCATGCAGCCGCTCGCGGTCGTGCTGGTCGAGCAGCATCTCGAGACCGTAGAAGTCGATCGGATCGGTGGTCATGACGCCCTCCTCAAGAACTTGGTGATGACAGGCACCAGCACGGGCGCCTCGGTGACGAGCTCGACGTGCCCGCCGCGGTAGATGTGCAGTTCGGCGTTCGGGATCAGGCCGGCCAGGATGCGGCCGTTGACGACCGGGATGATCGGGTCGTCGTCGCCGGTGAGGACGAGCGTCGGCTGCCGGATCAGCGGCAGGAACGGGAGACTCGTCCAGCACGCGCCGGCGGCCAGTTGGTACAGGTACCCGCGGAGCGAGCCCGCGCGTACCTGCTGCCCGAACACAGTCCGGATCGTGTCGGAGTGCTTACGTGCGCTTCCGCCGTACAGGTACGCCGCGACGCCGGCCGCGTACGACGGATCGCCGAAGCGTCGCGGTGTCACCATCTTGAAGAGCGTGGTCGGCCGTCCGGGCACCATCAGTACGCCGGTGCCGGTGCTGACGAGCACGAGCCGCCGTACCAGCCGCCGATGCTGGAACGCGAGCTGCTGCGCCAGCGCGCCGCCCCACGACAACCCGAGCACGTCGACCTCGCGGTACCCGAGCCGCGTCAGCATCCGGTCGACGATCCACGCGAGCCAGGGGATACCGTCGGGCAGCAACCCGGCCGGCGAACCACCCACGCCCGGTACGTCGAAGCGGATCACCGTGCCGTCGAGCTCGTCCACGACCGGCTGCAGTACTTCGAGACCTGCCCCGATCCCGCAACACAGCACGAGCGGCGTACGCCGTGCATCGCCGAGCCGCACGTCGTACCGGATCTGCCGCCCCGCGACGGCCATCACCTCCACGTCACGACTCCCGCACGTAACTACCGGGAGCGTCCTCGATCGGCTCGAGTCCGGCCCCGCCGAGCGTCTTGGGCGCGACCTTCACCCGCCCACTCCGCGAACCGAGCCAACCGATGTAGTCCACCCACCACGACCCTTGCTCGGTAGTTGCCGTCTGCAACCACTCTTCCGGGTCCTGGGGGTTCGAATCGTTCACCTGATACGTAGCCTTCGGATTCCCCGGAGGGTTGACCATCGACGCGATGTGCCCCGCGGTCGACAGCACGAACCGGCTGTCGCTGCCGAGCAACTGCGTGCTGCGGTAGCACGACTGCCAGGGGCAGATGTGGTCGGTGATGCCCGCGACGACGTAGGAAGGCGTGGTGATCTTCGAGAGGTCGACCGGCGACCCGAGCATCGTCGCCGCGCCCGGCTCGGTCAGCGAGTTCGTCATCGCCTGCTCCACGAATCCCCGGTGCAACGCCGCGGTCATCCGGGTCGTGTCGGCGTTCCAGAACAGCACGTCGAACGCGGCCGGCGTCCGGCCCTGCAGGTAGTTGTTGACCCAGTAGTTCCAGATCAGGTCCGTGGGCCGCAACCACGCGAACACCTCGGCCAGCGCGCGCCCGTCCAGGAAACCCTTGGACGCCGACGACGCGATCGCGGCCGCCGCCATCCGCTCGTCGAGCGCGGCCGACGCGAGACCGGCCCGGCTCTGATCGAGGACCGAGACGGCGAGCGTGAACGTCGCGACCCGGTCGAGTTCGCCGCGGTCGGCGAGGTGCCCGAGCAGCATCGACGCGAGGATCCCGCCCGAGCAGGTCGCGAACAGGTGCGTCGCGTCGGTCCGGGTGATCCGCCGTACGGCGTCCATCGCGGCCAGGATCGCGGCGCCGTACGTGTCGAAGTCCCAGTCGCGGTGCCGGGCGTCGGGGTTGCGCCAGGAGATCGTGAACACCTGCTGGCCCTGCTGGACGAAGTACTCGGCCATGCTGCGGCCGGGGGCGAGGTCGACGACGTAGTACTTGTTGATCACCGGCGGGACGATCAGCAACGGCACGGTCCGCACCTTCGCGGTCTGCGGCGTGTACTGGATCAGCTCCAGCACCTCGTTCCGGAACACCACCGCGCCGGGCGTGACGGCGAGCGTCTCGCCGACCTCGAACGCCCGCGGATCGACCATGCTCGGCACGCGCGGGGCGCTCGCCAGATCACGGACAAGATTCCGTACTCCGGCGACCGCACTCAACCCGCCGGTGTCGATCAACGCCTTCCAGGTGGACGGGTTCAGGCCCGGGTTGTTGCTGGGGGCAAGTGCTTCGACGACGTTGTCGACCACGAAGGTCATCCGCTGCTTGTCCCGCCAGTCCAGCTCCGCGTCCGCGGGCAGCGCGGCGGCCGTCTCGGCGGCCGCCAGGTAGGCCTGGACGACGCGGCGCAGTACCGGGTTCTGGGTCCAGGCCGGGTCGGCGAACCGGCGGTCGCGGCGGGACGGCGCGCGGTCCGAGTGGCCGACGGCGATCTGGCCGAGCTCGCCGGCCAGGTTCGCGGCGCGGTGGCGGAGGGTGCGGGGCCGGGCGGCCAAGCGGCCGGCCATCCGCGCCCAAGCCGCATCCGGCGCAAACCTCCGCAGCGGCCCGACGGCCGCACTGGTCAGCAGCAGGTCGAGCGGGGCGGCCAGTTCGTCTGCCGTGGCGGTCATTGGAGGGTTCCTTCCGGGGCGACGACGTCGCGGCGCTGGATCTTGCCTGTCGGACCCTTCGGCAGTTCGTAGACCAGCCAGACCGTGCGGGGGTACTTGTACGCCGCGATCCGGGCCTTCACGAAGTCGCGCAGTTCCTCGGGCGTCGCCGTCGTACCCTGCTTCAGGGCGACGGCGGCGCCGATCTCTTCGCCCAGGGTCGGGTGCGGGATGCCGATCACGGCGGCCTCGGCGACGGCGGGGTGTTCGTACAGGACTTCCTCGACCTCGCGCGGGTACACGTTGTAGCCGCCGCGGATCAGCAGGTCCTTCTTCCGGTCGACGATGAAGTAGTACCCGTCCTCGTCCTGACGGGCCAGGTCGCCGGTGTTCAGCCAGCCGTCGGCGTCGATGGTGGCCGCGGTCTCCGCGGGCTTGTTCCAGTAGGACTTCATCACGTTGTGGCCGCCGATCTGGATCTCACCGATGTCACCAGGCTGCACCGGCTTGCGCTCCTCGTCGACGATCCGCATCCGGACGCCCTCGATCGGCGTACCGATCGACCCGGGCTTGCGGACCGCGTTCGGGTGGTTGAACGACGCGACCGGCGAGCTCTCGGACAGGCCGTAGCCCTCCAGGATGATGCAGCCGAACGCCTCCTCGAACCCCCGCAGGACCTCGACCGGGAGGGCGGCGCCGCCGGAGATACAGGTGCGCAGCGTGCCCACGCCGTACTGCGCGCGGTCCGGGACGCCGAGCATCGCGGCGTACATCGTCGGAACACCCTCGAACACCGTCACCCGGTCGCGCTCGATCACCTCGAGTGCCTTGGCGGGGGAGAAGCGCGGGATCAGCGTGAGCGTGGCGCCGTTGGCGATCGCGGCGTTCAACCCGCAGGTCAGCCCGAAGACGTGGAACAGCGGCAGGCAGCCCATCACCACGTCGTCCGGACCGACCAGAATCAGCGTCCGGGCGGTGACGGCCTGGTTCGTGTTCAGGCCGGCGTGGGTGAGCTCGGCGCCTTTCGGGCGGCCGGTGGTGCCGGAGGTGTAGAGGATGACCGCGGTGTCGTCGCCGTCCCGGCTGGCCGGGTTCGCGAGCGGACGGCGTCCGGCGACCTGCGCACGGAACTCGCCCGGCGCGACCGGCACGAGCTGCGCGCCGGCATCCGTGGCCTCGCCAACGACCTCGTGCCAGGCGAACAGCACCCGAGCGCCGGAGTCGCCCAGGTAGTACTCGACCTCGCGCCGCTTCAGCAACGGATTCATCGGTACGGCGACCGCGCCGGCCCGGAGGATCCCGTAGAAGATCATCGCGAACTCCGGGACGTTCGGCAGCATCAGCCCGACCCGGTCGCCGGGCTGTACGCCGTACTCCTGCAGCAGTGTGGCGACCCGGGAGGCCGCGTCGTCGAGGGCGGTGTAGCTCAGGACGTCGTCGTCCAGGCGGATCGCGGGGTGGTCCGGGTACATCGCGGCGGACTCGGAAAGGTTCAGGCTGAGGTTGGTCATGGTGTCGCTCCGTGGCTCGGCTCGCTGTGGTGTCCACGATCCGGTGCGGAGCGGCGGGAGGCGATGGGGCGGCGGCCAACGTCACGGCGCCCCGGCTGTGCGCGCGAACAACGACGTCGAACGGCGGCCGGCCGGAGGTCAGCCGAACATGCCTTGGCCGAGCCAGCCCGAGTCGTCGCGGACGCCCGGCAGCGCGAAGAAGTAGCCACCGCCGTACGGCGAGATGTAGTCCACGAGCGGCTCGTCGACCAACCGCTTCTGCACTGTGACGAACTGCCGCTCCAGGTCCTGGTTGAAGCAGGCGAAGACCAGTCCCATGTCCAGCTGGCCGTTCGGGTCGGTGCCCTCGCTGTAGTTGTACGAGCGGCGGAGCATTCGCTGGTCGTCGACCGTCCCGTCGTGGGGGTTCGCGAGCCGGATGTGCGCCGTGGCCGGGACGACGTTGCCGTACGGGTCCTTGCCGTAGTTGGGTACGTCGAACTCCTCCGCACCGGTGAGCGGCGCGCCGCTGTGCCGGTCCCGCCCGATCATCCGCTGCTGTTCCAGTACCGAGACCCGGTCCCAGAACTCGACGAACATCCGGATCAGCCGGACCACGTGGTACGAACCCCCGTCGACCCAGGCGGGCTCGTGGCCGCCGCCCTTCGTCCACACGATCTGGTCGGTGAGCTTGGCGTCGTCGAGGACCTCCTTGTTCGCGGTGCCGTCCTTGAATCCCAGCAGGTTGCGCGGCGTTCCAGCCGGGCGGGGAGGGCTGGTGAAGCCCTCCTTCCGCCACCGCACCTGGAGGTCGGCGCGGGTGGCACGGGTCAGCATGCGCAACGCGTGCAGCACGGTGTCGCGGTGGTGTGCGCAGATCTGCAGCAGCAGGTCCCCGTCGCACACGCTCCGGTCGAGCGCGTCGTTGGGGAACTCGTCCATCGCCCGCAACCGCGCGGGCTTGACCGGCCCGAGCCCGAAACGGCCGTCGAACAGGCCGGCTCCAACGCTCACCGTCACGGTGAGCCCGTCGGGCACGATCTCCGACCCGAGCACCCCGTTCTCGTACGCCGTCGACACCATGCTGTCGGCCGGTCGCGCCTGTCCGGTCGTCAGGTACCGGATCGTCGAGGTCAGTGTCTTCAGCAACTGCTGCAGCCGCCCTCGATCGGATGCGGTGACCGTGAAGGCCACGAACACCGACGCCTGCTGTGCGGGCTCGACGATGCCGCGCTGATGCTGACCTTCGAACGGGTACGACGTGGGCTCGTCCGCAACCGCGGTGCTCGCCTGGACCGCCGTGGCAGCGGCCACCGCGCTCGCCGACCCCGCGACCGCGGCGCCCAGGAAGCCGCGTCGGCTGAATCCTTCGCGCCCGGTCATCGGGTCGCGTTCCGGGGCTCGGTGATGACGGCGACGTGCGAGAGGAGCTCGACGGCTTGCTGTACGTCGGCGTTCAGCTGGGCCCGCTGGGCGATGGTGAGGGACGACAAGGGAACCCATCCGTTTCGGTGGTGGTAGCTCTGCACCAGTTGCTGTGTCTTCGTCAGCCATTGCTGGGTTTCGGTCAGGTACGGGTCCTGCTTGCGGAGCAATGGCAACAGCGGCGCCAACGCGTGGGAGGTGCCGGTCAGGTTGGCGTCGACGGTGGCGAGGTCGGTCCGGCTGCCGGCGTCGCCGGTCCCGTTCAGGTCGCGGCCGAGGGTGTCCTCGAGGATCTCGTGGGCGCGGACGCCGATGGCGAGCGGCGTGATCGCGTTCGGCTTGATCAGCTCGGCCCGGAGCCGCCCGACCGCCGCGACGAGCGCATCGCCGTACGGTGCGATCGCGGCAGCGGGTCGGCCCGCCCATAGCATCGCCTCGATCTTGCGGAAGCCCCCGAACTTCGCGTCGGCTGCTCCGGCGGCCGGTGGATCGGCGTTGATCGCGTCGTTCACCGCGCCGAACGCGCCGTACGCCGCACCAAGCGTCTCGTACGTGAGGTGTCCGGCGAGCCAGTCGCGCTTCGCGGCCGCGAGATCGCCGGCGTGCAGGTCGGTCTGCAGTTGCTGCGTCTGCTTGGCCAGCGTCGGCAGTTGACTCTGCACCCAGGCGACGTACTGGTTGATCGGGATCCGGAGGTCCAGCGGTGTCACCGGCACCACGCCGTGGACCTGCTCGCGCGGCTCGGCGCCGGTGACGACGACCGGCTTGCTGTACTTGATCGTGTACGAGGTGATGCACACCCACCGGTACGTTGCCGGAGGCAACAGTGCGGTCACCTGCCGGGTGGCGCCGCCGCCGAAGTTCTCCACCTCGAGGTAGACCTGCCGGGTCTTCACGTCCTCGAGGTAGACCTCCAGGTCGTCGCCCTCGTCGTTCAGGAAGTCGAAGGTGTACGTGCCCACCGGGCCGCCGGACCAGGCGTCGATACAGGTCGGCGACCCTGCCGCCAGCTTGATCGCCGCACCGGCCGCCGGACTGGTCGCCGCGGCCGGGGCGGCCTGCGTACCGGTGTGCAGGAGGCTCGCGGTCACCGCGACAGCGACGATCACCAGGACTGCCGCGACGATCCACCACCACCGGGCGCCGCGGGCCGGCTGCTGGTCGGTCGCGTCCGGCAGCTGCTGGTTCCTTCCGATCACCTCGCCGAACCTACGACTTGTCCGGACCAATCCTCCAGACACTGCCGATGAACCGCTGCCGAACGCTCTCCGCCGCCGGAGAATCCCACGTGAATTTTCTCCGACGGATTGGTCCGGACCATTGACCGGCGGTCGGAGCGATCGAAACCGTGGGTCATCGTGCAGAGCTCGCCCCACGATCGACAGGTGAAGGAAATGTCTGAGAAAGAGTTGGGAAGCAAGGTTTCCCGGCGCACGATGCTGCAGGCCGCGGGCGTCACCGCCGGCGCGGCGGCAGCGGCGGCCGCCGGGCTGACCATCGGCAAGGACCCGCAGACCGCCGCGGCCGCGCCGGCCCCGGAAGCGGCCGGGAGCACCGGCCGGACCGGCACGATCGCCGACCTGAAGCACATCGTCATCGTCATGCAGGAGAACCGGTCGTTCGACCACTACTTCGGCACCCTCGACCTGCCGGGGGTCCGCGGCTTCGGCGACAAGCAGGCGCTGACCTGGCAGAACGGCCGGACGAACTTCTACGAGCCGTCCAGCCGCGCCGAGGGCTACCTGCTCCCGTACCACGCCGACACCACGAAGTACAACGCGCAGAACACCGCCGGCCGGATGTTCTACTTCAAGGAGCAGGACGTCCCGTGGCAGCACGCGCTGGCCAAGGCGTACACGGTCGCCGACCACTACCACTGCTCGCTGAACACCAGCACCGACCCGAACCGGATCATGTTCTGGACCGGGACCAACGACCCGCAGGGCACCCTCGGTGGCGGCCCGCGGATCAACAACAGCCAGAACGGGCAGTTCCTGTTCAAGTGGGAGACCTACCCGGAGGTGCTGCAGCGCGCCGGCGTCAGCTGGCAGATGTACCTGAACAACGACATCTCCACGCGGTTCCTCGGTGACTTCGAGGACAACCTGCTGCGCGACTTCGCGGCGTACGACCCGAAGAACGCGGATCCGGAGAACTCGAAGCCGGGTTCGGGGCTGCTGGCCCGGGCCAACGTGCTGACGACCCACTCGCAGCCGTCGGCCGGGGTCGGCAACGACCCGTCGAACGTCGACTACGTCCTGAAGGACTTCATCGCCGACTGTGCCGCCGGGACCCTGCCGCAGGTGTCCTACGTGACCTCGCCGGGTGCCTGGAGCGAGCACCCGAACAGCGCACCGAACTACGGCGCGATCTACGTCGACCGGGTGATCAAGGCGGTCCACGACAACCCGGAGCTGTGGGACTCGACGCTGATCATCCTCAACTACGACGAGCCGAACGGCGCCAACCGCGTCGGTCAGGGCGGCTTCTTCGACCACGTCCTGCCGGCGATCCCGGAGGACGGTACGCCGGGTGAGGGCGCGCCGGGCCTGTTCCCGGGCTTCGGCGGCCGGGTCCCGATGGTGATGGTGTCGCCGTGGACGCGCGGTGGCTGGGTCTGCTCGGAGGTGTTCGACCACACCTCGACGATCATGCTGATCGAGCAGTGGACGAAGTCCCTCGGCAAGCCCGCGATCTGCCAGCACATCAGCGACTGGCGGCGTGGCGTGTCCGGCGACATGCTGTCGGCGATCGACTTCAGCCGCTTCGACAACTCGTTCCCGACGCTGCCGAAGCCGGCAGACCTCGCCGCGGTAGTGGTGGCGGACACCAAGCTGCCGGCCGTGCCGCAGCCCGCCGTTGGGCAGCAGGCGATGCCTGTGCAGCCGAGCCACGGGCCGCTCAAGGTGCGACCGCTGCCGTTCCACGCGCACGCGGTGCTGGTCGAGGACCGCGCGGCCGGTTCGGTCACCGCGGCGATGAGCCTTGAAGGCGGCCGGGACGGCAAGGCCGTCAGCCTGCTGGTGTACCCGGACAAGTTCAAGCCGGAGGTGCTGTACGGCGAGCCGCACACGGTCAGCAACAAGGCGCCCAAGCAGTACGTCTGGGACGCGAACCAGACCGGCGGGCAGTATGCGTTCTCGATCTACGGCCCGGACCGGTTCGTCCGGACGTTCGCGGGTCAGGTCGTGCCGGCCGGGAAGACCGACGTCGCGATCCCGCGGGTCGAGGCCGGCCTGGTCAAGGGCCCGGCCGGCAACGGCACGGTGAAGTTCACCCTGCACGCCGACGGCTCCCGTCCGGTGACCTTCACGCTGACGGCGAACGACTTCCTCGGCCGGGACCAGGTGATCACCGTCGCCGCCGGTACGTCGAAGGTCGTCACCTGGCCGGCGAAGCAGGGTTACTACGACGTGACGCTGACCGCGAACGGCGTGACCGGCTGGACGCAGCGCTATGCGGGTCGCGTAGCTCAGCTCTGAGCTGTGGTGTCCTTGGGGGTGCCGTCCTGCTCAAAGCGGGCGGCACCTCCTATGCTCCGAAGATGACTGCACTCGGCGCGCTGGTGGAGCGGATGAACGCGCGGGCGGACGAGCTGGTCGAGGCGATGGCCTCGCGGATCGAGGCCGAGATCGAGTTCTACCGCGATGGTGGGCTGGTGGCCGGGGAGGCGTTGCGGGCGTCCTGCGGGGCGAACTTCCGGTACATGCTGGAGTCGCTCGGCGGTGCCAGTTCGGATCCGGTGTCGGCGCGCGAGACGGGGCGGTTGCGTGCCGAGCAGGGTGCACCGCTGGCAGATGTGATGGCGGCGTACCGGGTCGGCACGCGGTACCTGTGGGACGCGGTGCTGGCCGAGGCTGCGTCGGCCGGGCTGACGGATCAGGTCGTCGTGGAGGCGTCGAGCCGGCTGTGGCAGGTGCAGTCGTCGTACACGGACGCGATGACGGACGCGTACCGCGACGTACAGTCCCGGCGGCTGCTCGCCCAGGACCAGGAACGGTCCGCGCTGGTCGAGGCGCTGCTCGAAGGGCGGATGCCGGGTGGCGGGACGGTCTGGGAGGCGGCCGAGCTCTTGCGGCTGCCGTACAAGGGCCCGTTCGTCGTGGTCGCGGCCGCCGTACCCGAGGTCGGTCGGCAAGCACTGCCCGCCGCGGAGGAGCGGTTGCGCGCGGTCGGGCTGGCATCGGCGTGGCGGCTGCTGCCCGAGCTGCAGATCGGCGTCGTCGCCGTACCGTCGGGGCGGCTCGCCGTACTCGTCGACCTGCTCGGCAAGTCCGCGACCGGACGAGTGGGCATCAGCCCGCCGTACGACGAACTCGACGGGACCGGCCAGGCCGTACGGTTCGCCCGCGTGGCGCTCGCCGGGTCGAAGGCCGTCACGTTGTTCGACGAGTCGCCGCTGACGATGGTGGCCGCGGCGGCGCCGGACGTCATGCAGTACTTCGTGCACAAGGTGCTCGGCGGCCTCGACGACCTCGCTCCCGACGACCGCGAAGTACTGCTCGACACCTTGTCCGCGTGGTCGACGCACCACGGGTCGGCGACCGAGACCGGCGAACACCTGTACTGCCACCCGAACACGGTCCGGCACCGCCTGCACCGCATCGAGGAACGTACCGGCCGCTCGCTCACCGACCCGCGCGCGGTCGCCGAACTCCTGCTTGCGCTGGAGGCGTCCAGGGCCAGCTCGTGATCGCCGTCCGCATCAGCTGGGCGGCCGTCGACAGGCCGGCGTCGGCGCTCCAGAGCAACGAGAGGGTACGGCGGCACTCCGGGTGGTCGACCGGGATCGCGGCGACCGGGTAGTCGGGCATCGTCCGGCGGGCGAAGTCCGGGTTGAAGCCGATGCCGATGCCGGAGCGGATCAGTTCCTGGATCGCGGCGGCCTCGTCGCTCTCGCAGACGATCCGCGGCGTCAGACCGGCCTCGGCGAACAGCCGATCGAGCAGCCAGCGCTGCCATTGCCCCTTGCGGGCGATCACGAACGGCTGGTCGGCGAGGTCCGCGACCTTGAGGGAAGTGCGCTGAGCGAACGGGTGGTCGAGGTGCGTCGCCACCAGCACCTGCTCGTCGAGCAGCACCGCCGACTCCAGCCCGGCGGCCGGGATCGGCTGGGATGCGACGCACAGGTCGACGTCCTGCGCGCGCAGCCGGCGCGGCATCTCCACGGCCGGCAGCTGGTGGAGCTCGATCTCGATCGTCGGGTGCTCGCGCTTGAACGCCGCGATCGGCTCGGTCAGCGCGAGGAACGTCTCGGCCGCGAGCCGGACGCTGCCCGCGCCCTGTTCGGTCGCTTCGGCGACGGCGCGCTGCCCGGCGTCGAGTTCGCCGAGCGCGCGTTCGACGTACCCACGGAAGAGGGCGCCGGCCGGGTTCAGCCGGAGGCGGTTCGTGCGGTCGAACAGCGGCGTACCGAGCTCGCTCTCCAGGCGGGCGATGGTCCGGCTCAGCGAGGGCTGCGCGACGTGCAGCTCGTCGGCCGCGCGGCTGAGGTGTTCGAGACGGGCGACGACGACGAACTGGCGGAGCGTGGTGAGGTCCATCATGCGTCCTCGGTCATAACGAGATAGCGATATTGGTCTTGGACTCTCATAACTCCAGAATCATAGTGTCGAGACATGATCAGTGGGTGGGTTTTCCGCGGACTCGTCACCGTGCACCTGGTGGCGATCTTCGCGCAGCCGGTGTTCGCCGGTGTCTATCTGAGCGGCGACTTCGACGGGCTGCGGATGCACGCGATGGGTGCGAACATCACGACCTCGATCGGCTATCTGCAGGTGTTCGCGGCCGTGGTGGTGTGGATCCGGTTGCGGCAGGTGTGGCCCTTCGCCGCGTCGCTGGGCGTGGTGGCCGCGGAGACCGTGCAGTACTTCGCGGGGCAGGACGGGGCGCTCTGGTTGCACCTCCCGCTTGGCGTGGTGACGATCGCCGCCGTCGTACTGATGTTCGTCGCGAGCTGGCGGCAGCCGGTGGTCGAGCATGCCTGAGCGGATGAGTCGCCGGCAGCTGTTCGGGATCGGGGGAGCGCTCGGAGTCGTCGCGGCCGGTGGGCTGTCGAGTGCTGCCGCGCTGTCGCGGCGCCCGGCGATGACGGGTGCTGTCCTGCGCAGCGGCGTACCGCTGCCGCCTGCGTATCAGGTCCCGCTGCCGGTTCCGCGGGTGCTGTCCGGCGCGGATCGGTACGACATCGTGCAGCGGGAGGTGACGGCGGAGATCCTGCCCGGGGTGCCGACCCGGTTGTGGACGTACGGCGGGACGTTCCCGGGGCCGACGATCGAATCGCGGTGCGGCCGGACGGTTGAAGTTGCCCACCGCAACGAGTTGCCGGTGCCGTCGGTGGTGCACCTGCACGGCGGCCGGACGCCGCCCTCATCGGACGGGTATCCGACGGATCTCGTGCTGCCGGCCGGGTGGCAGGACATGGGCCACGGGATGCGCGATCCGCGGGCGGTGACGAGTGAGCTCACCCGGCTGTATACGTATCCACTGGACCAGCGGCCGACGCTGCTCTGGTACCACGACCACCGGATGGACTTCACCGGCCCGGCCGTCTGGCGCGGGCTGGCCGGGATGCACCTCGTCCGCGACGACGCCGAGGATGCGCTCGGCCTGCCGTCCGGCGTCCACGAGCTGCCGCTGATGATCGCGGACCGGGCCTTCGCCGCCGACGGGTCGTTGGCCTACCCATCGATCGATCCGTCGCTGATGATGCAACCCGGCGTCAAGGAGCCTTATATCGCGGGCCTTCTCGGCGATGTCGTACTGGTCAACGGCGCGCCCTGGCCGGTGCACGAGGTCGACGCGGTCCGCTACCGGCTCCGGATCCTGAACGCGTCGAACGCGCGGCACTACGACCTCGAAGCGGTCCTCGACGACGGGCGCCGCCTCGACCTGGTCCAGATCGGCGCCGACCAGGGCCTGCTGCACACGTCCGTCACGCACCGGAACCTGCCGATCGCGCCCGCCGAGCGGTACGACGTGATCCTGGACTTCGGCAAGGTCCCGATCGGCGGCCGGGTACGGATCGTGAACCGGCTCGGCTCCGGGCGGACGCGCGACGTACTGGCGTTCCACGTCGTACGGAAGGCGGCCGATCCGAGCCGCATCCCGGAGGTGCTGTCCGAGGACCTGCCGGAGTGGAAACGGTCGGACGCCGTCCGGGTGCGGGACATCTCCTTCCGGGCCGGGCAGCTGGGGCACGGGCACGGGTGGCTGATCGGCGGGCAGCCATTCGCGCCGGATCGTACCGACATCACCACGCGGCTCGGTGATGTGGAGGTCTGGCGGCTGGTCGCGGACGTGCATCATCCCGTCCACCTGCATCTTGTCGGGTTCCGCATCCTGTCGCGCGGCGGCGGCGACCCGCTGCCGCACGACGCCGGTCTCAAGGACACCGTGTCGCTACGGCCGGGGGAGTCCGCCGAGCTCATCACCCGGTTCGACGGCTATCGCGGCCGGTACCTGTTCCACTGCCACAACGCCGAGCACGAGGACATGGGCATGATGGCGAACCTCGAAGTTACGTGATCATTCACGCCAGCCGGTGAGGTCGAGGGCCTTGGCGGTGTCGACCCGGAAGCCGAGTCTGATCACCGACTCGGCGCCGGGTTCGAGGTCGAGCTTCCAGGTCAGGACGCCGAGGTCGGTGGTCTCGGCCGGTTGCGGGTCGGTGGTCACCGGCTTGACGGTGATCTCGTGGTCGCGGGCCACCGGGAGCTGGTCGAGGACCGTGATCTTCGCCGGCCGGGGCGTGTGGTTCTCGATGCGGGTCTCGTACTCGACCTGCCGGCGGCGGGTGGAGCCGAGCGTGGCCTTCGACGCCTCCCGCCGTACCAGCTTGCGCTCGACGCGGATGCGGTCGTCGAGGCCGAGGGCGAGCTCGACGTCCTCACCCGGTGCCCAGAGCGGCAGCGCGGCCGAGCCGACGAAGTCCGCGTCGTGGAAGACCGCGGCACTGCCGGCCGGGAGCGTGTGCTCGGACGAGTTCACCACGGTGGCGCGCAGGTGAACGTCGGTGGAGCGGACCGGTGCGGTGATGTAGTCCAGCTCGGCGTCGAGCTCGATGGCGGCGATCGTCGCGCGGTGGCTCGCTCCGTCGGCCGGTACGGCGACCGGGCGCGGCGGGGTGTACGTCGCCGCCGTCACGCCCTGCTCGACCGCTGCGGAGCGGTCCACGAGTCTCGATTGCTCCTGCTCCATCCACGCGGTCCCGCTCGCGTCGAAGGCCGCTGCCTCGCGGCCGTCCGCTCGCGGGCCTCGGCTCACCGGCACGGCCGCCGGCGCCGGTGGGCGGGAGCGGTCGAGGTACCACGGGTCCAGCTCCGGCACCTTCGCGGTCACGGTCGGCCGGGCGGTCGACAGCGTCAGATCGCACTCCGGCCAGTCCTCGCCGGTGTACTGCGTGATCATCCCGTACCAGGTCACCGTCAACCGATCACCCTCCAGGCGTGCGTCGTACGAGCTCGACCATCCCGCCCGCGGGACAACGTACGACAGCTCGATCTCCACCTCGGCCTCGGCCGCCAGCTCCAGCGCGACGGCAGCGGCCTGCCGGTCCGGCAGGCGTTGCTCGCGCATTGCGGTCAGCCGCCGATCGAGGGCCCCGAACCGCTGCTCGGCCTCGCGTCGCTGGGTGGCCAGCTCCCGGCGCTTCGCCCGTACGGCGGACAACCGGCCGGCGAACGACTCCGTGAACCCGCCGAGCTCCGCGTCCGCATCCCCGGACGCCAGCGCCCGCGCGAAGCTGCCACCGGCCCGTTTCGCCAGCTGGCCGAGGAACGTGTCCAGCCGTTCCTGGACGTCGTCCGCGTCCGCGAGCGCGGCGATCGCGTCCTGCGCCTCGTACCACGCCCGCTCGACCTCGGCCACCGATGCGTCCGGCGCCTGTGGATGATGCCGCGTCAGGAGATCCACCCCGAGCACGGTCGCCGCCCCGCGCCCGGAAACCCGCACGCTGTCCTTCTCCAGCTCCACCGCCAGCGGCTCGACGTACACCGTCTGATCCCCACCCGGCACGACGACCACACCCCGCCGCGTAACCCGCGCCCGATCCGGATAAACGGTCACGGCGACGATCGGAGCATCCACCACAAGTTCGCTCATGCCCTCGACACTAACCCTGCGACGACGGCTCCAGCTTGTACTTCGGAACCTTGTTCTGCGGGCGAAACTGTCGGTGGATCTCTTCATACTGGAAGACATGAAGACGCTTGAGCGGCTCATCGTCGGTTTGTTGGCGGTGTTTGTGCTGCTCGTGACGACGGTCGCCGTGACGGGGACCGCGCAGGCGTGGGGGATTCGCGACCGCGGCGCCCGGGCGGTGTCGAAGGCGCAGGTTGTCAGCATGCAGCCGTCGGCCGGTAAGCCGCCGGTGATCCTGGTGCTCGGGCCGACCGGCTCGAGGCTCAAGGTCAGCGGCACCGAGGACCTGCACCAGCCGTATCCGTCGGAGGGCGACTACATCGACGTCGTCTTCCCCCGCACCGGCGGCGCGGTCATCCCACAGCGCGAGTCGTCCGGCGACACAACCCGCGCGATCGGGCTGATCGTCGGCATCTGGATCGCGTGGTGCGCACTGCTGCTGGTCAGCGTGCGAGGCGGGCGCTATCTCGTCAGGACGCTGGCCCGTTCGCCGGTGCGCGGTAGGCGCGCGGGCTGACACCCGTCGAAGAGCGCTCGGAACGACGTACCCTCGGCGGCCAGTTGCAGCTTGGCGGCCGTCGGCCGGGCGGTGATGGCGCAGAACGCGAACGTCAGCTCGAGGAACTGATCCCGTACGACGTCAGCCGGAACAGCATGCCCGCCTCGAGCCCGGCCTTCTGCGCTGACCGGCGTTAGCGTTAAAACTTCGAGGCCTTGACGGCGTGGGTTCTGACTCAGTAGCTTGCCGACTGAGCTTTTAACGTTAATATCTGGGAGTCCGCCGATGCAGCACACCAGCCGTGGGCCGACCCCGCACGGGCACGTCACGCTGGTCCAGGTGGCGCAGCGGGCGGGGGTGTCGGCGCAGTCGGTGTCGAACGCGCTGAACAACCCGGACCGGGTCGCGCCGGAGACGCGGAAGCGGATCCTGGCCGCGGTCGAGGAGCTCGGGTACGAGCCGAACCTGTCCGCCCGGGCGCTGCGCAACCGCAGTTCGTCGCTGATCGCGTTCAAGATGCGGCCGGCCCGCCCGGACAAGGCGTCGATGCTGATGGACGACTTCCTGTACGTCCTGAACGCGTCCGCGGCCGACGCCGGGTACCACCTGATCCTGTGTCACGCCGAGGACGGCCCGGCTGGGGAGATCAAGGCGTACCGGGACCTGCTGAAGAAGACCTCGATCGACGCGTTCATCCTCGCCGAGACGCACCGCAACGACGACCGGGTGGCGGCGCTGCGGTCGTGGGGCGTGCCGTTCGCCGCGTTCGGCCGGTCCTGGGACGGTGACGAGGAGGTGGCCTGGGTCGACGTCGACGGCTGCGCCGGTACCCGCGCCGCGACCGCCCACGTCGCCGCCCAGGGACACACCCGGATCGGCCACATCGGCTGGCCCGCCGACTCCGAGCTCGGCGAGGACCGCCGCGCCGGCTGGCTGGACGCCTGCCAGGAACGCAACCTGGACACCGATCTGCAGGCCGCCGTCGTCGACTCGCTGGAGAACGGCCGCCAGGCCGCGCACCGGATGCTCGACGCCGCCCGTCCCGCGACCGCCCTCGTCTGCGCGTCCGACACGCTCGCGCTCGGCGTCATGCGGGCCCTGCACGAACGCGGCCTCCGCCCGGGCGCCGACGTCGCGATCACCGGATACGACGACTCGCCGACCGCCGCGCTGGTGAGCCCGGGGCTGACCACCCTGCGGCAGCCGATCGACGAGGTCGGACGGCAGCTGATCCAGGCCGTCGACAACCTGATGGCGGGTGATCCCCGCACCCCGCAACACGTCCTGCTCGAACCCGAACTGATCGTCCGCGACTCCAGCCTGCCAGGCCGAAGGGACACATGATGAGGCACGGAACCAGACTGCTCTCGGCGCTCACCGCCGGGGCGCTCGTGGTGACCGCAGTGATCTCCGCACCAGCAGCTCCGGCGGCCGCAGCATCCGCCGCCCCGTTCGTCGTCAACGTCGAGAACCTCCCCAGCGGCCGCGGTGTCGCCGGTGCCATGGACCTCTCGGCGGCCGGCGACGTCGACTGGGTGCACGTCACCGGCACCTCGATCGACCGCAAGCCCGGCGCGCCGACGCTCGCCGTCGACGACCTGAACCCAGTCGGTGGCCGGACGACGCTGGGGGACAGCCCGGTGTCCTTCAACTGGCCCGGGGCAACGGGTGTCACGACGGGCGGTGTCTTCAACTACGACACCACGACCGTCGGCGCCGCGACCGCGCACGACGCCGGGTACCGGATCACGGTGCCGCCCGCCGACTCGCCGCGACGCCTGGTGTTCGTGGGTGGGATCTGGCAGGCCACCGGCTCCGTGACGGTTGCCGCGAGCAACGGTAGCGGCAGCTACAGTACGCCGGTCAACGCCGGCGGTACGGCGGCCGTGAAGCGTTACACCGTGACGATCCGTTCGGGGGAGGGCGTCGTCGTCACCGGCCGGTACGCGACCAAACTGCAGCCGGCCGGCAACCTGTCCTTGTCTGCAACAGCATTGTCGACAATCGACAGCACGTTCTCCGCGACGGCCGCGCCCGTGGAGATGAACCTGACCGCCGACGGTACGTCGGACTGGATGCACCTGGACGGGTCGACGATCAACCGTCGAGCCGGCCAACCGCAGCTCGCGGTCACCAACCGGCAGACCGGTGGCACGATCGGCTCCCAGAACGACAACGCGGTGAGCTACTCGTGGACGAACGGCACGCCGACGGCGACGCAGGCGGGCACGCATCACGGCGGGATCTTCTTCGCCGACGGAGCGAGTACCGACGTGGACCTCACCGACCCGTACGGCTACGACCTCACGGTGCCGGCGGCCGCGGAGCCGCGCACACTGCGGTTCGTGAGCGGCGTCTGGCGGGCGGCGGCGAAGATCTCGGTGTACCTGAACGGCGCGACGGATCCGGTGGCGGTGAACACGGACCTGGTGAGCTCGGACCCGTCGGTGACCAAATCGTTCGAGCTGAACCTCGCGGCCGGTGACTCAGCCCGGATCAGCGCGCAGGTGACCCGCAAGACGCATGCCTCCGGCAACGTTACGCTGGCGGGCGTGGCCCTCGCGGACACGTCCGCCGACGGGTACAAGCAGCTGACGCAGAACGTCCTGGACGAGGCCGCGACCGCCGACGTGTACGCCGCGAGCGAGTCCGCGCAGACCCAGTTGGACAATGAGGTAACGGCAGCTCGCGCCACCCTCCAGGACAGCTCGGCGTCGCGGAACGCCCTGCGGCTCGCGTATGTGCTCGTCAAGGCGGCCCTCGACGAGGCGCTGTCCTCGGCCGCGAACGCGCAGTACACGTATGTCACGAACCCCGGGCTGACCTCGTCGTTCGGCTGGGAGGGCGACCTGAACGCGCCGATCGCCTTCATCGACGGGAGCTACCGGCTGCGCAGCCGGGGCGACGCGATGATCACGTTCGGCGTACCGAACATCCCGGGCAAGATCGCGTGGTCGAACGCCGAGGGCTACCTGCCGGCGTTCATCAGCGAATACTCCAAGGACGGGCTGCGGATCAGGGTCGAGAACTTCGCCGACCTGGTCGTTGTCGGCGGCAACCGTTTCGAGGTCGCGTACTCGCGGATGACGGTCACGAACACGGGACCCAACGAGGCTCGGCTGCCCCGGGTGTCCGGTCTGCTGACCCCACTCAACGACAGCGGTACGACGATCGGCGCCGGGCAGACGGTCGTCCGGGACTACGCCGTGGCCGCGGACCGCTTCGACGGGACGTACGACTGGCCGAGCACCGACCAGCTCAAGCAGCTCGGCGGGTTCGACCAGCACTACCAGCACATCTGCCAGTACTGGAACCAGCGGCTCGCGAAGATCGCGAACATCACCGACCTCCCGGACAAGCGGCTGATCAACGCCTACAAGGCGGGCTACATCTACACGCTGATCATCCGCGACGACATCAACGGCACCAAGGAACTGCACGTCGGTGAGAACGGGTACGACGAGATGTTCGACCACGACACGATCGGCATCGTGTCGACGCTGCTCACCATCGGCGACTTCACCTACGCCAAGGACTACCTGACGTCGCTGCCGGCCCAACTGCAGTACGACGACGCGAAGTGGAAGTACTCCTGGCCGTACGCGCTCTACCTGCAGCGCACCGGCGACAAGGACTTCGTCCGCAGCCGGTTCGAGACGATCAAGAAGAACACGCACACGATCGAGACCGACCGCATCGACGGCGGCAAGGGCATCATCAAGGCCACCAACGCGATCGACTCGCACGGGTACTGGACGATCGACAACTGGGCCGCGCTGACCGGTCTGACCACGTACCGCTATCTCGCCACCGCCCTGGGGGAGACCGGCGAGGCCGCGTGGGCGAAGGCGCAGTACGACGATCTGCTCAAGGTGGCGACTGAGCGGATCGATCAGACCATGCAGCAGTACAAGCTGGACTACCTCCCGATCTCGATGGTCGAGCCGAACGAGACCGGTCCGCGGAAGGACCCCCGGGACGCGAACTGGGCGTCGATGTTCCTGTTCGGCCGCTGGGCGTGGGACGGGTACCTGTTCGGCGCCGCGCAGAGCGGGACGATGTTCACCAAGATCGACGACACGTACACGCACGGGTTCCAGCGGCGGGCCGGGATCTCGGACACGATCTACAACTTCGGCGGCTACCCGCACGGGTACTTCTCGAGCGCGTACAACGCCGGGTACGGGAGTGCCGCGCTGCGCGGTGAGCAGTACCGCGACCTCGGGATCAAGGCGTACCAGTTCATGATCGACAAGAGCATGAGCGGCCCGTTCGGCTGGTGGGAGGGCGTCGACTACCCGAACGCGGCGTCGCCGTGGAACATCGACCACGCGGCCGGTGGTGGTGGTTCGAACCAGCACATGTGGGGGCAGTCGACGGCGACCAAGGTGCTGTTCGACTCGCTGATCGCGGAGAAGTCCGACGGCACGGTGATCGTCGGTCGCGGCGTACCGGACGAGTGGCTGCGGGGGAACGGCGAGAAGATCGGGCTGGACGACTACCCGATCACGAACGGCGCCCGCCTCGGCTACCACCTGACCACGGCCGGGAAGACCGTGACGATCCAGTTCACCGGCGACACGAACCGGGCCACCGGCTACAGCATCGAGCTGCCGGGCCTGCGCAACAACATCCAGAACGTCTCGGCGAAGGCCGGGATCGACCAGGCGGCGGGCAGGGTCAAGCTGCCCCGGGGAACCACCCGGGTGACGATCGTCCTCCGGCACACCCTCTAGGTAGCCCGAGACCGGGTAAGGCCGGGCGGAGAGCGGGAGAAGACCGGCGGGAGAGCGCGGAGCGCCAGGCTGGTCGTGTCTTCTCCCGTGGATGGTCCTCGGGGACGTAGGAGGGGAGTTTCGAATGCGCTTCAACCTGCGCAAGCTGAGCAAGCCGCTGGCCGCGACCGCGCTCGCGGCCGGCACGATCGCGGCGGCCGCCACCGTCGCCGCACCGGCCCAGGCGGCCGGTACCTATGAGGGATGCCCGTACGGTGCGGTCTGCGTGTACCCGGGAGCCGGCTGGAACGGCGGCCACCCGACGTACGTCTTCTACTCGTACGGCCCGCACAAGATCTACAACCAGTACGGCCTGCACCGGGTGTTCAACAACCAGTACGGCGGCGCGACGTCGTGGCTGTGCAAGGGCTCCGACGGCACGAACTGCGTGTGGCACAACAACCAGTACTCGTACACGGACTACAACCTGACGCCGATCAACTCGGTGAAGCTCGTCCAGGGCTGATCCAGGTTCTGCCCGAAAGGGCGCCGTCTCCGCAGGGGGACGGCGCCCTTTCGGTTGCTGACCCTGTGTCATGCGACCGTGATCGTATGGGGTCGGGGGTGCGGTTCAAGATCCTGGGGGCGCTGCAGATCGCGGTGGAGGACCGTGAGGTCGCGATCAGCGGGCGACGCCAGCAGGTAGTGCTTGCGCGGCTGCTGTGCCGGCCGAACCGGCCGGTGTCCGCGGACGAGCTGGTCGACGCGACCTGGGGGAACGCCCCGCCGTCGACCGCGGCCAAGCAGATCCAGACCGCGGTCTGGCGGCTTCGCGGGCTGCTCGACGACGACCGGATCCGGACGCTGCCGACCGGGTACCTGCTGCGCGCCGACACCGGGGAACTCGACGCGATGGAGTTCGACCAGCTGGTGTCCGAGGTCGCGACCACCGACGAGCCGGCGGCCGTGTCCGGCGTACTGCGGGAAGCTCTCGGGCTGTGGCGTGGTCCGGCGCTGAGCGGGGTGGAGAGCGCCGCGGTGCAGGTCGTCGCGACGAAGCTGGACGAGCGCCGCCGGGAGACCCAGTACCGCTGTATCGACGCGGACCTGTGCCTCGGCCGGGACGCGCGACTCGCCTCGGAACTGGCCGCGCTGATCGCCGAGGACCCGTTGAACGAGCGGTTCCGCGCCCAGTACATGCAGGTCCTGTACCGGGCCGGCCGGATCGGCGACGCGCTCGACGCGTACCAGGACATCCGTACGACGCTGCTCGACGAGCTCGGGGTCGAACCCGGGCCGATGCTCGCGGACCTGCACCGGCAGATCCTGAACCGCGAGCCCGGGCTGGACGGCACGCGTGCGCGTCTCGCCGTACCGCCGCCGTCCGTGCCACGCCAGCTCCCGCCGAGCGTTCCGCACTTCGCCGGCCGCGACCGCGAACTCGCGCAGCTCACCGAGGCCGCGCGCAGCCACGACGGCACCGTGCGGGTCGTGGTCGTGTCCGGCATCGGCGGTGTCGGGAAGACCGCGCTCGCCGTGCACTGGGCGCATACGCTGGTCGACGCCTACCCGGACGGACAGCTGTTCCTGAACCTCTGCGGGTACGACGCATCGCCCGCGCTCACGTCGTACGACGCGTTGAAGCAACTGCTGCGGGCCGTCGGTGTCGCGACCGACCGCGTGCCCGGGACCGAGAGCGAGGCGTCGGCGCTGTTCCGCACGATGGTCAGCGGACGGCGGATGCTGATCATCCTGGACAACGCGTCGTCGGCCGATCAGGTGCGTCCACTGATCCCCGGCGCCCCGGACTGCGTCGTCGCGGTGACCAGCAGGCACCGGCTGACCGGCCTGCTGTCGGATCTCGGCGCCCGCCGGATCGAGCTCGAACCGCTGCCGGCCGACGACGCGGTCCGGCTGCTGGCTTCCATCCTCGGGGTCAAACGCACGGATCCGGAGGCGACCGCGGAGCTGGCCGAGGCGTGCGGCTTCCTGCCACTGGCGCTTCGTCTGGCCGCGGCCAACTGCGCGGACCAGCCGTACCTGTCGGTCCGCGACCAGGTCCGGCAACTGCGCGAAGGCGATCGCCTCGACGCCTTGGAGGTCGAGGGTTCCGCGGCCGCCTCGGTGCGGACGGTCTTCGCGCAGTCGTACGCACGGCTCCCGGCCGGACCGCGCCGGCTGTTCCGGTTGCTCGGGCTGCTCGACGGCGGCGACGTGCCGAGCTGGCTGACCGCGCCGCTGCTCGGCACGGACGCCGCCGAGGCCGACCGTGGGATCCGCACGCTGGTCGACGCCCAGCTGCTGAACGTCGTCGGCCGCGACATCGACGGCCGCCCACGGCACCGGCTGCACGAGCTGCTGCACCTGTACGCCCGCGAGCGCGCGTACGCCGAGGAACCCGCCGCCGACCGCGATGCCGCCGTACGCCGGGCCCTCGCTGCCTGGCTGACCGTGGCGGACGCGGCCGATCACGGGACGCACATCCGGGTGGTGCCGCGGATCGGCGGCCGCGCCGCGCGTTATCCGTTGCCGTCAGCAACCGTCGACCGGCTGGTCGCGGACCCGCTGGCCTGGTTCGAGGCGGAACGCGACGGCCTGGTCGCGGCGGTCCGGACGGCCGGCGAGCACGGCGCCGTCGAGCTGGCCTGGGAGCTGGCCGACACGATGGTCGACTACGGCGAGCTGTTCGCGCTCGACCTGCTGGAGAGCACCACCCGGTACAGCCTGGACTGCTGCCGCCGGGCCGGCAACCGTCTCGGCGAGGCCGTGATGCTGCGGAACCTGGCGATCTGTGCCCGCTCACGCAGTGTCTTCGAGCCGGAGGACGGTATCGCGCACGCCGTCGCCGCGGCTGCCCTGTTCACGGAGATCGGGCACGCGGCCGGTGCCGCCGACGCCCATCACCTGCGTGGCGAACTGCTCGGCGTACACGACGATCCGGCCGCCGCGCTGGCCAGTCAGGCACTGAGCCTGTCGCTCGCGTGCGACGGCGAGTACCTGATCGGTGTCGTCAACGCGTGCAACGAGATCGGTGTGACGCTCCGCCGGACCGGTCGGCTGGACGAGGCCGTCTGGTGGGCCGAGACCGCGCTGCCGATCGCCCGCGAGCTCGGCATGCTGCGTCAGCAGATCCACCTGATCGGCGAGCTCGGTTACCTCCGGATGGAGCAGGGCCGGTACGACGAGGCGGTGCCGGCGGTCGAGGAGGCGCTCGGCCTGATCCGCAGCATCGGCTCGCCGGGGGAGGAGGCGTTCCTGCAGCTGGTCCTGGCCGAGATCCGGCTGCGCCGCGGTGAGCTCGACAAGGCCGTCGAGGTGTTCGCCAAGTGCCTGCGCTTCGCCCAGATCGATCGCTGGCCGTACGGGCAGGCGGTGGCGCTCCGCGGGCTCGGCGACGTCGAGGTGGCCCGGGGGAACCTGGTCCGGGCGATCGCGTTGCTGAAGTCCGCGGCGCAGATCGCCGACGAGCTCCAGATCCCGTTGCTACAGGGTCGAATCCGGCATCGCCTCGGCTGCGCACAGGTCCGTGCCGGTGAGGTGGCGGCCGCCCGCGAGTCGTGGACGGCCGCGCGTGCTCACCTGGCCTTCGCCGGCAACGCCGTGGACCTCGCCGCGGTCGAGGAAGCCTTGCGTGACCAGCCGGTCGAACACACGACGGTGCAGCCCAGGCAGGTCAGTGTGACGGCGGTCAGCATCGTCGGCAGCCCGAACCAGTGACCGAGGAACGCCAGTACCGCGGGGAGCAGGAAGCCGACGTACGCGAGCGCGTAGTACACACCGGTCAGCGCGCTGAGCTCCGCGGGGCTCGCCATCCGTTGCACCTCGAGCAGACCGGAGACGACCGCGATGCCGTACGCCGCGCCGAGGACCAGCGCGACCGGTACGGCGAGCCACGGACGACGTACGACCGCGGTCAACGCGGCGAGCGCCATACCGACCGTCATCAGGCCCATCGAGACGACGACCGCGCGGGCCGTGGACAGGTCGTCGAGGCGGCGCGCGATCGGCTGCACGAGTACGCCGGTGACCAGCGTGGCGACCGTGAGCGCGGCCGTGAACAGCAACGCCCAGCGCCCGAGTGAGT
>NZ_DASRVN010000452.1:0-16409 GCF_035655035.1 Kribbella sp. | reverse complement strand
GTCGTCAAAGAGGCGTCCAAGGTTGCCGACAACAGGTTCCTGCCCCTAGCCGCTTGGCGTGGCTGCGCGGGCTCCGCGCATGGTCGCTCATGGGCAGCGCTCGCCTTCTTGGAGAAGGAAGAATTCCCGACCCATGACCCTGAGGTGGTGCGCCTTCGGGTAACGAACACTCTCATGAAAGTGTGGTGGGTCACCAAGTCGAGCCATGTTCTTTAACCACAGCGGTGGAGCTTTACAAGCAACGCTGTACCAGCCAATTGGATTACTGACTCGGCAGAGCGCCTACGATCACGACTCGGCCTCACGCCGGAATGCTTCCCGTCGGCTCAGGACATGAAGGCGAGAATCTCAGGGACCGCTGCACGCAGGCTCCCGAAGTGACGGTGCACGCCGTCCACCGCGACGGGCGTGTTGACCCCCCACACCGTCATGCCAGCACCCAGCCCGGACTGCACTCCGGAGGGGGCATCCTCGATCACCAGACAGTCCTCCGGCTCGGCACCGAGCCGCTTGGCGGCCAGCAGATACGGCACAGGCGAGGGCTTGCCTTCTTCGACGCAGGAGGCATCCACGATGACATCCGGCACCGGCAAACCGGTCCGGGCGAAGCGTCCCCGCACGCGGTGCTCGTAATTCGACGTCACCAACGCCCACTCCCCGGAAGGCAGAGCGTCCAACAGCTCAGACGCACCATCGAAGGCCGTATACACGCCGGACCGCACATCCTCGTCCTCCAGGTCGTGCAACGCGGCCAGGCACTCCCGCAGGTCACGGTCCGGAACGACCTGCGCAAAGGTCTCCATCGGCCTCGTCCGCAGCGCCACTTGGTAGACCTCAACGGGATCCAGCGCGTAGCGCTCCGCCCACATACGCCAAACCCGGCGCTGGTTGTCCATAGCATCGATCAACGTGCCATCGACATCGAACAGGACGTACTTCTTGGCTCCGGGCTGAGCAGGTTCACCGATCACGCCCCGATCATGCCATCAGGCCCCCCGGGCAGGCGGTTTGCGGGACAGCCCTTAGCTAGTATTTCGCCCGGCGGCGAGTCGAGGCGGCGCTGAGGGACACGCCAGACGAGCGGGCCGCCTAGCGCTCAAACTTCCTCACGTATTCGACAAGGACAGCCGTAGATCGCCGGTGACAGCCGGACAGCATGAGACAGGCCCTGAGCTGCGTTTCCGCAGGTCAGGGCCTGTTTTCTTGCGTGTGGCGGGTGCAGGGTTCGAACCTGCGTAGGCATAAGCCGACAGATTTACAGTCTGCTCCCTTTGGCCGCTCGGGCAACCCGCCAGGGTGGTGCTGGTTCGTGAACCGGCGTGGGAGACGATACAACAGACAGTGCCCCTGACAGCAAATCGGAAAGGTTGTGGCCATGGCTTCGGAGTCCTCCTTCGACATCGTGAACAAGGTGGATCACCAGGAGGTGGACAACGCCGTGAACCAGGCGGCGAAGGAGATCAGCCAGCGGTTCGACTTCAAGAACGTGGATGCCGGGATCAAGTGGTCCGGGGAGTCGGTCGAGATGCAGGCGAACACCGAGGAGCGGGTGAACGCCGTACTGGACGTGTTCAAGGACAAGCTGGTCAAGCGGCAGATCTCGCTCAAGGGGCTGGAGGCGGACGAGCCGAAGCTGTCCGGGAAGATCTACAAGATCGTGGCCACGATCGACGCCGGCATCACGCAGGAGAACGCGAAGAAGATCTCCAAGCTGATCCGCGACGAGGGGCCGAAGGGCGTGAAGGCGCAGATCCAGGGCGACGAGCTGCGGGTGTCCAGCAAGAGCCGCGACGACCTGCAGGCGGTCCAGGCGCTGGTCAAGGGCCAGGACTACGACTTCGCCGTGCAGTTCGTGAACTACCGCTGACCGCGCCGCCCGGTAATCGGCTCGCTCGTGGGGCGGTTGCCGGGCATGCTGGCGGGTGTGGGTGAGACGTTGCTGCGGAAGTGGTTGCTGGCGGACTTCGGGCTGGACGTGGTGGAACTCACACCGGTGGCGTACGGCGCGGACGTCGCGGCGCAGGTGTGGCGGGCGGTGACGGCGACCAATTCGTACGCCGTGAAGTGGAGCGGTGCCGGGACGAACACGGGGCATCAGGTCGCGGCGTTCCTGGCCGACAGCGGGCTGCCCGGCGTACCGGAGCTGATCCGGACCTCCGAGGGCGGTCTGTGGAGTGTGCACGCGAAGAAGCGGTTGACGGTGACGCCGTGGATCGACGGTACGCGGGCCGCGGAGACGGGGCTGACGGACGAGCAGTGGTCGGAGTACGGCGTACTGCTCCGCCGCGTGCACGACGCGGAACCACCGCCGCGGCTGCGGGACGCGCTGCCGAAGCACAGCCACATCGACGCGCGGACGCCCGCGTTGGTCGACGAGGTACGCCGGCGGCTCGAAGCGCCGGACGGGGACGTCGCGGAGGAGCTCGCGGCGGTGTGGAAGCAGTACGACGGGATCATCTCCGACCTGCTCACGAACCGTCCGCCCGCGCCGACCGGGGCGCGCGTCGTGTGCCACGGCGATCCGCACATCGGCAACGTACTCGTCGACAAGCACCTGCACCTGATCGACTGGGACGACGTCATCCACGCGCCCCGCGAACAGGACCTGATGTTCATGCTCGGCGGCATGGGCGACGTCGGCCCGACCACAACCGCCCAGCAGGAAGCCTTCCTCACCGGCTACGGCCCACACACCCTCAACCAGGAAACCGTCCACTACTACCGCCACGTCCGCGCGTACGAAGACGTCATCAACTGGTCCCACCAGGCCCTCACCGGCCCGGACGAGCCGTACGCCCTCCAGGTCACCAAAGGCATTCTCACTACAGGCCTAGCCGCGCTGGCGGTCCAGTAGAACGGCGGATCGACAGTACGTATACGCCCACTACGCCTGATCAGCGGGCAGGCTGAGCGTGAGCCCCGCCAGTCCGACCGGACACCTCCTGTCCGGCGGTCGATTCACGCGTGACGGAGCCAGACATTCGGTTCGATGTAGAGGCCGGTGTCGGCTTCTCGGTTTATGGCGAGGGTGGTCAGGCCGGCGGGGATTGTGTAGGTGCCGGTGGAGGGGAAGGGCATGTTGGTCCAGGATTCCCAGTCGGCTACTGAGCCGGTCATGGTTTGGGAGGCGGGGGCGGGGGCCAGGAGGGTGGCGCCGAGGCGGGTGTGGGTGCGGAGCCAGGGGTCGAGGGGGAGGCCGTCGGGGCGGGTCCAGGTCATGAAGGTTTCGATCGGGGTGAGCGGGTAGCTCGACTTGAGGGTGGGGCGGACGGGGGCGATCACCTGTGGGAGGCCGGCGGACACGGCGTGGTCGCGGACGGCGGTGATGACGCGGCCGGCGTGGCCCTGGCCTTGTTCGTCGGAGCGTACGGCGGCTGCCATCAGGACGAAGGTGTTCGGTACGACGCCCTGTTCGTACGACGTGACCGATCGCGCCAGCGCGTCCGTGAACCCGCCGGGCAGGTCCGCGACCGTGCCGTCCCAGGCGAGCGGCACGCCCCAGCAGCCGGCGATCAGGCGGCCGTCGGACACGAAGTAGAACTCCCACTCGGGGAAGTACGACACCCGCCGGTCGCGGTACTTCGCCACCTCGGCGTCGTGGAAGATGAACTCCGGCCAGTCCTCGGCGAACCGCTGCTCGGCCTCGGCGTCGTACTGCGGGGCCTCGCCGGCCGGGATCAACTCGTACATGCCCGGAACGCTAGACCCCGGGCCCGGCTCCGGCGACCGCATTTCGCACCGCGCGCGGTGCGGCGCCCAGCTCCCGCCGGCAGGTCTTGTTGAAGGCCTGCAGGTCCGGGATGCCGACCGACGCCGCGATCGCCGGGATGGACAGCGTCGACGAGACCAGCAGGTGGCGTGCGCGCATCATCCGCCGGCGGCGCAGGTAGGCGACCACGGTCGACCCAGTCTCCGCGACGAACAACCGGGTCAGGTGGTTGTGCGAGACCCGGGCGATCCGCGCCAGCTCCGGTACGGCGAGCGGCTGCGCGAGGTTCGCCTCGATGTGGGCGATGGCCGCCGCGACCGCCGGATGGCCCGCCTCGACCGGTGCCGGGGTCAGCTCGGCGATCCGCCACAGCGCGGTCCACACCTCGGCCGTCATCCGCGACGACCCGGACGGCGAGGACTCGATCGCGGACCGCAGCAGCCCGGACAGCAGCGGCGCCGCCTCCCCCGCGTCCTGGACGACCGGGACGTACGACGGTTCGCCCGCGGAAACCGGCCGGAAATGCGCGTACAGGTGCTCGGACCGCCCGCGGTAGTCGAACCGCACCTGCGTCCCGGCCGGGGTCAGGGAAACGTAGCCCGGCGCGACGGAAAACGTTTGACCCAGGAGCGTCAGCTCGGCCGAGTAGTTGTACAGGTGCAGCTGCCACAGGTCCGGCAACCGGAAGACGTCGCGCAGAACACGTGTTCCGTGGATTCCGGCGCCGGCGTTCACGACCTCCGGCGGTTGCGCCAGATGCAACTCGATCACAGTGAGAATTTACCACCAGTGGTGATCACAACCCACGCGGGACAACGGCATCCGATCGCAGAATGGAGGAGTAGTGACCACTACCGCGAACAGGGAGTCTCCATGCCCCAACCGCATCGCAAGCACCTGCTCACCTCGGTGCAGATGGCGCACTTCGTCGCCACCGGTGCCCTCCGGATGGACGCCGTCGTACCGGACGACATGAACCAGCAGGCGATCGAGGTCCTGAACAACGGCATTCCGGGGGTTCCGTACGGCACCCCGTTGTCGGAGGCGTTCGTGGACAGCGATTTCGTCCAGCGGCTGGTGCAACTGCCGGAGGTGGCGGGCGCGATCCACAGCCTGGTCGGGCCGGAGCCGACCGTCGACCACCATGCGGTGCACATCCGCCGGGCGCACGAGGGCGAGGCGCAGAACCTGCACGGCGACGCGATCATCGACGTCCGGACCGACGCCTTCGACGTGCAGCTGATGTACTACCCGCAGGACGTCACGCTCGAGATGGGCGGCACGCTCAGCGTCCCGGGCAGCCACCTGCGCCGGACGAACGAGTCCGACACCGGCCGGTACCAGAACCTGCTCGGCCAGACCCGCCTGGTCTGCCCGGCCGGCACCGTGCAGTTCCTGCACCACGGCATCTGGCACGGCGGCCGCAAGAACGACAGCAACGTCGACCGGTACATGTTCAAGATCCGGTTCAACCCGACGGTCCGCCAGGTCCGGCTCTGGAACACCGACGACCTGTACGACGACGCGGTCGCGGCCGAGCTCGAGCAGAACTTCCCGTGGTACGAGAACGCCACCGGCCGGCTCGAACGGTACAACCGGATCCTGATGTGGCGCGCGATCAGCGGCGACGACACGTACGACCCGAACTACTGGGTGACCCGCGTGACGAACCGCCCGCAGCGGGTGGTGGCCGACCGCGTCAACAACCCGCACGCCGCGAACAAGAAGGAGATGGCATGACCGCCACGGCCGAGAACCCGCAGCTGACCGGCCTTCGCCAGCAGGTGCTGGTGCTGTACCTGGCCTCCTCCGCGCTGGACGCACGCGTGGTCGGCTGGTCGACGTACGACGGCACCGGCGAGACCCACCCCACCACGGGTGACTCCGACGAGCCGCCGTACGAGACCGGGCTCGACGCGCTCAAGGACGGCTGGCGGCTGTTCCAGGCGTCACAGCTGAACCCGCCGTACCCGGGTCACGAGTACGACGTGTCCTTCCTCAAGCACGAGTTCTTCTTCGAGAAGCTGGTTTAGACCGGCAGGATGCACACCGGCTTCGGCCAGCTGACAGGCTCACCTTGAGCGGTCAGCCGGCCGTTGCTGATGGCAAAGACCGCGATCTGGTCGGACTGCTCGTTGGCGGCGTACAGCTGCGTACCGTCGTTGCTGAAGGCAAGGTGTCGCGGCCAGTTGCCGCCGGACGAAATGGTCTGCACCAGCTCGACCGACAGTCCGTCGGAAGCCACCGCGAAGACCGCGATCGTGTTGTCGCCGCGGTTCGAGCCGCACAGGAAGCGGCCGTCGGCGGAGATCAGCAGCTCGGCCGGGTAGTTCTCGCCGGGCGAGTCGGCCGGCCGGGTCGACGCGGTCTGCACGGTCTGCAACTTCCCGTCGGCGTAGCTGCAGACCGTGAGCGTCGAGTCGAGCTCGTTGATCACGTACGCCGCACCCGCCGTCGGGTGGAACACCAGGTGCCGCGGGCCCGCGCCCGGGTGGATGTGCAGCCGGTCGACCTCCTGCAGCGACCCTTCCGCGGTGAGCGTCGACGAGTACACCGTGTCCGACCCGAGGTCGACGTCGAACACGAACGCGCCCGCCGGGTCGAACGCGATCTGGTGCGCGTGCGGCCCTTCCTGGCGGTCCGCGTTCGGACCGGACCCTTCGCGCTGCAGGTACTGCGTGGCCTCGCCGAGCGAACCGTCCGCGGCGATCGGGTGGATCGCGACCGATCCCGAGGTGTAGTTCGCCGACAGTAGGTACCGCCCGGACGGGTCGATGTCCAGGTGACACGGGTGCGCGCCGCCGGTCGGCTGCTGGTTGAGCAACTCCAGCCCGCCGTCCGCGCCGATCGCGAACGCCGCGACCTTCCCGTCCTGCTCTTCGTTGGTGGCGTACAGGAACCGCCCGTCCGCGGACCTGACCAGGAACGAAGGGTCGGCGATCGTCGCCGCCGCAGCGATCCCGTTCAGCGGGCCGAACGCGATCCCGTCCCCGCCACCGGTCTGACTGGTGTAGCTCCCGACATAGATCCGCTCAGAAGTCATGACGTACACCCTGCCAGGTCAACCGTCGCGAGGCACTCCTCTGTCCAGACCGTAGAGCGCGCTGCCCCAGCCGAGGTCCGGGTACAGCAGTTGCCAGCCCAACCGCCGGTACAGGCGCGGCGCCGGGCCGTCGTCGACGTCCGTGCCGAGCAACGCCCGCCGATGCGGGAGGTCGCGCAGCAGCTCGGTCATCAGCGCCGCGCCGAGCCCCCGTCGCTGCGCGTCTGGATGGACGGCGAGCTCGACGACCTCGAAGTGCCCGCCGACCCACTCCGCGGCGAGCTCCGGCCCGACCGCCTCCACCACCCGGTCCGGCCACCACTGCCCGCGCTCCCCGGTGAACCCGTACGCGAATCCGACAAGCGGCCCGCTGCCGCCCATGACGCCGGCGACGTCCAGCGACCCGGCGCCCGCGGCCGGGCCCGGGACGCCGGCCGGACGCGGAGTCCTGGCAGTCACGAGCCGGAAGGCGTCGCGGGTCGAGTGCGCCGGGAGCGTCTCGGTGGTGAACCGTTCGGTGTCCTCCTCCGGCCCGAAGGCCGCGGCGAACACCGTCCCGAGCTCGTCGGCGATGGCAAGAGCTGCAGTTCCGTCGAGGACGTCGATCACCTCGCCTAGCCTAAGGCGCATGGACACCGCGGCGTTTCTGCAACGGATCGGGATCGACCGGTACGACGGCCCGCCCCGGCTGGAGGCGCTGACGCAACTGCACGAGGCCTTCGTGGACCAGGTGCCGTACGAGACCGTGCAGTACCAACTGACGCCCGGTGGCGCGTTCGATCCGGAAGAGGTCGCGAAGCGGATCGTCGCGCGCGAGACCGGCGGGTACTGCTTCCAGCTGAACGGCACGTTCGCGTTGCTGCTGGCCGAGCTCGGGTACCGCGTAGAGCTGCATCGCGGCGGCGTGGAGACGGTCAACCGGCCTAGCGTCATCGACGGCAGCCACCTGGTGCTGACGGTGAGCGGGCTGGCCGAGGACCCGGACCGGGTCTGGCTGGTCGACGCCGGCCTCGGTGACGGGCTACGACAGCCCATGCCACTTGAGACGGGTACGGCGACGCAGTACCCGTTCACGCTGCACCTCCGCCCGTCCGAGATCACCGACGGCTGGCGCCTCGACCACGACCCGCGCGCGAACCTGATCGGCATGGACTTCGAGGCGTCGCCGGTCCCGCTCGAGGCGTTCGCCGCGAAACACGCCGAGCTGTCCGCGGACCCGGAGTCGCCGTTCGTACGGCTGGCCTCCGCATTCCGCCGTACGCCGGAATCCGTGGTCGTACTGCGGTCCATCGGCCTGAGCGAGACGTTCTCCGACCGCGTCGACAAGCGGCTGCTGGACGATCGCGCCAACTACTTCGCCGCGCTCGCGGACGTGTTCCACCTGCCGCTTCCGCACTACACCGCCGCGGACCGGGACGCCCTGTGGCGCCGGGTGTGGGCGCAGTACGAGGACTTCCTCGCGCGGACTAACTCTTCGTGAGTTTGACGATGACGGTGTCGCCGGCGGCGTACGTCAGTGTGGCGATGTGGGTCGGGCGGCCGTCGTCGTGCCAGCTGACCGCGGCGATGCCGCCTGCCACGCCCGAGACGCTGCCGCCGCCGCTGCGGCTGGCGTCGGTACCACTCCGGCTCACCGAGATGTATCCCTTCGCGTCGGTGAACTTGAGCGTGCCCTTCGCCACCGTCGCCGTGAACTTGTCGCCGTTGAGGGTGATGACGGCTTGCTTCCGGATCAGCACCTCACAGGTGCCGTCGGCGCACGCCCGGTAGTTCTCCCCGTCCTTGGCCGCAGGCACTGCAGGACTGCTAGGCGTGTTGGAAACAACGGAGGACGGCGCAACAGACGGCGCGGCGATTGACGGCGACTGTGGCGGCGACACCGTCTTGCCACCACCGCATGCGGTCAGCGTGAACAGCAGAACCACCGCGGCGACGCCTCGCGCTCTCATCCACGACAGGCTACCGAACCTGTCAGGTCACCAGCGCGAACATGATGCTCGGCAGCACCGACAGCACCGCTGTCAGCGCGGCGCACAGCGAGATCATCGCGACGGCCGGGGTCTCGATGTCGACCGAGAACGGGTCGTCGGCGGGCAGCCGGAAGAGCTCCGCGATCCACCGCAGGTACACGGCCAGCCCGATCATCACGTTGATCGCCATCACGATCGCCAGCCACCCGAGGTGCGCGTCGATCACCGCCTGGAACGCGGCGAACTTCGTGAACAGCCCCGCGAAACCCGGCGGCAACCCGGCGAGCACCACCAGAAAGAAGATCAGCGCCGCCGCCAGCCCCGGCTCCGAGCGAACCATCCCGCGATAGTCGGTCAGCAGACCGCCCGCGCGATGCCGCTGCACGACCGCGACGGCTCCGAACGCGCCGAGCGTCACCACGACGTACGCCGCCAGGTACCCCACGACGGCCCGCGCGTCCCCGACCGCCAGCGGTGCGAGCAGGAAGCCGACCTGCCCGATCGACGACCAGGCGAGCAACCGGACCGCCTCGACCTGGCGCAGTGCCGCGAGGTTCCCGACGGTCATCGTGACCGCCGCCAGGATCGCCACCACGGTACGAAGCTCCGAGCCGGCCGGCGCGATCCCGGACGTCACGACCACCAGCAGCCCGGCGACGCCGGCCGACTTCGACACCACGGCGAGGAACGTCGTGACCTCGACCGGCGCGCCGACGTACGTGTCCGGAAGCCAGGCGTGGAAGGGGACCGCCGCGATCTTGAACGCGAACCCGACGATCACGAACAGCCCGGCCGCGAACCCCACGCGGGCGAGGTTCGGGTCCAGGTCGCTCAGCCGGTTCGCGATCGTGGTCAGGTACAGCGAACCGGTGACGCCGTACAGGTAGGAGACGCCGAACAGCATCACCGCAGTCGACAGCACCGAGACCAGGAACGCCTTCAGCGCACCCTCGGACCCGCGCCGGTCACGCCGCAGCCCGACCATCGCGAACGTCGGCAACGACACCACCTCGAGCGCGATCACCAGCGTCGCGAGGTCCCGGGCGCCCGCCAGCACCGTCGCGCCGGTCAGCGCGCTGAGCAGCAAGAAGTGGTACTCCCCGATCGGCACGTCCCTGGAGAGCAGCCGGTACGCCGACAGCCCGACGACACCGAGTCCGCCGATCAGCAGCACCGCCCACAACCCGGCCGTCAACGGCTCGAACACCAGGCTGCACTCCGCCGGCCCCTCGACCGCCGACCGGCAGAACGCGGGTTTGACATCGGTCCGCTGCGCCCACACGAACACCAGCCCGAACAGGATCACACCGCTGGTCAGCAACGTCACGACGGTGTGCCGCAACTCGGCCGGCGCACTCTTCCAGAAGCTGTCCACCAGGAGTACGGCGATCGCGCCGATCGCGAGCACCAGCGGCACCGCGACGGCCTGCCAGTCGGTCCACGTGAGTGTCATAGGGTCATCCACTCGTTGAGCAGCGTGAACGGCCACAGGCCGAGGACCACGGTGAGTACGGCGAGTGGCGCGAACGTGGCGAACTCGATCCGGCTGAGGTCGACGGCGAACGCGGTGGACGGGTACTCCGCCGGATCGCCCTGGCACAGGTTCCGGATCAGCCGGAGGAAGTACGCGGCCGTCAGGACGGCGCCCAGCCCGGCGATCACCATCAGCAGCACGAACGTTGCCCGCGGCAACGCATCGGCCGGGTGGTACGCCCCGAGCAGGATCAGCATCTCGCCCCAGAACCCGGCCAGCCCGGGCAGCCCGAGCGACGCGAGGCACGCGTACGTGAGCAGGCCGCCGATCCGCGGCAGCCGGGCGTACAGCGCGCGGCCGATCGCCCGCAGGTCGCTGGTGTCGTGCCGGTCCTTGATCGCGCCGGCCAGGAAGAACAGCAGGCCGGTGATGATGCCGTGCGCGATGTTCGCGTACAGCGCGCCGTTCAGCCCTTCCGGCGACAGCGTCGCGATACCGAGCCCGATGAAGCCCATGTGCCCGACGCTGGAGTACGCGATCAGCCGCTTCACGTCGGTCTGCGCCAGGCAGGCCAGCGATCCGGCGACGATCGCGACCACCGAGAAGCCGGCCAGGTACGGCGCGATGGTGGTCGTCGCCGCGGGCAGGATCGGCAGCAGGATCCGGATCATGCCGTAGCTGCCGAGCTTCAGCAGGACCCCGGCCAGCAGGACCGAGCCGACGGTCGGCGCCTTCGCGTGCGCGTCCGGCAACCAGATGTGCAGCGGCCAGAGCGGCATCTTCACCGCGAGCCCGAGCGCAATCAGCACCGCGGCGGCGAGCGCGATCCCGTGCCCGCCGCGCAGCGGGTGCTCGCCGAGGAACGCCACGTCGAACGTCCCGGCCTGCCGGTGGATCAGCAGGAACCCGAGCAGCATCAGCGCGGAGCCGAGCACGGTCATCAGGATGAACGTGTTCGCCGCCCGGCGGCGCCCGGCCCGGTCGTGGTGGTCGCCCCAGATGTCGATCACCAGCCACATCGGGATCAGCACGATCTCGAAGAACACGAAGAACAGCACCAGGTCGGCGGCCGCGAAGGTGCCGATCACGCCGGTCTCGATCACCAGCAGCAGCGCGATCAGCGAGCGCATCCGGCCGATCCGGGGCGTGATCTTGATCGAGTACAGGCCGCACAGGAAGACCAGCAGCGCGGTGAGCGTGATGAGCGGCATCGAGATGCCGTCGACCGCCAGGTGGAACCTCACGTCGAGCTGCGGGATCCAGGACACGTCGGTCTGTGCGTACGGCAACAACTTGCCCGGCAGGTTTCTCGAAGCAGGGGTGTCAACGAATTCGTAGGTACACGGGCAGTGCGGACGGCGCATGTCCCACCACAGGACCACCGAACCGACCAGCACGAGCCCCGACACGACCGACCCGGCGATCGCCGCGACCCGCTCCCCCAGCACCGCGGGCAGCCCCCACAACACCCCGGCCGTCACCGCCGGAACCGCCAGCAAGGCGATCAGCAACCACTGGCTCACGACCCGATCACCCCCGCCAGGATCGCGAGCGCGACCACCCCGACCACGGCCGCGGTCAGGTACGTCTGCACGTTTCCGGTCTGCAGCTTCCGGAAGCCGGCCGACGCCAGTACGCCGGCCCGCCCGGTCGCCCGGACGTACGCCCCGATCACGTCCCGGTCCCCATCGACCGTCAACCGGGCCAGCCATCGCACGGGAACGACGAACAACCGCTGGTACGCCGGATCCACGCCGTACTCACGCTCCAGCAGCACCGGGCGCGGGTCCGCCCCGCGACGCCACAGCGAGTACGCCGGGAGCGCGCCGAGCACCGCGAGCACGGTCGTGATCGCCGCGATCGGCCAGTTCAGGTGCACGCCGTCCGCGTACCCGAGCCCGATCGCCCCGACCGTGAGCAGCACCATCGGCGCCAGCATCAGCCACGAGCCCTCGCGGAGCTTGCGCACGTCCGGCTCGTCAAGATCCGCCATCGCGTCGTCGTCCTCGAACGCACCGACCGCGCCGACGACGGCCGGCGTACGGAAGAAGACCCACAACCACAGGCGCAGGCAGTAGAACGCGGTCATCATCGCGGTCAGGCACACCGAAACCAGCACGATCCAGCCGACCACCGAACCGTCCCGCGCCGTCCTCCAGGCCGCTTCGACCACGGAGTCCTTGGAGAAGAACCCGGCCAGCCCCGGTACGCCGGCCAGCGCGGCGAGGCCGATCGTCATCGTCACGAACGTCACGGGCAGCCGCTTCCGCAGCGCGCCACGCCGGGAGTACCGACGGAGTACGACGAACGCGGCGCTGCCCACCTGATGCAGCAGAACGCCCGCGCAGAGGAACAGCAAGCCCTTGAACGCCGCGTGCGTCAACAGGTGGAAGAGCGCCGCGTGCCGTCCGTCGCCGGTGCCGAGCGCGAGCCCGGAGAACATGATCGCGAGCTGGCTCACCGTCGACCAGGCGAGCACCCGCTTCACCTCGACGGCCGCCATCGCGCAGGACGCCGCGAACAGCATCGTCACGCAGGCGACCACCGCCAGCACGGTCAGCGTCGTCTCGGCGCGCACGAACAGGTCGAACAGCCGGGCGATCAGGAAGACGCCCGCGGCAACCATCGTGGCCGCGTGGATCAGCGCGCTGACCGGGCTCGGACCGGGCATCGCGTCCGGGAGCCAGGTCTGCAGCGGCACCTGCGCCGACTTCCCGACCACGCCGACGAGCAGCAGCAGCGTGCCGATCGTCAGCGTGTGCGGCTCGATCGGGCCGCTGCCGAGCTCGGAGATCCGGAACGTGTGGTACCCGACGCCGAGCACGAAGATCCCGAACAGGAAGCCGACATCGGCGAACCTGGTCACCAGGAACGCCTTCATCGCACCGGCGCGGGCGTCGCGACGCTCCCAGTAGTGGCCGATCAGCAGGTACGAGCAGGCGCCCATCACCTCCCAGCCGATCAGCAGCAGGAACAGGTTGTCCGACACCACCACGGTCACCATCGCCGCGGTGAACAGCGTGACGAGCGCGGTGTACGACGCGACGCGCTCGCGGACGTACCCGATCGAGTAGACCTGCACGCACGCCGACACCACACCGACCACGGCGAGCATGAGGACGGTCAGGCCGTCGGTACGGAACTCGTACGAGAACCGGAAGTCCTGGCCGATCATCGCGCCGCCGGCCGTGGTGTGCTGCGGCGTCACGCCGTACAGCAACGCCGCGGACAGTACGACGAGGAGCGAGAAACCGACACCGACGACCCGCCAGGCCGTGCCGATCACGAGGCCTCCTCGTGCTCGACCAGGTCCCGGGCCGCGTCGGCGTCGACGTGACCGTGCCCGCGGAACAGCAGCAGCACGATCGCCAGCCCCAGCCCGATCTCGGCCGCCGCCAGCGTGATCACGAACACCGCGAGCGTCTGGCCGGTCGCCTCGGTCACCCGCCAGGCGTCGAACGCGACCAGGTTCAGGTTCACCGCGTTCAGCATCAGCTCGAACGACATCAGCAGCGTGATCGCGTTCCGCCGGGCGAGCACGCCGTACACGCCGACGCAGAACAGCACCACTGCCAGCAGCAGTGGGAGGACCAACGGCATGTCAGTCCTCCTTCTTCCGCTGCGACAGGGCGATCGCGCCGATCAGCGCGGCGAGCAACAGGACGGACAGCACCTCGAACGGCAGCACCCACTGCTTGAACACCTGCGTCCCGACCGCGGTCGGCGAGCCGTCCGGCACCGGCTTGACCTTCTCGTTGCCGAAGGCAAGTACTACGCCGGTGCCGAGGAGCACCGCGAGGACGCCGGCCACCACGGCCGCGAACGGGCTGCGGCCGGTGGTCAGCCCGGGCAGCGGGTTCGTCGGCGCCTTGGTGAGCATCAGCGCGAACAGCACCAGTACGACGATCGCGCCGACGTACACCAGGATCTGCACCAGCGCCACGAACTCGGCCTGCAGCGCGCCGAAGCAGCCGGCCACCGCGCCGAGCGCGAGCACCAGCCAGAGCGCGGCGTGCACGATCCGGCGGGAGGTCACCACCAGGACGGCCGCAACGACCGCCACCACGCCGGCGACGGAGAACAGCACCGTTGTCACGCCTCGTCCTCCGGAGGGGTCACCGTCGGGCCGGGGTCGATGGGCTGCGGCGCCGGGACGGTCCACATCCAGTCGCGGAGCCGCGCCTTCTCGTGCGTGAGGTTGCGGATGTCGGTCTCGGCGTACTCGAACTCCGGCGACCAGAACAGCGCGTCGAACGGGCAGGCCTCGATGCAGATCCCGCAGTACATGCAGAGGCTGAAGTCGATCGCGAACCGGTCCAGCACGTTCCGGCTGCGCTCCCGCGCCTGCTCACCGACCGACGGCGCGGTCTCGGTGTGCGAGTCGATGTAGATGCACCAGCTCGGGCACTCGCGGGCGCACAGCATGCAGGAGGTGCAGTTCTCCTCCAGCAGCGCGATCACCCCGCGACTGCGCGGCGGCAACTCCGGCTGGACATCCGGATACTGCTCGGTGACGGACCGCCGGGCCAGCGTCCGCGCAGTGACCTTCAGCCCCTCGACCAGCCCTTTACCAGGCAGCCCCACACTCCACCTCCCGTCGGTTAACGCCGACACTAGCGTCCCACGTCCCGATCCGCCGCCCGTACCAGGAACGCGCGTTCGGCCTGGTTGGTGCTGTGGGTGAGCGCGGTCTCGTACGCCGTCCGTGCTTCCGCGTGGCGGCCCAACCGGGTCAGGAGGTCGGCGCGGATCGCGTGGAAGAGGTAGTAGGTGTCGAGGGACAGGCCGTCGACGAGCGCGAGAGCGGCGGCGGGGCCTTCCACTTCGGCGACGACGACGGCCCGGTTGAGGGCCACCACCGGGGTCGGGTCGAGGGTCAGGAGGTGGTTGTAGAGCTGGAGGATCTGGGGCCAGTCGGTTTCCGCGGTTGTCGAGGCGTCGGCGTGGACGGCGTTGATCGCCGCCTGCAACTGGTACGGGCCGGGCTGGTTGCGGCGCAGGCATCGGCGTACCAACTCATGGCCTTCGGTGATCAGTGCGCGGTCCCACAGGGCGCGGTCCTGGTCGCGGAGCCGGATCAGCGAACCATCGGGCGCGACCCGCGCCGGGCGGCGGGACTGCTGGAGCAGCATCAGCGCGAGCAGCCCGACCGCTTCGGGCTCGTCCGGCATCAGGTCGACGAGCAGCCGGCCGAGCCGGATCGCCTCGAGCGCGAGCTCGTCGCGGACCAGGGTCTCACCGGACGACGCGGCGTACCCCTCGTTGAAGATCAGGTACACGACCGCCAGTACGCCGCGGACGCGCTCGGGCAGGTCGGCCTCGTACGGCACCCGGTACGGGATGCCCGCGACCTTGATCTTCGCCTTCGCGCGGACCAGCCGCTGCGCCATCGTCGACTCCGGTACCAGGAACGCGCGGGCGATCTCCGACGTACTGAGCCCACCGAGCATCCGCAGCGTGAGCGCGACCCGGACGTTCAGCGCGAGGGCCGGGTGGCAGCAGGTGAAGATCAGCCGCAGGCGGTCGTCGTGCACGGCACCCTCCTCCACCGGCTCGGCCTCGGCGTGCAGCAGCGCCGCCTGGGCGTGTTTGCCCGCCCGCGCGGACTCCCGGCGCAGGCGGTCGATCGCACGGTTCCGCGCGGTCGTGATGATCCAGCCGGCCGGGCTCGGCGGTACGCCGCTCACCGGCCACTTCTCCAGCGCCGCCGCGAACGCGTCCTGGACGGCGTCCTCGGCGATCTCGAGGTCGCCGAACACCCGGGTCAGCACGGCCACCGCACGCCCGTGCTCTTCCCGGAAGATCGCTTCCAGGTCGGAGGTCACGACTGCGAGGGCCGGACCTCTACCGGCAGGCCGAGCACCTTGGCAAGGCGTCGTCCCCAGTGCAGTGCGGCGTCGAGGTCCTCGACCCGGATCACGATGAAGCCGCCCAGGTGTTCCTTGCCCTCGGTGAACGGTCCGTCGGTCACGAGGACGTCGTCGCCCTTCGCCCGCAGCACGGTGGCGGTCTCGGGCGGGTGCATGCCGGCGTCGAACACCCAGACCCCGGCTTTCCTGAGGTCCGCGTTCAGGGCTTCGAGGTCGCGCATGATCGGGTCGAGGATCTCGGGTGCGGGCGGCGGGCCGTCGGGCTGGTAGATGCTGAGCACGTACTGGTTCATGTCTCCTCCTTCTCGTCACCTACACGAACGGCCTCACCCTGGATCGACAG
>NZ_DASRVN010000451.1:0-6975 GCF_035655035.1 Kribbella sp. | reverse complement strand
CCCCACCACCGACCGGACCAGCCACACCCACGACCGGGTCCGCACCGACCGCCTCGACGACACCGGCGTCGTCACCCTCCGCATGAACGGACAACTCCACCACATCGGCATCGGCCGAACCCACGCCCGAACCCACGTCCTGCTCCTCGTTCAAGACCAACAGATCAGGGTCGTCGACGCCGCCACCGGCGAACTCCTGCGCGAACTCACCCTCGACCCAGACCGCGACTACCAACCCACCGGCAGACCACCCGGCCCCGTCCCCAAAAAGAACAGGTGAACCCACGAATCGTGGGTTCACCTGTCGCCGATGTCTTGAGACATCACACAGCGGAGGGCGTGGGATTCGAACCCACGATGACGGTCACCCGCCATACCGGTTTTCAAGACCAGCGCACTCGGCCACTATGCGAGCCCTCCTGGCGGAATCCGCCGAAGGTCGAGGATAGCGCAGGGAGCGTGGGCAGAATCGGAGTGCGGGGGCGGGGTGCGGCCGGTACGGTGTGCGGAGCGGCGGGTCGTCGCGGGTACGGACGGAGGTGGGAGCAATGTCTACGTCGTTCGAGGACATGGCACACACCGTCCGGTCGGTGCGCTGACGCGGCTGACCGGGCGGACCGCCGGCTGGAGAAGCCGGTGTCCCGTCGTTCCGTCATGCCCTCAGGAGTTCAGATGCGTTCCCTTGGCGCGTACGTCGTTCCGGCCGAGCTCGGAGCCGACTTCCGCAAGATCTTCCCGGCCGCGATCATCTCGAACCTCGGCGACGGCGCCATGCTCGCGGCCGGGCCGTTGCTGGTCGCCTCGATCACCACCCGTCCGGCGGCCGTTGGCGCCGCTGCGTTCATCCAGCAGTTGCCGTGGTTGCTGTTCGCGCTGTTCAGCGGCGTGCTGGTCGACAGGCTCGACCGGCGGCTCATGATCGTTGCTGCTGACATCTTTCGCGCACTGGTGCTGGTTGCGCTCGGTGCCGCAGTACTGCTTCACACTGCACCACTTTGGGCGATTTACACCGCTCTCTTCCTTCTAGGTACCACAGAAACCCTTGCAGACAACGCATCCGGCGCACTGCTCGTGAGCGCCGTACCGAAGGAGCACCTCGGTCAGGCGAACGCACGATTGTTTGCCAGCGGCACGGTGCTCCAGCAGCTCGGCGGGCCGCCGCTGGGCGCACTGCTGTTCGCTGCGGGCGCCGGCATCCCGCTGGTGTTCGATGCAGTCACCTTCGCGGCGGCCGCAGCTCTCGTAGCGCGTGTCGCCGTACGGCCGCCGCTCCCTGAGCCATCTGCTCGTGCAGCGCTGTTGCACGAGGTGCGTGAAGGAGTCCGGTGGCTCTGGCAGCACTCCGGCGTGCGTACGTTGGCCCTGTCGATTCTGGTCATGAACGTCACGTTCTGTGCGGCCTTCGCGACCTGGGTGCTGTTCGCGCGCGAGCGGCTCGGGCTGAGCGACACACAGTTCGGTCTGCTCGTGTCGGTCGGCGCGGTGGGCGGTGTGCTCGGCATGCCGACGTACCACTTCCTGGAGCCGCGGGTCGGTTCCGTAACGCTGCTCCGGGTCGGACTGATCATCGAGACCGCCATCCACCTCATCCTGGCGCTCACCAGGAACCCGTGGGTCGCTGGCGCGACCATGGCGGTGTTCGGCGTCCACGCGGTGGTGTGGGGCATTGTGTCGACTACAACGCGGCAGCTGGCCACACCGGATCAGCTGATGGGCAGGGTCAACAGCGTGTACCTCCTGGCCTCAGCCGGCGGTGCGGCGATCGGCTCTGCGCTGGGCGGTGTACTGGCGCAACGGTTCGGGCTGGCTGCTCCGTTCGCGATCGCCTTCGTGGCAATGGTGGTGATGACGGCGGTGGCGTGGCGGCCGTTGCGGAACGTCGCCGTACGACGGGTGCCCGTGACGGAGTGAAATCGGCTGGAACGGCCGGCGAACGCTTGCTAGTGTTCGCCAGCCGCCGAGATGACCCGATGGGAGCGCTTCGCCATGCCCGCAGCCGCGTCACTCGGCCTCCCGAACGTGCGCGGCCGGGTGCCGCTGCTGGCCGGTCTGGCGATCGACTCGTTCGGCGGCGGCTGCGCTGGGCCGCTGCTGCTCTTGTACTTCAACAAGGTCGCGGACATCCCGCTCGGGACGGCCGGACTGATGCTGACGGTCGCGACGCTGTTCTCGATCGCGGCACCGGCAGCGGTCGGTGTGATCGTCGACCGGGTCGGCCCGCGGAACATCGTCGTAGGCGCACAGTTCGCACAGGGCCTGGCGTTTACCGGCTTCTTCTTCGGACGGTCGCTTTGGCTGCTGTTCCTGTGCTCGCTGGTGATGACCACCGGCCAGCGGGTGTTCTGGTCGGCGATCTTCAGCCTGCTTGCGGACGTCGCCGACGACGGCGAGCGGGACAAGTGGTTCGGGCTCGGCGGGATGATGCAGGCCGGTGGCGTGGCCTTCGGTGCCCTGGCCGCCGGCTGGCTGCTGGCGCTCGGTGGCAATGAACCGTTCGTGATTGCGATGGCCGTGAACGCGGTCAGTTTCTACCTGGCCGGTCTGCTGCTCATGCGGCTGCACCCGTCGCACCACGAGCGCGCCGCGCACGACAGCGGGCCGGCGCCGCTGCTGCGTAAGGACCGGACGTTCCTGGTGCTGATCGGTGCCAACACACTGCTGGCGCTCTGCACGATGATGCTCGGTGTCGGGTTGCCCGTGTACGTCACCGAAGCGCTCACCGTGCCGAAGTGGTTGGTCGGCGTACTGATCGCTGCGACTTCTGTCGTACTGGCGACCGGCCAGACGCTCGTAGTACGCCACACCGTGCAACGACGCCGTACGAACGTCATGGCGGTTGCTGGGATCGCGTACGCCGCCTGGGCGTTGCTGATGGCGCTACAGGTGCACATCCCAGGCGGCTGGGTCGTCCTGGTGCTGGTGCTGGCGACTGCCTGCTTCGCGTTCGCCGACGTACTGCATGCGGCCACGAACAACGCGTTGTCGGCTGTTATCTCGCCGGAGATCGGGCGGGGAAAGTACCTGTCGTACTGGCAGTACTCGTTCACGTTCTCGAGCGTGCTCGCGCCGGGGTTCTTCGCGCAGCTGTTCGAGGTGCATCACGAGCTGCCATGGGTCGTGCTCGCGGGGCTGGCGCTGGTGGCGAGCCTGACGATCTACGTGCTCGCGCGGGTCGCTCCGCGGCTCAGCGCCGAGCGGATCTGAACGGCCTTTCCTGACCTATCAGGATGCGTTGCACTCGATCGAACATCTGTTCTAATGTTGACCCAGTTCGCGGTTCTCCACCCGGATTGTCCGACGGACCGAGCCTCCCACCTCGACGTGGACGGCCCGGAGGACACCGCCGCCCGGGTTGTGAGGACCCGGGCAGTGGAGAGTCCGCACGTCGTTCGGGTACAGCTTTGAGGAGGTCAGGCCAGGAGAGGACACCGACAGATGGTGATGGACAGATGTTGATGGAACACCGCGGCCGTCGACCGGTCGTGCCCGCATCCGCGTACGTCGCCCCATCGGCCGTGCTCTGTGGCGCCGTCGTCCTCGGCGAGGGCAGCAGAGTCCTGCACGGTGCGGTGCTGACGGCGGAGAACGGCGAGATCCGGCTCGGCGCGAACAGTGTGGTGATGGAGAACGCTCTGGTGCGCGGCCGGGCGGACCATCCAGCAGTGATCGGCGACGCGGTCCTGATAGGTCCCCATGCACATGTCAACGGCGCCACGGTCGAGGACGAGGTCTTCATCGCCACGGGCGCCGCGTTGTTCCCCGGTTCCGTCGCCGGCGCAGGCGCGGAGCTCCGGATCAACAGCGTGCTGCAGGTGAACTCGCGGATGGCAGCAGGCACGGTCCTCCCGATCGGATGGATCGCCGCCGGCGATCCGGCGCAGCTCTTCTCCCCGGACCGGCACGAGGAGCTGTGGCAGGTCCAACGCGAGCTGGACTTTCCCGGCACGGTGTACGGCGTGCCACGCGGTACACCGATGCGCGAGCTGATGGCGCGTCAGTCGGAGTACTACGGCGCACACGTCACGGACCGCGAGGTGGATCCGGGGTGACGGCTGCGGTCAGGCGGTTCGGTTAGCGGGTATCGGTGACGAGGACGGCTTCGGTGAGGAGGCGGCGTACCAGGACCAGTTGGTCGGGTTCGTCCAGGGCGGGGAGCTCGCCCACCTTGCAGTCGGCGCCGGAGGTCAGCTGCTGGACGGCTGCGGTTGTGTTCGGCGGGAAGGTGATCGTTCGGTCCGGGAGCTCGAGTACGAGCGGGTCGCCGGGGATCAGGCGGCAGCGGAGGCCGGGGCGCAGGCGGACCGTCGTACCGATCGCGAGCGAGGAGATCGCGGCCGCGTGGGCGAGGGGCGCGAGCGGTGCGGGGCGGTTGCTCGACCAGGTACGGCGACGGAGGCGTTCGGCCAATGCGTCGGGCGTCGTGGTCTGGAGCTGTTGCGTGAAGAGCTCGATCACCTCGGGCAGTAGTTGCTTCAGCTGCTCCGGATCACCAGGGTCGAAGCCGAGCGGCAGCGCAGTACGCAGTGACGCCTGGTCGGCGGCCAGCGCGGCCAGCTCCTGTACGAGTAGATACCGCGTCATGGTGTGCAGACCAACAGTTAGGTGCGCGCTGACACCACCGAGCGCCTTGGCCGAGTGCAGGAACCCACGCGGTACGTAGAGCGCGTCGCCGGGCCGCAGTACCTCGTCGACCACGGGACCGTTCTCGCGTGCAGCCTTCTCGACGGCTCGCGCGTGATCGGTCCACGGCTGGTTGCGGAGCGGGTCGACGTACACGGGCTCGTGGACGGTCCAGTGCTTCTCACCCGCGACCTGCAGTACGAACACGTCGTGGACGTCGTAGTGCGCGGCGAATCCCTGCGACTCCGCGGGCGTGATGTAGGCGTTGATCTGCACCGGATGACCGGCGTCCGCGGCCAGCTGTGTCGAGAAGTCGACCAACGCCGGCCAGGTGCGGTGCAGAGCTTGCAGTACGACGGTGTGCCCGCCGGCGAACAGTGCGGCGACCTTGTCGTCGCGGACCTGGTCGGCGATCTCCGCGCCGGCACCGGCCGGTCCGGTGAACTGGCTGTCGCCGACGACCGATCCGTTCTTGGCGATGCGCAGAAACGGTGTCCGCAGGCCTCGGCGGGACAGCAGTTCGTCCACCGCGTCGAGGCTGAACAGGTCGTCGTACGGCGCGGGGAGATCGGGGGCGTGCGAGAGCAGCGCCCGGGAACCCCAGTACGCGTCGGCGAACTCGTCGAGGTCGCCGGCCACACAGCGCCGGAGCGCCGGGCGCTCATCCCGCAACGGCCCGGCCTCCGGCACCGTAGTCACCAGCCTCCGGAGTTCCCGCCACCGTTGTCGGACCCAGACCCGCCGCCGGACCCTTCGCCGTAACCGCCACCGCCGCCGCCCGACTCGGAGTCCCGGCCTTGTCCCCCACCGGAGCCCTCGCCGTAGCCACCGCCGCCCGACTCGGAGTCCCGGCGTTCTCCTCCACCGGAGCCCTCGCCGTAGCCACCGCCACCCGAGCCGGAGTCACCGCCCTGGCCGTACCCGCCGCCGCCACCGGCTCCACCGTCAGCGCCGCCGTCCGAGCTGCCCTGCGAGGCTCCACCATCAGCAGGTCCTTCCCCGGACCCACCACCAGAACCCTCGCCGTAACCGCCGGAACCTTGACCGCCGCCACCGGAACCCTGGCCGCCGCCGGCTCCACCATCCGCGCCGCCGTCCTGGCTGCCCTGCGAAGCGCCGCCGTCAGCCGGCCCCTCACCGGATCCGCCGCGCTGTCCCTCGGACGAGCCGCCGTACCCGCCCTCCGACCGCTCGCCTTCGTTCGATCCGCCGCCCGGGCCTCCGTACTCGCCCTGGTTGTCGCCTCCGGAGGAGGTGTTCATGTCGTCGTCGTTGAGACCCATTGTGCTGCTCCCTTCGCGAACGGCCAGAAAGTTGCCCAGTGATACCAACGGGCACCTGGCCATCTTGTGCGCAAAGTGGACCTCAGCTAAACCCTCCGCCGCGTTACAGCGCCGACTCGATTGTCAGCGCAACAGATCCGACAGCACCTTCACAAACCCGTCGGTGACATCCTCCGGCCGTACGGCGATCCGCAACCAGTCCGGCCCCAGCCCCGGGAAGGTGTCGCCCCGCCGGACCGCAAACCCCTGTGTACGCAGGGATTCCCGCACTTGCGCCGCCCCCGGAACCTGCACCAGAACGAAGGGCGCCCGCGGTACGCCGTAAACCGAAACGCCGGGAATCGCACCGAGACTGTCAACCAACTGGACACGCTGCCGCTCGATGTCGACCGCCGCCTGCGCCGCCTCGGCCACGGAACGCTCGTTGCTGCAGGCAATCGCCGCCGCAAGTGCAGGAGTGGACACCGGCCAGTGCGGCTGTACGGCGGCCAACTGTTCGATCAGGCTCGCGTGCGCGAGGACGTACCCGATCCGCAGCCCGGCCAGCCCCCACGTCTTCGTCAGGCTCCGGATCACCACCAGCCCCGGGATCGACGCGCCGGCGAGCGACTCCGGCTCACCGGGTACGGCGTCCATGAACGCCTCGTCGACGACCAGGATCCGGTCCGGCCGCGCGAGTTCGCGCAGGTCGTCGGCGCGGTGCAGGACCGACGTCGGGTTGGTCGGGTTGCCGATGATAACCAGGTCGGCGTCCCGCGGTACGGCGGCCGGGTCCAGCACGAACCCGTTCTCCGGCCGCAGGATCACCCGGTCGACCAGGTGCCCGGCCGAGCGCAGTGCCGCCTCGGGCTCGGTGAACTGTGGATGAACAACTACCGGATGCCGCGGCCGGAACGCCCGCGCGATCAGCACGAATGCCTCCGCCGCGCCTGCGGTCAGCAGGACCCGGTCGGGCGCGACCGCGTGCCGTTCGGCGACCGCAGCGACCGCCGCGGCCGGGCGTGGGTACGCCGCCAGGTCGGTCAGGCTCGCGGTGATCGCGGCCAGCAGCCAGGGCGGCGGAGTGCCCGCG
>NZ_DASRVN010000450.1:0-5602 GCF_035655035.1 Kribbella sp. | reverse complement strand
GTCGGTGCCGTCGGACGGCAGCCCGCCGAGGCTCATGCTGATCACCTTCGCGCCCTGCTGGACGGCCCACTCCATCCCGGCGATCGCCTCGGAGTCGTACCCGCCGCCGCCGTTGTCGAGCACCTTGCCGATCAGCAGCTCGGCCCCCGGCGCGACGCCCTTGCGCTTGCCGTCGGACGCCGTACCGAGGCCGGCGACGATCGAGGCCGTGTGGGTGCCGTGACCGTGCAGGTCCTGGACGGCCTGGCCCGGGACGAAGCTCTCGGACGCGACGACCTGCTTGGCCAGGTCGGGGTGCCCGGCGTCGTACCCGGTGTCGAGGACGGCGACCTTCACGCCGTGGCCGTCGTACCCCTGCTTCCAGGCCGTGGGCGCGCCGATCTGCGGCATCGACTGCTCGTCGGTGGCGTGCGTACGGCCGTCCAGCCAGATCTTGCTGAGCTGGCTCGACTTGAACGTGGTCGGTCCGCTGACGCCGTTCCAGAAGGTCTTGGCGTCGGACTTCTGCACGGAGACGGCGGTGCTTCCGACGCTGGGGAGGGTACGGCGTACCGTGGCGGCCGCCGTACTACGGACCGTGGCCGCGGAGCCGGTGACGAGAAGCGGGAGCTTGTCGCTGCTCGCGTCGTCGTACCCCTGCGCCGCCAGCTCTGTCAGGTTGAACAGGCGCTTGTCGAGGCGGCCCGCGGAGAGCAACGGGTAGGCCTCGGCGGGGATCAGCGTGACCTCACCGTCGAACGTGCCGAAGTAGTACGGCTCGTCGCCCAGCAGGCGGGCCGAGACCTGGCCGGCCGAGTTCGTGGTCAGCTCGGCGACGTCGCCGGTGACCAGCGTGATCCGCTTGCTGGTCGCACCGGGCGTCGGTTGGACGCCCGGTGCGGTGCCGGCGGGTGGTCCGGCGTTCGCGGCGGTCGGCAGTAACAGGGATCCTGCGACCGCCGCGGCGAGCAGACCCGTCGCGACCCGGGACAATCGGGAAAACATAGGACACCTCCCGATGCCCCGACCCACGCGAGGCCATCGTCAGGCACCCTGACAGTTGCCCTCAGTCCCGGTCCACCGTTACCTCTGACCTACATCCGCCATGACCGGATCTGGTCAGGCGCGTCCGGATCAGGCGAAGCGCTTGGCGATGCGTTCGGCGCGCTCCAGCAGGTCCAGGTCGTAGGCGACGCCGGGGACGTAGAAGATCACGTAGTCGGCGCCGGCCTCGAGGACCGCCTCGACCTTGTCCGCGATCTCGTCCTCGGTGGCGATCAGGTTGTCCCGGTCGAACTTCTCCCGGTTCATCGGGCCGAGCGCCTTCGCGGTCGCCTTCTGCGGGTCGTCACCCTTGTCGATCGGGAAGATGTTGAAGTTCGTCGACTTGATGATCTCCTCGTAGTCCCGGCCGACCTTCTGGCAGTGGCCGCGGAGGATGTCGGCCTTCTCCCGGAAGGTCTCCGGGTTGCCGCCGCCGATGTTCGCGGCGTCGGCGTACTGCGCGACCAGCTTCAGCGTGACCTTCGGGCCGCCGCCGCCGATCCAGAAGCTCGGGTGCGGCTTGCGGACACCCTTCGGCTCGTTGATCGGGGCGTCGATCGAGTAGTGCTTGCCCTTGTAGACCGGCTTGTCCTCGGTCCACATCTTGTAGATGATCTCGGTCGCCTCGCGGAACGCGGCCATCCGGGTCGGGATGTCGGTCCACTCGTAGCCGTACGCCTTCCACTCGTGCTCGTACCAGCCGGCGCCGATCCCGGCGTACAGGCGGCCGTGGCTGGCAACGTCGACGGTGGACGCGATCTTCGCGTACAGCGCCGGGTTGCGGTACCCGTTGCAGCCGACCATCTGGCCGATGTTCACCCGCTTGGTGTCGCGGGCCAGCGCGGCGGTCGCGCTCCAGCACTCGAACGTGGTGTTGTCACTCGGCTCCGGCACCGTGTGGAAGTGGTCGAACAGCCAGATCGAGTCCCAGGACTGCTCGTCGGCCCGCTTCGCGACCGCGGTCATCGCCTCCCACTGCTCGATCGGATCCGCGATCTCCGCCAGATCCATCTTCCAGCCCTGCGGTACGAAAACCCCGAAACGTGTAGTCATGCCGCCATCCTTTCGACAGATGGCGGCATCGGTCCATGAATACGAGTACTGAATTCGTTCTCAATCGGACCACTACGACTTCTTAATTCGCGTTCAGCACCCCGGCTCCGGAGCCCGGCTCGCTGCGGTGTACGGCGCGGGCCGCGAGCAGCGCGTTCAGCGCGACCGGGGCGAGGCGGCCGCCGAACTGCTGCCGGGTCAGGGCGGCGACACCCGCGGCGGTCGGCGCGGACGCCGACGTACCGAAGAAGCGGCAGGCGCCCTCGGTGGTGGTCGGGCAGCTGCCCGAGCCGAAGCCGCCCGCGCCGCTGACCGACTCGCCGTCGCCGGCCAGCCAGTTCGGCGCCGGGAAGCTCAGCGCGCCGGCGCCCGGGATGCCGTTGCACGGACCCGGCCTGCCGCCCGGGCAGCGGGTGGTGGTGAGGAACTGCACCGGACCGGCGGCGCTGTACGGCTCGACCGGGGCGGTCTTCGGGTCGGTCGACACGCTCGCGTTCACGGCTCCCGCGCTGGTGGCGAAGACCGTGTAGTTCGAGTCCGGGTTCAGCGAGCCGGCCGCGTCGGTCGGGTCGAGCGTCTGCACGCCGGCCGACAGCGCCCGCCAGCGCAGGTCGAGGACCGGCGCCTTGCGCGCGGTCGACGTACCGGCGACGTTCACCACCAGCTTCGCCTTCTGCGCCGCGCCGGTCGTGTTGAAGTACTGGAACTGCTCGATCGTGTCGCCGACGCCGTTCGCCTGGACGTTCGTGCTGGACGCGAGGCACTTGGTGCCGGTGCTGTCCATCAGGTACAGGTTCAGGTCGGTGAACCCGCCCTGTCCGGCGGTCGGGTAGATCGCCCGCGGCTCGCTCCACTGCAGCGTCGGCAGGATCCCGGCGCCGGGCAGCAGGTTCAGGTCGTACGTCGTGTCGTCGCCGCGCAGCTTCACCACGTTGTCCGGGTCCTTCGGGCAGCCCGTGTACGGGCCGGTGACGCCGTCGGGGCCCTTGCCGGTGCCGACCGCCGTGACGCGCGGCGCGTGCCGGTTGCCGAGGTTGCCGGACGACGAGCTGACCCAGATCCCGTGCTTCGCCAGCGCCTCGGCCGTCGCGGCGCCGAGGCCCTGCTGGAACACCGGCTCGTCGTCGAGCGCGATGTCCTCGGAGATCATCGTGACGCCCGCGTTCGCCAGCACGTGGAACGCCTCGAAGTAGTCGGCGTTGGTGTCCAGCGTGCTCGCGAACGCCAGCTTCGCGTCCGGCGCGAGGTCGTGGATGATCTCCATCATCGCGGTGCCCTCATCGTTGTCGTACGACGCGCTCCGCAGCACCTGGGTGTCCGGGGGCAGCTCACCCGCGGCGATCGCCTCCGCGACGTGGTCGGCGTCGCCGGAGATCACGCCGATCTTCTGGCCGCGGCCGGTCAGCCCGCGGGCCTGGGCCTTGTCGGCCTGGTGCAACTGGACGCCCTCGGCGGTGATCGGGCCGACGTCCACGGCGGGACGCAGCGCCGGGCGCAGGGCGCTGACCCAGCCGAGCGCGGCGACCGCGTCGAGCTTGTCGTACGGGACGGTCGCGGAGACCAGGCCGGTGGTCGGCAGGTCGATCGTGCTCGTGAAGTCGGCGGCGTTCTTCTCGACGGAGACGCCGAGCGCGGTCAGCTGGTCCTGCTGCGCGGCGGTGATCGGCGCGGCGGCGTACACCTGAACGCCGACCCGGCCGTTGCCCTCGACCCCCATCGCCCGGGCAGCCACCCCCTTCTGCTTGGCAGCCGCGGCCTTGGCAGCGTCCCGAAGCATCGACGGCACCTTCGCGGCCGACGCCGGGTCGGCCGCCGGATCCCGCGGCGCCGCGGTAGCCGGCGCAACCATCGCCAACGGAACCATCAACATGATGCTGCTCAACACATACCGGAGCTTCATACGGTGAGTCCTCTCCCCCTCTGAGCGGTCGCGACCCACAGTCATCTACCCACCAACCACCTGTCCAGTCCCTGCGTCGTACCTCTCCAAAGGAGGCTTCACCATCACAACCCCAAAGTTCACGCAACTGTTCACGCACATGCGGCTGGTCGGATGTACGGCGGCGCCGCGGTCAGCGGACTGACCGCGGCGCCGGGTGGTGGTGTCAGCGGGTGATCTTGGCGGCTGCCTGGCGGGCGAGTTTGTCGAAGTTGGGGGCGGGGACGCCGGGGCCCATTTCGCGGAAGGCGAGGACGGAGACGTTGCGGCCCTTGAGGGTGATGGCGTAGGGGAAGCCGCCGGCTTCGCTGCCGGGGTCGTTGGGCTTCGGGTAGTCGTACCAGCGGATAACCTGGGTGAGGTCGCCGGAGGCACCCTTCACGACGCGGTTCTCGGTGATCTTGCGGGCGTGGGTCGGCGCCGGCTTGCTGTACGTGCAGGTCTTGAGCGTCGCGATGACCGAGTTGTACGCCGCCCGCGCGCTCGCCGCGTTCGCGTACTGGCTCACGTACTGCGCGCCGTACGCGTCCATCTCGTCGGTGAAGCCGCGCGCCATCCGCGCCGACACGTGCTTGCCCTCGGTCGACGCCGGGCCGCAGTACGTCGACGGCAGGATGCCCTTGTCCACCTGCAGGCTCCAATGGCGGCGCGCGTCCGCCTGCTTCACCTGCCCGACGGTCAGCAGCTGCGAACGGCTCAGCGCCGTCGCGCTCGTGGTGGCCGCGCCGGCCCCCTGCGTCGCCACCAGGCTGAGCCCCACGGCCAGCGCCGCCGTCGCCGCACCGGTCGCGACCACGCCCCGACGGATGCCCCAAGCAACCTTCATGGTTTGTTTCCCCTCGTTTTCGATCGGTTGTCCCTGGTAGACGACCGTGCCAAGGGAAAAAGTTGCCCCGGTCTAGACAGAAATACGGGACCGTAACCGGCGGAGCATCCGCGGGTCCTCGAAGCCGACCGCCCGCGCCGCCGACTCGACCGTGCTGCCGTGGCCGATCAGGTGCGCGGCGTGTTCCACCCGGAGCAGCTGCTGGTAGCGCAGCGGCGTCAGCCCGGTCGCAGTCGTGAAGATCCGAGTCAGCGTGCGTTCGCTGACGCCGACGTCCCCGGCCAGTTCGGCGAGCGGGAGCTTGTCGGCGTACCGGGCGTCGATCACGTCCTGGACGCGGTGCGCGAGGTCGCTCAGGTGGTCGCGGTGCCGGAGCATCGCGGACTCCTGCAGCTCGTCGCCGTTCCGCCGGGCGTACACGACCATCTCCCGCGCCACCCGGGCGGCCGCCTCCGCGCCGCGGCCGACCGCGACCAGGTGCAGCGCGAGGTCGATGCCGCTCGCGATGCCGGCGGACGTGATGACGCGATCGTCCTCGACGTACAGGACGTCCCGGACGATGGTCGCCCGTGGATAGCGAGCGGCCAGCTCGTCGGTCAGGTCGTGGTGGGTGGTGAAGCGCCGCCCGTCGAGCAGGCCGGCCCAGCCGAGCGCATCAGCACCCGAGCAGACGCTCGCAACCGTTCCGCCCTTTGCGTGATGGGTGCGCAGTCGCTGCCGGAACTCCGGTCCGATCGGCGGCTCCGGCGACAGCCGCGGCG
>NZ_DASRVN010000449.1:0-4928 GCF_035655035.1 Kribbella sp. | reverse complement strand
TCGTCCCAGCGGAATCCGAGGCCCGGCACCTGCCACGGCCGCTGCCGGCCCTTCCCGCCCTCGGCTTCCTCCACGAACCCGTGCTGCGCCAGCTTCCGCAGGTGCCACGAGCAGTTCGCGGGCGTCTCGTCGAGCCGGTCGGCCAGCTCGGTCGCGGTCAGCGGCCCGCTGATCGACAGCAGTTCGACGATCGCCATCCGGACGGGATGGGCCAGCGCATTCAACTCACGAGGGTCGCTCAGGCGGCGATGCGGGTTCGGCATGCGTCGAAAGTACTCTTTCGAAAGAGTTGTTGCAATGGTGCGCAAAGAAATCGCCCGCCGCGGAAGCGACGGGCGATCCGGCCGGCGGGCTAGGCCGGGAGCTGCGCCTCGATCGCGGCGACGACCTCGGCCGACTCCGGCTCGGTGCGGGGGCGGAAGCGGGCGGCCACGGTGCCCTCGGGGGTGAGGAGGAACTTCTCGAAGTTCCACTGGATGTCGCCGGCCTCGCCGTCGGCGTCCGGGGTCTGGGTGAGCTCGGCGTACAGCGGGTGCCGGCCGTCGCCGTTCACCTCGAGCTTGTCCAGCATCGGGAACGTGACGCCGTACGTCGTCGAGCAGAATGTCTCGATCTCCTCGGCGGAACCGGGCTCCTGGCCGCCGAACTGGTTGCACGGGGCGCCGAGCACGGTGAACCCCCGGGCCTCGTACTTCTTCTGCAGGTTCTCCAGGCCCTCGTACTGCGGCGTCAGGCCACACTTCGACGCCACGTTCACCACCAGCACCGCCTTGCCCTTGTACTCCCCGAGCGAGGTCGGCGTACCGGACAGCGTGGTCAGCGGAATGTCGTACAGGCTCATGCTCATCCTTGGGTTGTCGGTAGATGCCGGGCGAGAAAGTCCTCGGTACGCCGCCACGCGAGCGCGGAGGCGTCGGCGTTGTGGAACATCGGCAGCGGGTTGTCGAACGCGTGCCCGGCACCGTCGTACCGGTGCACCTCGGCGCCACTGAGCGCGGGCACGATGGCGTCGACGTCCAGGAACGCGTCCTCGTTGCCGAAGTGGTGCAGGCCGGCGGCCTCCGGACGAAGCTCGAGCAGCCGCGGCAACGCCGAGCCGTAGTAGCTGACCAGCACGTCCGGTGCGGACACCGCGGCCACGTTGTAGCCGAGCCCGCCGCCGAAGCAGAAGCCGACGACCGCGGTGCCCTTGCCGCGTGCTTTCAGACCGTCCAGCACGGCCAGCGCGTCCTTGACCGCCAGGTCCCAGTCGAGCCGGTGGGCGATGTCCATCGCGCGCGCCAGCAGATCCGGCGCGGACTCGTCGAGCTCGGTGTCGTCGAGGCGCCAGTAGATCTCCGGCGCGATCACGTAGTAGCCGAGGGCGTGCAGGTCCGCCCCGCGCTGCTTGATGTAGTCGGAGACCCCGAAGATCTCCTGCAGCAGCAGGACTCCGGGTGCATCACTGCCGGCGGATCCCCACTCGTGGACTGGTATCTCCAAGGTCACACTGTGAAGCGTACGGCCTCCGGTTCGACGGCCACCGGCTTGGGTGCGGGCATCCAGGCCTTCGTTTCCGCGATCGCGTCCAGCAGCAGCTGGTAGAGCCGGTCGTCGGGGTTCGGGACGCAGGCCTGGGAGATGCCCTCGACGGCGCAGGAGACCGCACGAGGCGCCGTACGGCGGGCGAAGTCGGGTGTCACGCGGTGGGTGCGCGCGGTGAAGGAGCGCGCCCACTTGGTGGCCTGCGGTACGGCCTGCAGGACGGCGACCGATTCCGGCTCGATGTCGTCCGGCGGGCGTCCGTCGAGCGCGGCGAGTTGCCGCTCTCCGACGAGCAGGGCGACGGCGAGGATGTACTGGCGCTCCTGCGACACGACCGGCAGCGCGTGCCGGATGCACCGGGCGGTGACCCGCGGTACGACGTGTGGATCGTCGGGGGTCAGCCCGATCACTGACGGGATCAGCGGCGCCAGCCGGGAGCGGCCGGAATCGCTGGTGCAGTCGTTGACGTCGCGGGCCACCCCGGCCAGCAGCGGATGCGTACAGGCCGGATGGTCCGACCACGGCTCGCCGGCCAGGTACGACGCGAACTCCATGAAGCAGGCGCCCTTGCGCGGACTACGGTGTTTCCCCCGGCTGAGGACCGGAACGGCAAGATCGAGATTGTTCATAGAACGCTCCAGTTGCACGGACCTTGACCACCAGCATGCGCCCATTCGCGCCGCATTTCCACGGGTAACAGGTTTGTGAGGGGACGCACAGGCGTGGGTGGTTTCGGAGTTCTGTTACTCACGGGTAGCATCGGGGTAGATTTCCCGACCTTCAAGAGGAGGGCCCCCTGTGCCCCGGCAGAACAGCCCCCGTGAGATCCGCGATGTCGTGTACGTCGACGGCGTCCGCACCCCGTTCGGCAAGGCCAAGGGCCAGTACGCCGAGACCCGCGCCGACGACCTGGTGATCAAGTGCATCCGGGAGCTGCTGCGGCGGAACCCGGGTCTCCCCCCGGAACGCGTGGACGAGGTCGCGATCGCGGCCACCACCCAGATCGGTGACCAGGGCCTGACCATCGGCCGGACCGCCGCGCTGCTGGCCGGTCTGCCGAACACCACGCCCGGCTACGCCATCGACCGGATGTGCGCCGGCGCGATGACCGCCGTCACCACCACCGCGGCCGGGATCGCGTTCGGCGCGTACGACGTGGTCGTGGCCGGCGGGGTCGAGCACATGGGCCGGCACCCGATGGGCGAGGGCGTGGACCCGAACCCGCGGATCATCGCCGAGAAGCTGGTCGACACCTCCGCGCTGGTGATGGGCTCCACCGCCGAGAACCTGCACGACCGGTACCCGACGATCACCAAGGAGCGTGCCGACGCGTACGCCGTCGCCTCCCAGGAGAAGGCGGCCAAGGCCTACGCGAACGACCTGATCCAGCCGGACCTGGTACCGGTCGCGACCCGCTCCGCGGAGCAGGGCTGGGGCTACGCGACCACCGACGAGCCGATGCGGCCGGGGACCACGGCCGAGGACCTCGCCGGGCTGAAGACGCCGTTCCGCCCGCACGGCCGGGTGACCGCGGGCAACTCCGCCGGCATCAACGACGGCGCCACCGCCTGCGTGCTGACGTCCGCCGAGGCGGCCGAGGAGCTCGGGCTGACCCCGAAGATGAAGCTGGTCTCGTACGCGTTCGCCGGTGTCGAGCCGGAGGTGATGGGCGAAGGCCCGATCCCGGCCACCGAGAAGGCGCTGCGGCTCGCCGGGCTGAGCATCGACGACATCCAGGCGTTCGAGGTGAACGAGGCGTTCGCCGTGCAGGTGCTGGCGTTCCTGGAGCACTACGGCATCTCCGACGACGACCCGCGGGTGAACCCCTACGGCGGCGCGATCGCGTTCGGGCACCCGCTCGCGTCGTCCGGCGTCCGGCTGATGAACCAGCTGGCCAAGCAGTTCGAGCAGCGCCCCGAGGTCCGCTACGGCCTCACCACGATGTGCGTCGGCCTCGGCATGGGCGGGACCGTCATCTGGGAGAACCCGAACTGGGAAGGTGCCAAGTGAAGCTGCAGGAACTGATCGACAGCGCATCTGCCCTCTCGACCGACGAGGTCGTCACGGTCGCGCACTCCCGGGACGTCGTACTGCCGAACAAGGCCGGCACGATGGCGCTCATCACGCTGGACAACGGGCACGACCACACCAAGCCGAACACGTTCGGCCCGAAGGGCCTGGGTTCGCTGAACGCGGCCATCGACGCGGCGCTGGCCCGGGACGAGATCGTCGCGATCGGCGTCACCGGCAAGCCGTTCATCCTGGCCGCCGGCGCGGACCTGACCGGCGTACCGAAGCTGACCGACCGGGAGCAGGCGCTGGCGCTCGGCAAGATCGGGCACGGGGTGATGCGGAAGCTGGTCGACGGCGGCAAGCCGTCGTTCGCGTTCGTGAACGGTGTCGCGCTCGGCGGCGGGCTCGAGGTCGCGCTGCATGCGCAGTACCGGACGGTCTCGGTCGCGGCCGGGATGCTGTCGACGCCGGAAGTCTTCCTCGGGCTGCTGCCGGGCTGGGGCGGCAACTTCCTGCTGCCGAACCTGATCGGCGCGGACAACGCGGTGAAGGTCGTCGTCGAGAACGCCCTGAACCAGAACAAGATGCTCAGCGGACCGGAGGCCGTGAAGCTCGGCATCGGCGACGTACTGCTGGAGTCGGCGGACTTCCTCGAGCAGTCGCTGCTGTGGGCTTCGAAGGTGCTCACCGGTGCGATCACGGTCGAGCGGGCCGAGATCGACCGGGGCGCGGCGTGGGACGCTGCCGTTGCCCGGGGCAAGGGTTTCGCGGACGTGAAGGTCAGCGGCGCGGCGCCGGCGCCGTACCGGGCGCTGGAGCTGATCGCGGCCGCCAAGGACAACGACCGCGACCGCGGGTTCGCGGCCGAGGACGAGGCGCTCGCGGATCTGATCATGAGCGAGGAGCTGCGCAGCGGGCTGTACGCGTTCGACCTGGTGAACAAGCGGGCCAAGCGGCCGGCCGGTGCGCCGGACAAATCGCTGGCGCGTCCGGTGAGCAAGGTCGGCGTCGTGGGCGCAGGCCTGATGGCGGGTCAGTTGGCGCTGCTGTTCGCGCGGCGGCTCGAGGTTCCGGTCGTACTGACGGATCTCGATCAGGAGCGCGTCGACCGTGGTGTCGGGTACGTGCACGGTGAGATCAACAAGCTGCTGGCGAAGGGCCGGGTCCGCCCGGACAAGGCGAACCAGCTGAAGGCGCTCGTCACCGGCTCGGTCGACAAGGGCGTGTTCGCGGACGCGGATTTCGTGATGGAGGCCGTGTTCGAGGAGCTGCAGCTGAAGAAGACGATCTTCGCCGACCTGGAGAAGATCGTCCGGCCCGACGCGATCCTGGCGACCAACACGTCGTCGTTGCCGGTGACCGAGATGGCCGCGGACCTCGAGCACCCGGAG
>NZ_DASRVN010000448.1:0-9580 GCF_035655035.1 Kribbella sp. | reverse complement strand
TCGTCTTGCTGCAGCGCAGCTCGGCGGCCAGGTCGTCCAGGGTGAACCGGCTGAACCCCTGCTCGAGGAACAGGGACAGGAGCCGGTCGAGCAGCTCGGACTGCCGGCGGGTACGTCGCCCCGGAACGACTGTTGTCATATCGAGACAGCATAGAACGATACTGCGTTAGGTGCGTCAGTATCATTCGGAGTATCATTTCGTCAGCTGTTGAGAGGGGGTTCCTGATGGCTGTCGACCGGCTCCTGCCAACTGACGAATCCGTTGACCTGCTCGCCCTGGTCCGCGACCTGTGCGAACACGAACTGGCTCCGCACGCCGCGCACGCCGAGGAGACCGAGGCGTTCCCGCGGGACGCGTTCCGGACCCTCGGCAAGGCCGGCCTGCTCGGCCTGCCCTACCCGGAGCTGTACGGCGGCGCCGAGCAGCCGTACGAGGTGTACCTGCAGATGCTCGAGGAGATCGCGTCCGCGTGGATGTCGGTCGGCGTCGGCGTCTCGGTGCACACGATGACGTCGTACGGGCTGGCCACTTTCGGTAGCGACGAGCAGAAGGACCGGCTGCTGCCGGACATGATCGGCGGCGAACTGCTCGGCGCGTACGCGCTGTCCGAGCCGCAGGCCGGGTCCGACATCAGCTCGATGACCACCCGCGCCGTCCGCGACGGGGACGCGTACGTGCTGAACGGCACGAAGGCATGGATCAGTCACGGTCCGTACGCCGACTTCTTCACCACGTTCGCCCGTACGTCGGACGACCGCAAGCACGGGATCTCCGCGTTCCACGTGCCGGCCGGCGTCGACGGCCTGAGCTTCGGCGCGCCCGAGCGGAAGATGGGCCTGACCGGGTCGACGACCACGCTGGTGAACTACGACGACGTACGGATCCCGGCTACGAACCTGATCGGCGCGGAGGGTGACGGGATGCGGATCGCGTTGTCCGCGCTCGACTCCGGGCGGCTCGGGATCGCGGCCTGCGCGGTCGGCCTGGCGCAGGCGGCGTTGGACCTCGCCACGGCGTACGCCCAGGAGAGGCAGCAGTTCGGGCGGTCGATCGCGGACTTCGAGGGGATCCAGTTCCTGCTCGCGGACATGGCCGCGGCGGTCGAGTCCGGGCGGGCGACGTACCTGCACGCGGCCCGCCGGCGCGACCTGGGCCGGACGTTCACGCGGGAGGCCGCGATCGCGAAGCTCGTGTGCACGGACGCGGCGATGAAGGTCACCACCGACGCGGTCCAGGTGCTCGGTGGGTACGGTTACACCCGGGAGTTCCCGGCCGAGCGGTACATGCGTGAGGCCAAGGTGACCCAGATCTTCGAAGGTACGAACCAGATCCAGCGCCTGGTCATCAGCCGCGACCTGCTCAGGAGTGCTTCATGAAATTCAGCCCGTCCGATGTCGCTCTCGTCACCGGTGGTGGTTCGGGGCTGGGGGAGGCGACCGTACGGCGGTTCGCGGCGGACGGGCTCGGGGTGGTGATCGTCGACCTGCCGTCGTCGGCGGGCAAGGCGATCGCGGACGAGCTCGGCGACCGGGTGGTGTTCGCGCCGGCCGACGTCACCGACGAGGCCGCGGTGAGTGCCGCCCTGGACGCGGCGGAGGCGCTGGGCACGCTGCGGGTGGTGGTGAACTGCGCCGGCGTCGCGACCCCGGGCCGGGTCGTCGGGCGCAAGGGTCCGTTGCCGCTGGCAACCTTCCGGCAGGTGATCGAGATCAACCTGATCGGCACCTTCAACGTCCTGCGGCTCGCCGCCGAGCGGATGATCGCGTCGGAGCCCTCCGCGGACGGCGACCGCGGCGTCGTGGTGATGACCGCCTCGATCGCGGCGTACGACGGCCAGATCGGGCAGGCGGCGTACGCGTCCAGCAAGGGCGGCATCGTGGCGCTGACGCTGACCGCGGCGCGCGACCTCGCCGACAAGGGCATCCGGGTGCTGACGATCGCTCCCGGCACCATGGAGACCCCGATGCTCGCCGGTCTGCCGGAGGAGACCCGCACGGTCCTCGAGCAGCAGGTCCCGCACCCGTCCCGGCTCGGCAAGCCGTCCGAGTACGCCGCGCTCGTCCGGCACATCCTCGACAACCAGCTGCTGAACGGCGAGGTCATCCGCCTCGACGGCGCCCTCCGGATGCCCCCGCGCTGATGCGGGTTCCCGCGATCCTGCTCCGCGCGGGTTCGCCGTTCCTCCAGCTGTGGTGGCGAATCCGCAAACCCACCACCTTCGGCGTCAAGGCCCTGCTCCGCCTGCCGGACGGCCGTTTCCTCGCCGTCCGCCACTCGTACGCCGACACCCGCCGCTGGGCGCTACCCGGCGGCGGCTACAAACCCGCCCAGGAAACCTCTGCCGAGGCCGCCGCCCGCGAGATCCACGAGGAACTGGGCCTGGTGATACCCCCTGACGCCTTCCAAACTCTCAGCACCACCATCACCACGCTGGAAGGCAAACACGACACCCTCACGATCCTCACCGCGTTCGCCGCCGAGGACCAGCTGCACCTGTCCCCGGAGATCGCGGAGGCGCGCTGGGTGAAAGACCTTCAGGAGCTAGGTGACGGACCACTGTCCAAGTGGTTGCTTTCGGCCCTCAAATAGTCGCACCGAGCTCGAGCCAGCGGACTCCGTGCGCAGGAACGACGTACGTGCGTTCGGTCGCAGGCACGCCGGCCCACAGATCGCGGGCCGGGGCAGGTAGTCCGGCGGGGAGCCGCACCTCGCGGGGTGCGGCGCCGGTCCAGAACATCGCGGCGTACGCGCGGTTGTCGCCTTGGGCGGTCCAGACGATCAGCTCGCCGTCGTCCACCGGCTCGCGGACGATCTCCCGGCCGTCGGTCGAAGACCCGAGAACTTCGGCGAGCGCCGGATTCGCCAGCAGAGCAAGGGTTTCCGGTGCAGTGGTCGGCAGATCGCCGCCCATCATCAGCGGCGACCGAGCCATCGCCCACAGCGTCAGCAGCGTCTTCTGCTCGTCGACGGTGAGCCGGCTCATCCGGTCGTCGCCGCGTTCGGCGCGGATGCCGATGTGGCCGAGCGGCAGCATGTCCGCGTCCGCCCAACCGCCGTCCCGCTGGAACGGCGCCCACCGCGCCAACCGGGCGAACTGCGCGTGCACGTCCTCCCACCGGTCCCACAGGTCGTCCGAGATCCGCCACAGCTGCGCGTTCGCCCGCAGATGGTCGAGATGATGCGTCGACAACTGCGTGCCGGGCGACAGAGACAGTACGATCTCCCGCCCGCTCCGCGTGATCGCCTGCGCGTACGCCGCGATCTCGCGGTCGTGGTACGGCGCCAGCATGTCGTCGGCCTTGACGTAATCCACACCCCACTCGGCGAACTGCGCCACCTGCGCGTCGTAGTACGCCTGCGCGCCGGGGTGGTCGTGATTCAGTCCGAAGTTGTCCGGGTTCCAGGCGCACACCTGCTCGTGGTCCGCGATGTCGCGTGCGGTCCACTCGGTCCCGTACACCGGCAGGTCCAGCTCGACCGCCCGCCGCGGGATCCCGCGCATGATGTGCAGCCCGAACTTCAGCCCGAGTGCGTGCACCTTCGCCGCCAGCGGCCCGAAGCCGGCGCCGTCCACGGCTGAGGGGAACCGCGACGGCGCCGGCAGCTGGCGGCCGTAGCCGTCCAGGACGACCGGCGCGTTCTCGTTGTAGCCGTGCGAGCGCGCGGTCGGGTCGTACCAGGCGATGTCCACGACGACCGTGTCCCAGCCGAACGCCAGCAGCTGGTCGTGCATCACCCGCGCGTTGGCCAGCACCTCGTCCTCGGTCACCGTCGTACCGAAACAGTCCCAGCTGTTCCAGCCCATCGGCGGAGTCACCATTCGGCGAACGATCCGTCGTCGTGCCGCAGTACGGGGGACCGCCAGCGGTGCGGCTCCGCGGCCGCGGCCCGGACGACCTCCTCGTTGACCTCGATGCCGAGCCCCGGCCCGGTCGGACGCTGCACGTGCCCGTCGGTGAACGCGAACACCCCGGGATCCACCAGGTAGTCCAGCAGCGCGTTGCCGCCGCCGTACTCGATGCCGAGGCTCTGTTCCTGGATCAGGAAGTTCGGGATCGCGAAGTCGATCTGCAGGCTGGCGGCCAGCGTGATCGGCCCGAGCGGGCAGTGCGGCGCGACGCTCACGTCGTACGTCTCGGCGAGCGCGGCGATCCGGCGTACCTCGGAGACGCCGCCGGCGTGCGAGATGTCCGGCTGCGCGACCGCGATGCCGGTGGGCAGCACGTCCCGGAAGTCCCAGCGGGAGAACAGCCGCTCACCCAGCGCGATCGGGATGCTGGTCGACTCGGTGATCCGGCGCAGGTCGCGGGAGTACTCCGGCGTGACCGGCTCCTCGACGAACATCGGCAGCAGCGGCTCGAGCAGCGGCAGGATCTGCCGGGTGGCCGCCGTACTGAACCGACCGTGGAAATCCAGCGCGATGTCGATCCCGTCGCCGAGCGCGTCCCGGAGCGCCTCGACCCGGCTGACCGAGGCGCGCAGCTGCGCGGCCGACGGGATCGGCGGCAGCGCCTCGGACAGGTTGAGCTTCAGCGCGGTGAAGCCGCTCGCCACCTTGGCCTGGGCCTGGTCGACAAGCTCGGCGTTGTCGCTGCCGTGCACCCACGTGTACATCCGTGCCCGGTCGCGGACCGGACCGCCGAGCAGCTCGTGCACCGGGACGTCGTGGTAGCGGCCCTTGATGTCCCACAGCGCCTGGTCGATGCCCGCGAGCGCGCTCGAGAGCACCGCGCCGCCGCGGTAGAAGCCGCCCTTGGCCATCACCTGCCAGTGCTCCTCGACCCGCAGCGGGTCCGTGCCGACGAGGTACTCCATCAGCGCCGCGACCGCACCCTGGACGGCCTCCGCGCGGCCCTCGACGATCGGCTCGCCCCACCCGCTGATTCCTTCGTCGGTGTCGATCCGCAGGAACTGCCACCGCGGCGCCACCAGGAACGTTTCGTATCCGACGATTTTCACGTTTCAACCCTAGGGGGTCGTGCTCACTCCAGCTCGGCGGTGCCCGGTGTCGGCAGTGCCAGTTTCTCGTCGGGCTTCGCCGCGAGTACGTCGTTCACGTACGAGCGGGCCGCCTCCATCGTGTCGACCTCGTGGCCGGCCTGCTCGGAGAGGAACCAGCGGTGTTCGAGGACCTCGTGGAAGATCTCCGCGGGCTCGAGCTTGCGGTTGAGGTTCCGCGGTACCGAGCGGACCACCGGCTCGAAGACGTCGGTCAGCCACTGGTGCGCGACGATCTCCTCGTCCTCGTTCTGCTGGTCGGTGGCGGCGGCGAACGAGTCCAGGTCGTTGAGCAGCCGCCGGGCCTGGTTCTCCTCGACGTCCAGGCCGGTGAGCCGCAGCAGCCGTCGCGAGTGGTGGCCGGCGTCCACGACCTTCGGCTGGATCCGGACCTGGCTGCCGTCCCAGTCGGTGATGATGTCGATCTCGGCGACGTCGAAGCCGAGCTCGTTCAGCCGCCGGATCCGGGAGTCGAGCCGGTGCATCTCGTCTCCGCCGAACTCCTCCGGCGCGGTCAGCTCCGACCAGAGCGCCTCGTACCGCTTCTGGATCGACTCGACGGTCTCCTGCGGGTCGATCGACTCGTCGAGCAGCCCGCCCTCCTGCAGGTCGAGGAGCTCGCCGAACAGGTTGATCTCGGCGGTGTACAGGTCGTGCGCGCGCTGCCCGTCGGAGATGTCCTGGTGCAACTCACCGGTCTCGGCATCCACCAGGTACGCCGCGAACGCGCCGGCGTCGCGGCGGAACAGCGTGTTCGACAGCGAGCAGTCGCCCCAGAAGAACCCGAGCAGGTGCAGCCGGACGATCAGCGCGACCAGGGCGTCGATCAGCCGGTTCACGGTGTCCGGGCGCAGCGTGCTGGAGAACAGTGCCCGGTACGGCAGCGAGAACTGCAGGTGCCGGGTGATCAGGATCGAGTCGATCGGCTCGCCGTCGCGGTCCACCCGGTCGGTGATCACGCCGACGGGTTCGACCGACGGCGCCTCCAGGCGTTCGAGGTCGCGGAGCAGCCGGTACTCGTGCATCGCCAGGTGCTCGAGGACCTCCTTGATCGCGTACACGCTGCCGTTGACGCGGACGAACCGGACCACGTGCCGCGAGATACCGCGCGGCAGCGCGACCAGTTGGTCTTCGGGCCAGTCCTCCAGCGGGATGTCCCACGGGAGCGACAGCAGACCGGTGTCCGGGCGGGTGGCGACGAATCGAGGCACGGGTACCAGTCTGGCAGCAAGCTGACCTCGCAGGGAGCCGATCCGGTCCGCGAAACGTGGCACGCAAGCCCTTGCAAGAACTTGCGTTCCCAGGCGTAGTATTTGCGTCATGACACGACGACTTGCAGAGGTGGCCAAGAAGGTCGGCGTCAGCGAAGCGACCGTGAGTCGTGTCCTGAACGGAAAGCCCGGCGTCTCCGACGCGACCCGGGAAGCGGTGCTCACCGCGCTGGACGTGCTCGGGTACGAGCGGCCCACCCAGCTCCGCGGCGACCGGGCCCGGCTGGTCGGCCTGGTGCTGCCGGAGTTGCAGAACCCGATCTTCCCGGCGTTCGCCGAGGTCGTCGGCGGCGCGCTCGCCCAGCAAGGTTTCACCTCCTTGCTCTGCACCCGGACGCTCGGCGGCGTGTCCGAGGCGGACTACGTGGACCTGCTCCTGCAGCAGCAGGTCTCCGGCGTGGTGTTCGCCGGCGGCTTCTACGCGCAGGCCGACGCGCCGCACCAGCACTACGAGCTGATCCAGGAGCGGAAGCTGCCCGCCGTACTGGTGAACGCCGCCGTCGACCACCTCGGCTTCCCGCAGGTCTCGTCGGACGACCATGTCGCCGCGGAGATGGCGATCGGCCACCTGCGGGCGCTCGGGCACCGGCGGATCGGCATGGTGCTCGGGCCGCGCGACCACATCCCGTCGCGGCGGAAACTGGACGCCTTCCTGGCCGCGGACGAGACGGATCCGGAGCTCGTCGAGCACAGCATGTTCTCGCTCGAGGGCGGGCACGCGGCGGCCACCAAGCTGGTGAACTCCGGCGTCACCGGCATCGTCTGCGCCAGCGACATCCTCGCGCTCGGCGCGATCCGCGCGGTCCGCCGGGCCGGGCTGAGCGTCCCGGACGAGGTCTCGGTGATCGGGTACGACGACTCCGCGATGATGAACTGCACCGACCCGCCGCTGACCACCGTCCGGCAGCCGATCGACGCGATGGGGCGGGCCGCCGTGGACATGCTGGTCGCGCTGATCGAGCGCGCCACCGTGCCGGCCGACGAGCTGCTCTTCGAGCCCGAACTCGTCGTCCGCGCCTCCACCGCGCGAGTCCGGAGCTGATCCACCCAGCCCCTGGCAGCCCCTGGCAGCCGCTGACCGATGGTCGGCGGCTGCTGTCGTTTGCCCTGTCGCAGGCAATCTCCCATGAGAAGTCACGTTTTTGCAATCTCAGATCGAAGTATTGCGTTCATGGGTCCAGTTCCCTACGGTGTCGGCACGAGTCGAGGGAGAGGGTGGAAATGACCACAACGCGTCGCGGGCTCAGCCTGCTGCTGGTGATGGGACTCGGGCTGGGGGCCGCATCCTGCGGATCGGACGCCAAGAAGTCGTCGGCCGGGAACGCCTCCGGCGGGCAGGTGACGATCACGGTCGGCTGTGAGCCGCCGAAGAGCAACCCGAAGGAGCGCGAGGCCTGGGAGGCGGACGTCGCGACGTTCGAGAAGGCGCATCCGAACATCACGGTCCAGGGCAAGGACGCCTTCCCGTGCATCAACCCCGACACGTTCCAGGCCAAGCTGGCCGGCGGGACGCAGGAGGACGTGTTCTACGTCTACTACACCGACGTCCGGAAGATCATCGAGAAGAAGCAGGCCGCGGACATCAGCCAGTACGTCGGCAGCGTCGGCGCGGTGAAGGACCTGCGACCGGACGTGATGGGCGTGTTCAAGGACGGCGACAAGACGTACGGGCTGCCCCGGAACAACTACAACATGGGCCTGGTCTACAACCGGAAGCTCTTCACGCAAGCGGGCCTCGACCCGGCCAACCCGCCGAAGACGTGGGACGACGTACGGGCGGCGGCCAAGAAGATCGCAGCGCTCGGGCCCGGGTACGTCGGGTTTGGTGAGTACTCGGCGGGCAACACGGGCGGGTGGCACTTCGCCGCGGAGCTGTATGCGCGCGGCGGGTCGATGGTGAGCGACGACGGGAAGACCGCGGCGTTCAACAGCGACGCGGGCAAGGCGGTGCTGGAGAACCTGAAGCGGATGCGCTGGGACGACAACTCGATGGGCAGCAAGCAGTTGCTGCAGTGGGCGGACCTGATGCGGATGATGGGCGGCGGCAAGCTCGGCATGATGATCGGCGCGCCGGACGTCGTGCAGTCGGTGAACAACGACTTCAAGGGCAAGTTCGAGGACTACGGGGTGACCGCCGTACCGGAGTCGGACGGGCAGTCGTCGCTGAGCGGTGGCGACGGGTACATGTTCAACCCGAAGGCATCGCCGGAGAAGATCAAGGCCGGGCTGCAGTGGCTGGAGTTCCACGAGCTGACGCCCGGGAAGGGCCAGTTCGACTACGCGCGGGCGAAGGCGCAGGGCCGCCCGGTCGGGCTGCCGATCCCGGACCTGTACGGGAACAGTGCCCCCGGCAAGCAGATCAGCGCGCTGCGGAAGCAGTACGCGACGGTGCCGGTCGACAACTTCACGCCGTACGTCGATGCCCAGGGCAACATCACCAACAAGCTCGAGCCCCCGAAGGCGCAGGAACTGTACGCCGTCCTCGACGTCGCGATGTCCGCGGTCCTGACCCGCAAGGACGCCGATATCAACAAACTTCTCAGCGATGCCGAGTCCAAGGCCAACAAGATCCTGGCGAAGAACACGTAATGACGGTGACCGAGGAGCAGGTCCGTCGCTCGCAGGCTCAGGGAGCGACGGACCGGCGATCCACAGCTGACCATGGCGCGCTGCGGAGGGCCTTGGGGCGCAACCTGACTGCCTACGGGTTCCTGTGTGGGGCTTTGATCTGTTTTGCCCTGTTCTCCTGGTATCCGATGGTTCGGGAGATCGTGCTGAGTTTTCAGCAGAACAACTTCGTCGACCCAGGCAAGTGGGTCGGATTCGACAACTTCAAGACCGTGTTCACGGATCCCGCGTTCGGGGCGGCCTGGTTGAACACGGCGGCGTTCAGCGGGCTGGCGTTGGTGATCGGGTACGCCGTACCGTTCGTGCTGGCCGTCGTACTGAACGAGCTGAGGCACGCGAAGGCGTACCTGCGGTTCGTCGTCTACCTGCCGGTGATGCTCCCGCCGGCGGTCGCCGTACTGCTGTTCAAGTGGTTCTACGACCCCGGGTCGGGCCTGTTCAACCAGGCGCTGGGCGTCGTCCACATCCCGCCGCTGAGCTGGCTCGACTCCACGAACACCGCGCTGATCAGCCTGGTGATCGTGTCGACCTGGATGAACCTCGGCACCGGCACGCTGATCTACCTCGCCGCGTTGCAGAGCATCCCGGGCGACCTGTACGAGTCCGCCGAGCTGGACGGCGCCGGGCTGCTGAAGCGCGTCCGGCACGTCACGATCCCGCAGACCAAGCTGATCCTGCTGGT
>NZ_DASRVN010000447.1:0-2492 GCF_035655035.1 Kribbella sp. | reverse complement strand
GAACTCGGCATCGCCTACGAGATGTTCGGCAACCCACCACCCGGCGCCACCGACTGGTACGACGTACAGCTGTGCGGCCCGGGTCCCGTCCAGGTCGGACCGTTCCTGGTGACGCCGTCGCACGGGCTGGACTTCCTAGCGCGCGCGGACACGATCCTGGTCCCCGCCCTCGCGGACATCGACCAACCGCCGGCTCCCGACCTGGTTGCCGCCATCCGCTCCGCCCATAGTTCAGGCGCTCGTATCGCGTCTCTGTGCACCGGCGCGTTCGCCCTGGGCGAGGCGGGCCTGCTCGACGGCCGTCAGGCGACCACCCACTGGGCACATACCGCAGAACTACAGGCTCGCTATCCCGAAGCAGCCGTAGACCCGGACGTCCTCTACACCGACAACGGCAACGTCCTCACCGCTGCGGGCAAAGCGGCAGCAGTGGACCTCTGTCTCCATCTCATCCACCTCGACCACGGCGCCACGATGGCGAACGCGGTCGCCCGGCGCCTCGTCGTACCGCCGCATCGCGCGGGCGGGCAGGCGCAGTTCGTCTCGACTCCGGTCCAGGCGAGCGGCGACCACTCCCTCGCCCAGCTCCTCGCCTGGGCGCAGTCGCGGCTCGACCAGCCGCTGACCGTCACCGATCTGGCGCGGCAGGCAAGCACCAGTCCGCGGCACCTCGGCCGGCAGTTCCGCTCGGTCACCGGGCAGACGCCGCTCCAGTGGCTGCTGACCCAGCGCGTACGCCGGGCACAGCAGTTGCTCGAGTCCACCGACGATCCCGTGGAGAAGGTCGCCGCCGCGACCGGTCTCGGAACGGCGACCACGCTGCGGCGGCACTTCCAGCGGGTGGTCGGCGTACCGCCGAACACGTACCGGCAGTCGTTCCGCAGCACGTAGGCTCGGGCGCCATGAGCCTCCAGGAGCTGCACTTCCACCGGGCACATCTCGACGCCGCCGGCAACCGCCAACTTGCAATCCAGCAGGTCGCCGACCTGTGAGCCCCGAGTTCCGCCCCGCGAGCGCCGCCGACCTCGATGGGATCCTCGCCCTCTATCGCCAACTCCACCCAGCCGATCCACCGGTTCCGGACGCCCGCGACACGTTCACCACGATCCTCGACCGCCCAGGGCTGCACCTCTACGTGCTCGCCGACGGCGCCCAGGTGGTGCCACGACGTACCTCAACCTGATCCCGAACCTGACCCGCGGCGGCGCTCCGTACGCCGTGATCGAGAACGTCGTCGTCGACGCCGCCCGCCGCGGCACCGGACTCGGCAGGCGGATCATGGCCGCAACCCTGCAGACAGCGTGGGACGCCGGCTGCTACAAGGTCATGCTCCAAACCGGCTCCCGCCGCGAGTCCACCCACGCCTTCTACCGCCGCTGCGGTTTCACTCCTGACGAGAAGACGGCGTACGTCGTACATCCGGAATAGGCTGGGTGGGTGTTGACGGAGTTGCGGCGGTTGATTGTTGGGGCTGCCGGGCGTGAGGAGCTTGTCGACGGGTTGTTGTTGTCGATCGTTGAAGCGCCTACGCCTCCGGCGGCGTCGCTTGCCTCGCCGACGTTTGCGCTGGTGGCGCAGGGGCGGAAGCGGCTGGCGCTCGGGCCGCAGGTGTTCGAGTACGGCGCCGGGGACTACCTGGTCGTCTCGGTCGACCTGCCGGTCACCGGGCATTTCGTCGAGGCCTCGCCGTCCGCGCCGTGCCTCGGGGTCGGGCTTGAGCTGCGGCCGTCGACGATCGCGTCGTTGCTCCTCGACACGGCGGAGAAGCCCGGCCCGCCCGTTCGCGGCCTGGTCGTCAGCCGTGCGTCGGACGACCTGATCGACGCGGTGATCCGTCTGCTCCGGCTGCTCGACTCCCCCGAGGACGCGCGGGTCCTCGCGCCGCTGGTCGAGCGCGAGATCCTCTGGCGGCTGCTGCGCAGTACCCAAGGAGCCGCCGTCCGCGACATCGGTCTCGCCGACAGCAGCCTGTCGCACGTCGCGCGGGTGATCCGCTGGATCCGCGACCACTACACCGAGCCGTTCCGCGTCGAGGACCTGGCCGAGATGGCAGGCCTGAGCCCGTCCGCGTTCCACCGGCACTTCCGCACGGTCACCGAACTCACGCCGATCCAGTTCCAGAAGAAGATCCGGCTCCAGGAGGCCCGGCTGCGCGTGGTCGGGCTCGGCGAGGACGTGACGAGCGCCGGGTACGCCGTCGGGTACGACAGCCCGTCCCAGTTCAGCCGCGAGTACCGGCGTGAGTTCGGCGCCCCGCCGAGCCGCGATCGAGCAGGATCAGGCAAGTCACAGCCAGCATCGGTCTAACACATCGCAACCACGGAACCGTCTACTGGACAGGTACCTGTTCCTGACCTGTAGGAGATGTGCACGATCATGCATGTAGCTGTGATCACCGGCGGAAGTTCCGGCATCGGGCAGAGCGCGGCGTTCGAGGTGGCGAAACGCGGTACGGCCGTGCTGCTCACCTATCGCGGCGGCCGCGAGCGTGC
>NZ_DASRVN010000446.1:0-3279 GCF_035655035.1 Kribbella sp. | reverse complement strand
GTGCCGTCGTACCTGACCGGTCGTCTTCAGGACTGACCGGCGAGCCAGACCGTCGTGGCGTCGAACAGGCGCTGCACGATCTGGAGGGCGCCCGGGAGTAGCAGTACGCCGCCGATCGTGAGGACCGGGACGATCACCGCGTGCTCGAACCAGTGGCCGGTGCTGAAGCGGAACGGTCGCGGGAGGCGGATCTCGTACCAGGTCTCGCCGCGGATCGGGAGCGGCCAGAGCCACGGACAGCCGGAGCGGGTGAGGCTGTCGCCCAGGCAGTGCACGAACATGCCGACCGCTACCGCGACGCCGATCCAGCCGCCGATCTGTGTCAGGCCTGCTTGTACGGCGTCAGCGGCCCCTGAGGCGGGGCCCACCCCTACGACCGACCAACCGGCCGCTGCGAGGACCGCGAGGATGATCCAGTCGCCCAGTGCGTCCGCTGCAAGCACCAGACCGGTGACGGCGACAGCCAGCACGGCCCACTTGCCGCGGTCGCCGAGACCTGCCGCGAGGAAGCCGAGGAGTACGGCCGCGACGAGCGTGTGGGTCGCGTGGCGGTGCTTGCCGGTGCCCTCCTCGTCGCGCGGACCTTTGGTCAGGTTGTAGAGCACGCCGGAGAACGCCCGTACGGCTCCAGAAACCAGACGCGTGACCGGGCCCAGCAGCCGGGATGCGCTGGCGCCGGGGTGATCCAGGTCGGGCAGCAACGCGTACCCAGCCGTGGCCGCCGCGAACGGCACCATCTCAGCCACCGACGTCAACCCCACCAAAGGCGCCACCGCCAAACCGGCACACCACCCCGACAAGGCATGCGACCGCCCCATCATCCAAGCCTCACTCCCCTCCCAGTCGCACCCATCCTCCCCCACCAGCCCCACCAACCCCACCAGCCACGCGGCACACGAGCGACGGGTTTTGCATAATCATTCAGGGTGGTGCATACTCTTCCTGTGTCCAAGGTGCTTACTTCTTTGCCGGTCGGTGAGCGGGTCGGGATTGCCTTCTCGGGTGGTCTCGACACGTCGGTTGCGGTTGCGTGGATGCGGGACAAGGGAGCCGTCCCGTGTACGTACACGGCTGATATCGGGCAGTACGACGAGCCCGACATCGCCTCGGTGCCGGCGCGTGCCACGGCGTACGGCGCGGAGATCACCCGGCTGGTCGACTGCCGCGCGGCGCTCGTCGAGGAAGGGCTCGCGGCGCTCGCCTGCGGGGCGTTCCACATCCGCTCCGGCGGCCGGACGTACTTCAACACCACCCCGATCGGCCGGGCGGTGACCGGCACCCTGCTGGTCAAGGCGATGCTCGGCGACGACGTGCAGATCTGGGGCGACGGGTCGACGTTCAAGGGCAACGACATCGAGCGGTTCTACCGCTACGGCCTGCTCGCGAACCCGCAGCTGCGGATCTACAAGCCGTGGCTGGACGCGCGGTTCGTGCACGAGCTGGGCGGCCGGAAGGAGATGTCGGAGTGGCTGGTCGCGCACGGCCTGCCGTACCGCGACTCCACCGAGAAGGCGTACTCCACCGACGCGAACATCTGGGGCGCCACCCACGAGGCGAAGACCCTCGAGCACCTCGACACCGGGGTGGAGACGGTCGACCCGATCATGGGCGTCGCGCACTGGGACCCGGCGGTGGTGATCGACACCGAGGACGTCACGATCGGCTTCGAGCAGGGCCGGCCGGTGACGATCAACGGCAAGGAGTTCGGGACCGCGGTCGACCTGGTCCTGGAGGCGAACGCGATCGGCGGCCGGCACGGGCTCGGCATGTCGGACCAGATCGAGAACCGGGTCATCGAGGCCAAGTCCCGCGGCATCTACGAGGCGCCCGGGATGGCGCTGCTGCACGCGGCGTACGAGCGTTTGGTGAACGCGATCCACAACGAGGACACCCTCGCGAGCTACCACAACGAGGGCCGCAAGCTCGGCCGGCTGATGTACGAAGGTCGTTGGCTCGACCCACAGTCGCTGATGCTCCGCGAGTCGCTGCAGCGGTGGGTCGGTACGGCGGTCACCGGCACCGTCACGCTCCGGCTCCGGCGCGGTGAGGACTACTCGATCCTCGACACCACCGGCCCGGCGCTCAGCTACCACCCGGACAAGCTGTCGATGGAGCGGATCGAGGACTCGGCGTTCGGCCCGGTCGACCGGATCGGCCAGCTGACGATGCGGAACCTGGACATCGCGGACTCGCGCTCGAAGCTCGAGCAGTACGCCGGGCTCGGCATGTTCGGCTCGTCGAACGCGGCCCTGGCGTCGTCCACCGACCTGATCGGCGAACTCCCCAAGGGCGGCGCCGAGGCGATCGCCTCCCGCGGCGAGGCCGCCGAGGAAGACGAACTCCTCGACCGCGCCGCCATGGAATCCGGCACCGACTGAGCTCGCCCCCTCGGGTGGAGGGTTTGCCGCCGGGTCAGGCGTCGTAGTCGAGGGTGACTGTCGGGGTGGTCGGGTGGGATTGGCAGGTGAGGACGTAGCCGGCGCGGAGTTCGTCCGGTTCGAGGGCCCAGTTGGTGTCCATGCGGACCTCGCCCTCGAGGACCTTGGCGCGGCAGGTGCCGCAGACGCCGCCCTTGCAGGCGAACGGAGCGTCCGACCGTACGGCGAGGGTCGCGTCGAGGACGGCCTTCGAGTGCTGCCCGAGCGGGAACGTCGAGCGGCGGCCGTCGAGGATGACCGTGACCTGGGCGGCGTCCTCGTCGGTGACCGTGTCCTCGACGGGGGCCTGGGGTGCTTCGTCGCCGACGTGGAACAGTTCGGCGTGCACGTGTTCGCGGGCGACCCCCTCGGACAGCAGCAGGTCCTGAGCGCCGACCACCATCGCGTACGGGCCGCAGAGGAACCACTCGTCGACCGAGTCCAGCGGCAGGATCGTCGCGAACATCCGCCGCAACCGGTCGTCGTCGATCCGCCCGCTGAACAGCTCCACCTCGGTCGACTCGCGGGACAGTACGTGCACGAGGTGGAAGCGCTCGGCGTACCGGTCCTTCAGGTCCGCCAGCTCGTCGGCGAACATCACCGATCCCGCCGTGCGGTTGCCGTACAGCAGCGTGACCCGGCTCGACGGCTCCACCGACAGGATCGTCGCCACCAGCGACAGCACCGGCGTGATCCCGCTGCCCGCCGCGACGAACGCGTAGTGCTTGGCGTTGGCCGGATCCAGCGTGGTCCCGAACCGGCCCAGCGGCGTCATCACCTCGAGCTCGTCGCCGGGCTTGAGGACGTTGGCGGCGTACGACGAGAAGTCGCCGCCGGGGAGCCGCTTCACGCCGATCCGCAG
>NZ_DASRVN010000445.1:0-4449 GCF_035655035.1 Kribbella sp. | reverse complement strand
CTAACGGATCGTCGCCCCGGCGGCCTCCGCGAGCTCGGGCCCGAGTGCACAGGCAGGCGTATACGCACCACGGCGGCCCTCACCGCGAGCCAGCCGTACGGCGGTCTCGGCCGCCGCGTTCGTGGTGAAGTCCATCGCGTCCTCGGCCCGCAGCCAGGCCTCCCGCGTCGTACCGTCCGCCCACGTCACGACCGCGTGACCCCACGAGTGCTCCCGCGGTCGCGGTGCGGGCTTGAACTCCATCGCCGCCATCCGCCGTACGGCGAACCGCTGCAGCGCCGGGAGCTTCAGCAGCGCACCGGCCGCGGGCACGATCGCCCGGACCAGCGGGCCTGTCGGCAACAACCCGGTCGTCGCTACGACGTCCGGCGCCCCGCTGGCCAGGTGTGCCGCCAGCAGCTCACCGGTCGGACCGGCAGCGGACTTCGCCGTCTGTCCGTCCGGCAACACATGCGTCCGCGGATCCGCGGCAAGCCGGGCCGGGACCATCCGCCCGCCCTCGTACCGCCTGCCGCCCGTCGTCAGCCCCGATACGATCGACTGCGCCAGGGCCTCGCCCATTTGACCGGCCGTGATCGCGACCGACGGGAGCGCATCCACCCGTACCGTCCGCGGCGCCGGCCGATCCGCGCACAGCCACGCGACCACCGCCTCGGTCCCGAGTACGCCGAACCCGGCGCCGGTCACGAACGTACTGCCGGCCGCCACCGCCTCGTCGTGCAACGCCAGCAGCCGCGGCATCGCGACCAGATCGTTGGCCAGGTCAACGTAATGGCCGCCGGGCAGGCAGGCGCGCGCGAACCGGACCGCGGTCTCGGCGTACCCACCGATCGTGTTCACCACCACGGCCGGTCGCCGCTCGGCGATCGCGGCCGCCAGGTCCGCGGTCTCGACCACCTCGGCCCCGTCGAGTCCGAGCTCCGCCGCGGTCTTCCGCAGCCGCTCCGCGTTCCGCCCGACGAGTACCGGCGTACCGCCGCGGGCCGCCACCCGGGCCGCGATCTCGCGTCCGGTCCGGCCGGTCGCCCCCAGAATCCAGATCATCCGACGCTCCTTATGTCTCACAGTGTCATCACTCACGATAACACCCTGAGACATCACTCTTGCTAGACTCCCGGTATGGCGCGATGGGACCCCGGGGCGGAGCAGCGGCTGCGCAAGGCCGCGCTCGAGCTGTACGCCGCGCACGGGTACGACGCGGTCACCGTCAACCAGATCGCCGAGCACGCCGGCTTGACCCGTCGCTCGTACTTCCGCTACTTCCCGGACAAGCGCGAGGTCCTGTTCGCCGGTTCGGAGCGGCTGCCGCTCGCGGTGCTCGACGCACTCCGGGCCGTCGACGACGACGTCCGCCCGTGGCCCGCCGTACTGCAGGCCGCCGTGGCCGTCGGTGAGCTCCTGATCGAGTTGGCCGAGGACACCGACGTACGCCGGGCCGTGATCGCCGCGAGCCCCGAGCTGCAGGAGCGCGAGCGGACCAAGCTTGCCTCGGTCACCGCGGCGCTGCGCGACGGGCTCGCCGAGCGCGGGCTGTCACCCGAGGACGCGACGCTGATGGCGCAGGTCGGATCGGCGGTCTTCCAGAACGCGTTCAGCCGCTGGATCGACCGCGGCGGGCAGCAGACGTTCCGGTCCTGCCTCGACGCCGTCGTGGCCTCACTCGGCCGAGAGCTCGACCACTAGGCACGGGCCGCCGTCGAAGGCGCCGCCGTCGATGCCGAGCACCAGGCCGTCGGCGTACAGGTGCGGGCCGGTCAGGAACTCCGGGTCGATGTGCAGCTGGTCGGCGATGATGCTGTGGCCGTGCACGATCCGCCGGCCGCCGAGGTGCTGCAGCATGATCCGCGCGACCTCCGGGCCGCTCTCGCCGCGGAACGCGTACCGCGACGTCATCCGGCGCCAGACCTCCCACCACACCTCGATGTCGTCGGAGTGCAGCTCGGCCCGGGCCGCGGCGTTGATCTGGTCGAGCGTGTCGCCCCACTCGACGTACTCCGCGGTGTCCGAATGCATCAGCAGCTGGTCCGCGTCCCGGCCGAGGAACGGCTGGTCGAGCAGCCAGTTCACGTCGTCGTCGGTGAGCAGCTCCTGGTCGCGGTCCTGGCCGCCGTTCAGTGCCCAGGAACGCTCGAAGCTGCGCAGCGTGATCCCGTCGTGCGGAACGAACGTGTCGCCGAACTTGTGCATCCCGAGCGCCAGGATCTCGTGGTTGCCGAGCAGCATCCGGACCGCGCCGTCGGGCGCCTGCGCGATCAGCCCGCGGACATAGTGCAGTACGCCGATGCCGTCCGGGCCGCGGTCGAAGAAGTCGCCGAGGAACCACAGCCGGGCGTCGTCGGCGGCCCAGTTGCCGTCGGCATCGGTCAGGCCGGCCGCGTGCAGGGCGGGCTTCAGTTTCTCCAGGTGGCCGTGGACGTCGCTCACGGCGTACACCCGGGTCACGTCAGCCTCGCACGGTCAGCACGATCAGTACGACGTTGAGGGCCGTGACGGCGGTGGCTACCAGGCATGCGGTGAGAGTAGTCGCCCGGCGGTTGACGAGGTCGCCCATGACGCGCCGGGATGCGGTCAATCTCACCAGCGGCCAGAGCGCGCAGGGGATGCCGAAGCTCAGCACCACCTGCGACATCACCAGCGCGCGGCTCGGGTCGATGCCGATCGCAAGCACCAGCAGGGCGGGCGCCAGGGTCACCAGACGCCGTACGGCGAGCGGCACCCGGCGCTGCCAGAAACCGTCCAGGATCACGGAACCGGCGTACGTCCCGACCGACGAGGACGCGAAACCGCTGGCCAGCAGGGCGAGTGCGAACAGCAGCGCCGGAAGCTGGCCGATCCGGTCGCCGATCGCGACGTGCGCCGCACTGAGCGAGTCGGCACCTGTGCCCTTCAGGGCAGCCGCCGCCAGCACGACCATCGCCAGGTTGACCGCGCCCGCGAGCGCCATCGCCACGGCGACGTCCAGCCGGGTGGCCCGCAGTACGCGGGATTTGCCGTCCTCGGAACGGATCGTTTTCCAGTGCCGGTCGGTGACCAGTGCGCCGTGCAGCCAGATCGCGTGCGGCATCACGGTCGCGCCGAGCATGCCGGCCGCGAGGACGAGCGATTGGCTGCCGTCCAGCCGCGGCACCAGGCCGCCGGCAATGCCGCTCGCGGACGGGCCGGCCTGTGCGGTGGAGACGACGAAGCCGAGCAGTACGACGGCGAGCAGTCCGATGATCGCGGCCTCGAACGGGCGCTGCCCGCGCTTCGACTGGTAGATCAGCAGGCCGAACGACACCGCGCCGGTGATCACGCCGCCGAGCAGCAGCGGGATGCGGAACAGCAGGTTGAGCGCGATCGCGCCGCCGACCACCTCGGCCAGGTCGGTGGCCAGCGCGACCACCTCGGCCTGCGCCCAGAGCCCCGTCGAGGTCGAGCGTTTGAAGTGGTCACGGCAGAGCTGGGGGAGCGTCCGCCCGGTCGCGATGCTGGCCTTGGCGGCCAGGTACTGCACCAGCACGGCCATCAGGTTCGCGCCGACGACCACCCAGCAGAGCAGATAGCCGTACTTCGCACCGGCCGCGATGTTGGTGGCGAAGTTGCCCGGATCGACGTACGCAACGGCCGCGACGAAGGCCGGCCCGAGCAACAACAGCCCGGACCGGTTCAGTTGCCGTCGTAGCGGCGCCGGTGCGTACATGAGAGAAGTCTCTCTGACAGTACCCACCACGCAACCCCTGTGCGCGATTTGAGACGCCGACTAGGCCCAGGCGAAGTTCACCTCGATCGAGATCTCGACCGTGTGCTCACCGGGCGTGATGTTGAACGACAGGTCGGCACCCTGCGCGGATGCCCGTCGGCTCGCCAATGCGACCGCTGCGCGGTGATAGGTCTCGGAAACCGCCGTCACCCCGCCGAGGGAGAACCCCGCAAGCGTGGCCAGGTGCGCGGCCTTGACTCGCGCGTCCTGGAACGCCAGCTCGCGGGCCTGCGTCAGCAGGTCGGACTTGTCCTCGATGTCGAACTGCAACCCGTGGATCGCGAGACTGTTGCCTGCGGCATCGACGGCTGCCGTCAACAGCGCGCTGAATCCCGTCAGATCCTTGGTCTCCACCTCGATCGTGTGCGACGCCCGGTACTCACCGGTCGCGCCCGGCATCTTGTAGTCCTGGTACACGTTCACCGCACTGGTCGCCAGTTGCGACCTTCCGACCCCCTGCGCCTGCAGAGCTGCGACCACAGCGTCACTACGCTCGCCGACCTTTGCCACAGCAGCCGCCACATCCGGCTCCGCATGCTCCACCGCAAACGTCACCCGCAGCACGTCCGGCGTCCCACTGACCTGCCCTGACCCAACAACACTCACCCCTGTGTCCATAACCGCCAGTCTCCCATCACTCGCAACCCCGCTCAGCTGAGAGTCACACTCTGCGCAGTGTCCAGCAGACGGGCGGCCCACTCGATACTCTT
>NZ_DASRVN010000444.1:0-3513 GCF_035655035.1 Kribbella sp. | reverse complement strand
TCCCGATCCGCACATGCGGCACTTCCTCCACATGGTCGAACGGGTCCGCCGTCACCGGCTGCCCCGACAGCGCCGCCCACGTCGCGGCGCCGACGAACTCCAGCGCTCCGGCCGTCGGCACCACGCGCACGCTGTGCCCGGACTCGGTCAGCCGTCGCAGCAGGTCACAGACCTTGTACGCCGCGATGCCGCCGCCCACGCCGAGCACCACGTTCGGCTTCGGCTTCGGGGCAACGACGTCAGCCCCCGGACCGTCAGGGGTCACGGGGGTCTGGTCACCGGTTCCGGACATCAGCAGGCTCCGATCCCGGTCGTCAGGTCGTTACTCGGACTTCTCCGCGGCGGCGGCTTCCGCCTCGGCCTCGGGGTCGATGTCCGTGCAGGTCAGCACGCCCTCGTTGATCTCGCGCATCGCGATCGACAGCGGCTTCTCCTGGACGTGCGTCTCGACCAGCGGTCCGACGTACTCGAGCAGGCCCTCGCCGAGCTGCGAGTAGTAGGCGTTGATCTGCCGCGCCCGCTTGGCCGAGTACAGCACCAGCTTGTACTTGGAGTCGGTGTGGGTGAGCAGGTCGTCGATCGGCGGTGAGGTGATGCCGATGGCGACGGGCTGGTTGCCAGACAAGTTCAGCTCTTTCCAGGGGTGGAGGGTGATCGAATCAACTTTACCAACTGATCGGCGGCCTCCCGAACCGAGGCGTTCACGATCGTCACGTCGAACTCCTTCTCGGCCGCGAGCTCCAGCACCGCGGTCTCCAGCCGGCGTTCGCGCTCCTCCGGCGTCTCGGTACCGCGACCGACCAGCCGGCGGACCAGTTCGTCCCAGCTCGGCGGGGCCAGGAACACGAACTGTGCCTCCGGCATCGTCTCTCGCACCTGACGAGCGCCCTGCAGGTCGATCTCCAGCAGCGCGGGCCGCCCGGTGGCGAGCATGTCCAGCACCGGCTGCCGCGGCGTACCGTACCGGGCCGCCTTGTGCACCACCGCCCACTCGAGCAGCTCGCCGTCGGCGATCATCCGGTCGAACTCCGCGTCCGACACGAACAGGTAGTGCACGCCGTGGACCTCGTTCGGCCGCGGCTTGCGGGTGGTCGCGGACACCGAGATCCAGATGTCCGGGAACCGCTCGCGGATGTCGGCGGCGACCGTACCCTTGCCGACCGCGGTCGGGCCGGCCAGCACGGTCAACCGGGCCGGCGGCCGCCCGCCGGAGCCGGCCGGAGCAGGGTCGTTCGGGAGCGTGGTCATCGTCACACCAGTGTCCAACGAGCCGGACAGAGTTCCGGTCCGGCTCACTCGGCGAATTCGCGCTCGAGCGCGGCGATCTGGTTCGAACCCAGGCCGCGGACCCGCCGGGTCTCGGAGATGCCCGCGCGCTCCATGATCTGCTGCGCCCGGACCTTGCCGACGCCCGGGATGCACTGCAGCAGCTGGCTGACCCGCATCTTGCCGATCACGTCGTTGGTCTGCCCCTCGTGCAGCACCTCCGTCGGAGACGCTCCCGAGTGCCGGATCCGGTTCTTGATCTCGGCTCGTTCACGCCGCGCCGCCGCGGCCTTGTCCAGAGCCGCCGCACGCTGCTCCGGAGTCAAAGTAGGAAGTGGCACCGTTTCACCTGTCCCGTTGTATGGCTTCGCAAGGGAACCTAACACGGCTTCAGCCCGTGGTCGGCCCGGCATCGGGCAGATGTCGTACGGAGAGTTCACTTCAGTGCGGGCAGGTCCACCTTGCAGCTGTCCTTGGCCTGGCCGGTGATGTTCTTGTACGCCGTCATCACCTTCGGCGTCTGCTTGCTCAGCTCGGCCAGCCGGGCCGCGTCGGAGCCGGCCTTCTTGGCCTTCTCGGCGAACGCGACGACGACGCCCCAGTCGTCCTTGACGTCCTTCGGGGCGGAGCCCTGGAGCTTCTTCGCCTCGTCGAGGATCTTCACGTAGTCGACCGGCTTCTGCGGGTCGACGTCGACCGCCTTGGCGGCGTACTTGGCCAGATCGACGCAGTACGCCTGCTGATCGGTACAGCCGGTCAGCACACCGGCACCGGCAGCCACGGTCGCGAGAACGGCGAGGGTTCGCTTCACAGGCGGTCACGCTACTACCCGGGCGGGCCGGTGGGACGGAACGGGCAGAGCCGTCCCACCAACTGCACCCGTCGTGGATCAGTTGCTGCCGGTGCTGTTCATGTCGATCTTGCAGGAGTCCTTCGCCTGCTTGGTGATCGCTTCCTGCGCCGTCTGGATCTTCGACATGTCACCGCTCTTGGCGAGCTCGGCCAGCTTCGTCGTGTCGCCGTTCGCGTCCTTGACCTTGCCGATGTAGTCGATGAGGACCTGCCAGTCGTCCTTCAGGTCCTTCGGCGCCGAGCTCTTGACCTTCTTCGACTCCGTCAGGATCTTGTCCAGGTCGCCGGCCTTCTTGGTGTCCAGGTTCTTGCCGGTGTTGACGTAGCTCTTCAGGTCGTCGCAGTAGTTGCCGCCCGAGCAGGCCGTCAGGGCGCCAACACTCATCGTCACAACCGCCGCGAGGGCTGCCAGCTTCCGCATCGTGTTCCTTCACTGTGTCGCGCGGGAAGACCGTGGCTCCCCGTCCGCCGACACCTTTCCGAACACCGGGGTCACCGCAAGCTCCGGCACGCCGTGAACAACGTCGCACTCCGCGACTGGAACCCGTTTGTGACGTACTGCGTCAGCGCCGAACGTCACCGCCACCGCGTTCGCGGAAACGATCACGAGGATCGCCAGCCAGTCGAGCACGGCCGGCCGCTGATGCAGTACGACGACGCCGACAAGGGCCGCAAGTACCGGGTTGACGCTCATGAACACGCCGAAGAACTGGGCCGGGACACGGCGCAACGTCAGTACGTCGACGAAGTACGGCACCGCCGACGAGAGCACGCCGGCCGCCAGCGCGTACACCACGGAAGCGAGCGTCGCGGGGTGATGCAGCAGTACGACGATGCCGACCGGGACGTAGGCGAGTCCGGACAGGCCTGCTGCCGCGGCGGCACCTGTTGCGCCCGGCAACTCTCTGCCGACCTTGCGGTTCAGGAGGATGTAGAACGCCCAGCAGAGTGCTGCGAGCAGTCCTAGGCCGATGCCTAGGTAGTCCGTTGTTGCTTGTGGGCGGGCGAGGATCATGACGGCCGGAGCGGCTGCCAATGCGCACAGCAGGTCGAGGAGGCGACGAGAGCCGAGTAATGCAACAGACAGCGGTCCTAGGAATTCCAGGGTGACGCCTAGGCCCAGCCCTACCCTGTGGATGGCGGTGTAGAGCGACAGGTTCATGACTGCGAAGACCGCGGCCAGGGCGATCACTGTGCGCCACTGGCGGGCGGTGATCGTGCGTAACCGCGGGCGGCCGACGGCGAGCAGGAGCGCGGCGGCGACCCACTGCCGGATCGCGACCACGCCCGCCGGGCCGATCACCGGGAACGCCAGCGCCGCCACCGACGCACCCACCTGCGTCGACAGCCCGCTGCCGAGCATCATCACCACACCGGCCAACCGATCTCGCCTCA
>NZ_DASRVN010000443.1:0-14848 GCF_035655035.1 Kribbella sp. | reverse complement strand
CCGGCCAACGAAGAACTCACCGTGCTCGAACTCGACGGCGACACGTACGTCGAGCGGGCGGTTGTCACCGGCAAGGACGCGTTCGACGCGGACCTGCCGTTCCCGGTCCGGATCGTCCCCGCCGACCTCGTCGTCTAGCACCAGCGGGGCAACCTGGGGCAGATGCCCATCTGCCCGCCCTGGGCCCCATGCTGACGGTGTTCGAGTTGGAGGGGTGGGCGCAGGGTCAGCCGTTCAGTAGCTCGGTGAGTTGTTGTTTGCCGGGGAGGTTTTCGGGGCGGATGATGTCGCCGGTGCGGACGTAGTAGAAGGCGGCGGTTATCTGGGTGAGGGGGATGTTGAGGAGTTCGGACCAGGCGACGCGGTAGATCGCCAACTGGAGGGGGTCGGCGGTTTCGCCGCGGGTGGTTTTCCAGTCGATGACGTCGTAGCCGCGGGAGCCGTCGGGGTGCACGAGTTGGTAGACGGCGTCGATCCGGCCGCGGATCACCCGGCCGTCGAGGGCGAGGGCGAACGGGGCTTCGATCTCGTACGGTGTGGTGTCGCCGAACGGGCCGTCGCGGAACGCGTCCATCAGGTCGGTGAGGTCGGTGTCGTCGACGATGTCCTCGTCTGCGGCGCCGGGCAGATCGTCGGGGTCGAGCAGTAGCTGCTGGCCGAAGTAGCTCTCCACCCACGCGTGGAAGCGGGTGCCGAATCGTGCCGCCCGGTTGGGTTTGCGCGGCATCGGGCGGGCGAGGTCCGCGGCCAGGCCGTTCGGGTCCTTCGCCAGCCGCATCAGCTGGGTCGCGGACAGCGCGGCCGGCAGCGTCACGTCGTACGCCTTCCGGCTGCGGCTTTCCTTTGCCTCCGACAACAACCGCTCGATCTCGGAGTCCCAGCGCGCGACCGTCGCCTGCTCGTCGAGCAGCAGCGACTCCTCGGCGTCGACGGACGGACCTTCGGCCCGCGCCTGTTGCACCAGGGCAGCCGACTCGAGGCGGCGCTGGAACGAGTCCCGGTCGTACGGCGTCGGCCACGGCGCCTGGGTCTGCTCGGCGAGCTCCGGGTTCTCCGCCGACAGGTCGGGCTGCTCGGCCCACTGCACGACGCGCTCGCCGGCGTGCTGCTTCAGCGTCGACAGGTACGACGACGGCCCGCGCGGCCGCTTCTGCGTCGGGCCCCACCAGTGACCGGTCGCGACCAGGAGCTCCTTCGCGCGGGTGAACGCGACGTACCCGAGCCGGCGTTCCTCCAGCGCGTTCATGTCCTTGCACTCGTCGGCGAACACCTTGAGCCCGGCGTTCGTCAGGTCGCGGATGTCCGGCAGCGTGTCCGCGTCACCGCGCAGCGGCCACGGCAGGACCTTCGCGTTCGTCGTCCACTTGTCCCGGCCGCGGTCCGACGGGAACACCTTCGACACCAGCGTCGGCACGAACACGATCGGCCACTCGAGACCCTTCGACCGGTGCGTGGTGAGCAGCTTCACCGAGTCGGCTTCGCTCGGTACGGCGAGGTCGAGGCCGGCGGCGTACTCCTCCTCGGCGGCGAGGTACGCGAGCAGACCGTCCAGCGAACCGTCGGACTCGGTCGACACGAAGTTGCCGACGGCATCCAGGAACGCGGCGAGGTGGTCGCGGCGGCCGGCATCGACGTGGTCGGGCGTCGCGGTCAGCTCGACGTCCAGGCCGATCGTACTGATCACCCGGCGGACCAGATCCAGCAACGGCTCGGCCGCGTGGGACCGCAGCTCACGCAGCTCGGTGGACAGTTCCTTGAAGCGCACCAGGGCTTCCGGCGCGTACTCCAAAGGCCCTGGATCGTCGACCGCCTCGGCGAGTGAGATGACCTCGGTGGAGTCCATCCCGGCGACGGCCGCGTCCAGCGCCGCGACCAGGTCGTCGGCGGCTGGGCGGTCTCCGGCGTCGGCGAGCATCCGGGCGCGGTTGGCGAGCAGCGCGAGGTCGCGGTGGCCGATCCGGTACCGCGGGCCGGTCAGGATCCGCAGCATCGCCGCGTTCGCGGTGAGGTCGTTGACGGCTTGCAGTGTCGCGACCACGTCGACGACCTCGGGCAGCGCGAGCAGTCCGCCGAGGCCGACGACCTCGACCGGGACCTTGCGCGCGATCAGCGCCTCGTGCACCGCGCTGAGGTCGACGTTCGTCCGCATCAGGATGCCGATGTCCTTCCAGCGGCGGTTCCGGGTGCGGTGCGCGGAGACGATCGCGTCCGCGACCCACTCGATCTCCTGCGAACGCGTCTCGAATAACCCGACCGTGATCGCCCCCTCCGGCGCATCCGCAGGCGCCTCGAGCGGAATCACCCCGGGGTGTTGCTCGTACAGCTCCGCCGCATGCTGGTTGGCGGCGGCCAGGATCCGGCTGCCGCAGCGGCGATTGACGCTCAGCACATACCGCTGCGCGGGAGAACCGTCGGCCTGCGGGAAGTGTGTGGGGAACTCGTCCAGGTTCGCGACCGAGGCGCCGCGCCAGCCGTAGATCGCCTGGCACGGGTCACCGACCGCGGTCACCGGATGCCCGCGGCCGTCGCCGGCGGCGAACAGCGCCGTGAGCATCCGCCGCTGCGACACCGAAGTGTCCTGGTACTCATCCAGCAGCACGACCTTGTACCGCGCGCGCTCGACCGCCGCGACCTCCGGGCACTCCTCCGCGAGCCGGGCGCCGAGAGCCATCTGATCGGCGAAGTCGACAACGCCCCGCTCCCCCTTGTACGCCTGGTACTCCTCGACGAGCTGCAGGATCTCCCCGCGCTTCAAAGAGGTCTCGGCGAGCTTGCGAACCTCGACCGTCTGCTTGCGCGCCGCGGCCACTTCCTGCCGTACGGCGTCGTCGTGCTCGCGGATGTCGTCCGGCCGGAGCAGGTGGTCCGCGAGCTCGCCGTCGAGCGCGAGCAGGCTGTTCACCAACGTCGGCACGTGGTGCGACGCGAACCGGATCGGCCCGGCGGACCGCCGTACGACACGACCCGCGAGCTGGAACCGGGTGGCGTCCGCGAGCACCCGCGAGTCCGGCTCGAGGCCGAGCCGGAGCCCGTGCTCGGCGATCAGCGTGCCGGCGAAGGCGTGGTACGTCGAGACGACCGGCTCGCCCGGCTCCTCGGGCTCCCAGTTCGGGATGTTGCTGCGCAAGTGCGCGGCCAAGAGCGGGTGCTGATCCTTGGGCAGCGTCGAGCCGAGAACGCCGGCCTTGGTCAGGTCCTCGCGGATCCGGACGTCGAGCTCGTTCGCGGCCTTCTTCGTGAAGGTCAGCCCGAGCACTTCCTCCGGTTTCACCTGCCCCGTGCAGATCAGCCAGACCACCCGCGCCGCCATCGCGGTCGTCTTCCCGGATCCCGCTCCCGCGACGATCACCCCAGGCGCCAACGGAGCGGTGATCGCGGCCAGCTGCTGATCCGAGAACGGGATCCCGAGCAGGTCACACAGGTCGGCGGTGGTGCGGAGTTCGGCGGGCATCAGACGATCTCCCGGCCTTCGGGCTGGATGGGACACAGTGCGCGCGCCTCACAGCGTGCGCAGCCATCGTTGCGGGTGGCAACGAATTCCTCGGAGCGGATCATCGTCTCCGCGTCGTCGACGGCCTCGTCGAGCCAGGTCCTGCCGTCCTCGTCGGTCTCCAGCGGGCCCTGGTGCTGGACCTTCGGAAAGCCGCCGTTGTCGTCGTGGCGGAGCTGGACCAGCTCGGCGCCGCCGGCGGTCGCGTTCTCGCCGAGCTTCTTCAGCTGGCGGGAGTTGATGGCGCGCTGGTAGATCGCCAGCTGCACGTGCCGCGCCAGCGCCGGCTTGGTCGGGACGTTCCGCCCGGTCTTCAGGTCGACGACCCGGACCGTACCCTCCGGATCGGTCTCGACCCGGTCCATCCGGCCCTTCACCCGGACCGACGGGTGCTCCTCGTCCGGCAGCAGTACGTCGAAGTCGACCTCGGTACCGACCAGCGTGCGATCCGGCCGCCCCTGATGCCACGCGACGAACCGGCGCAACGCCTGCTCCGCCTCGACCCGCTCCCGGTCCGAGATCCACGCGGACTCGAACTCGAGCTGCGTCCACACCTTGTCGAGCCACCCGTTCAGCTCGTCGACCGACGGCGGCAGCGTCCCGGTCGCGACCGCGTCCGCCAGCGTGTGCAGCACCATCCCGAACCCGATCGCCGACGTACTCGGCGTCTCCCCACCGGCCCGGCGGGTCAGGAACCACCGCAGCGGACAGTCCACGATCGTCGTCAGTGCACTCCCCGACAGCGGCACCGGCAGCGCGGGATCCGCGATCGGCCGCGCCGACTCGGTCCGCTCTCGCACACCCCACCAGCGCGCCGGATCGGCCGTCGGCACCAACGGCTGCTCCCGGTCGTCGACGGCATCGGCCAGCTGGGCCAGCCGATCCGCCGCGACCCGCTTCAGCGCGGGCGACGACGCCGGATCCGCCAGTACACACCGCAGATCAGCGACCAGACCCGGCAGCGACAGCGGACGCCGCGGCCGCCCCGCCACCAGCTTCAAAGGAATGTCCAGCTCGGCCAGAAAGCGGGACGGTTGGTCGCCGTCCGCCTCCGGCGCCTGCACGGCGGTCACGATCAGCCGCTCGCGCGCCCGCGTGATCGCGACGTAGAACAACCGTCTCTCCTCGGCGAGCAACGCGCCCGCCGACAACGGATCGATCAGCCCGTCAGGCCCCAACCGGTCCGGCTCCAGCAACGACCCGCGCCGCCGCAGGTCGGGCCACTGCCCTTCCTGCACGGACGCCACCACAACCAGCCGCCACTGCAGCCCCTTCGACCGGTGGGCGGTCATCAGCTGTACGCCGGCCTCCCGGTACGTCCCGTCGAACCGGTTGTCGCCCGCGATGTCCAGCGACTCCAGCTCGGACAGGAACGCCGAAACCCCTTTGAAACCGACCTGTTCCTCGGCCCGCCCCGCTGCGTCGAACAGCGCGCACAACGAGTCCAGGTCCCGGTTCGCGGTCCGCGCCGTCTCGCCGCCGGCCCCGGCCTGACCGCGCAACCGCCGCAGCCACGGCGAGTCCGACCACAGCGACCACATCACCTCGTCCGGCGCCGCGCCCGCGGTCACGATATTCCTTGCCTTGAGCAACCGCTCGCCCAGCGCCGCGAACCGCGCCTCGGCCGGCGACGCCTCCTCGTCGAGGAGCAACGGGTTCAGCAGGGCCTCGCGCAGCAGCTCGTCCGACGATCGCGGCAGCCGTTGACCGCCCGCCGCCTCCCGATCGCGCCGACGCAGTACCCGGGCCAGCCGCCGCAGCTGCCCCGCGTCCATCGCCCCCAACGGCGACAGCGCCAGCGCCCGTACGACGTCCACGGTCAACGTCTCGGGATCCGCGACCGCCCGTAGCGCCAGCAACATCGGCCGTACGGCGGGCTCCCGCGACAGAGGCAACTCGTCGCCCGCGACGTCCACCGGGATCCCCGCAGCCGCCAACGCCCGGCGCAACGGTGGGATCGAGCGGTTCCCGGACCGGACGAGCACCGCCATCTCGCTCCACCCGATGCCGTCCTGGACGTGCGCCCGCCGGAGCAGGTCCGCGATGTGCTCGAGCTCCGCGCCGCTCGTGGAGTACAGGTTCGCCTCGACCTTTCCCGGGCCGTAGACACACGAGGACGCGTCCGGGTTCCGGAAGCGGTCGAAGGTGTCCCGGTCCAGCGAGCCTGGTACGCCGAGCCGGTTGACGACGTTCCGCGAGACGCGTTGCAGCGTGGTCCCGAAGCGCCGCGTCGTACCCAACGCGATCTGCGCCGCCTCCGCGCCGTCACGAGTCCGGAACTCGTCGGTGAACCGCAACAGCCCGCGAACGTCCGCGCCGCGGAACGTGTAGATCGACTGATCCGGATCGCCGACCACGACCAGGTCGCGCCCGTCGCCCGCGATCGCCTGCAGCAGCTTGGTCTGCCCCGGATCGGTGTCCTGGTACTCGTCGACGAACACGGCCTTGAACTCGGTCCGCAGCTTCGCCTGCACCGACGGCTGCTGCGCCAGGATCACCGCACGATGGATCAGCTCGGAGTAGTCCAGCACCTGCTCCGCGTCGAGCACCTGCAGGTACTCCTCGAAGAAGTCCCCGACCGCGACCCACTCGGCCCGCTCCGCCGACCGCCCGATCGCGGACAGGTCCTCCGGATCGAGCCCCAGCTGCCGCGCCTTGCCGATCACCGCCTGCACCTCGTCGGTGAACCCGCGCGTCTTCAGCGCCGGATGCAGACTGCCCGGCCAGTGCACCGCGCCGACCTCACGACTGCCCGACAACGCCTCGGTCAACCGCAACGACTGCTCCGGCCCGGACGGCAACCGCAGCGGTACGTCGAACGCGTCCGCCGGGGTGAACCGGCGCAGCAACGCGTAACAGAACGAGTGGAACGTCATCGACGGCATCACCCGCGTCGTGCGCCCCAGCCGCCCGGTGATCCGGTCCCGGAGCTCGGTCGCCGCCTTGCGCCCGAACGTCAGCACCAGCACCTCGTCCGGACTCAGCCCACGATTCCGCACCCGGTCGACGACGGCCTCCACCAACGTCGTCGTCTTCCCGGTCCCCGGCCCGGCCAGGACGAGCAGCGGCCCGCCGGCATGGTCCACGACGGCTTGCTGATCGGCATCCAGGACAGGCGTTTCCGCGCGACGCTCCACCTCCCGGACCAACCGGTACCGGGACCCCTGTCTGCTGACCATCGCATCATCCCAGCAGACACCACCGACAGTTCGCGAACCGGCACCCCGGCGTTCGCCGGGTCAGCCGGAAACCGGACGCGGGTCCCACCTGACGTCGCGCAGATTCACCCGGCCGTTGGTGATCCGGACACCGTCCGAGCGCAGCCGGTGCAGCTGCTCGTCACCGACCTCGTCGGCCGGTACGCCGGACGCCCGGATCACCCGCCACCACGGCACGCTCGCGCCGTACTCGCGCATGATCGCGCCGACCTGCCGCGGTCCGCCCTGGCCGACGTACTCCGCGATGTCGCCGTACGTCGCGACGCTGCCCTCCGGGATCGACTCCACGGCCCGCAGTACCGCCTCGACGTACTCCTCCCGATCCACAGGCCTTACGCGAGTGGGGCGAGTGCTTTGGCGAGCGGCTCGAGGACCGACGGTCCGGCGTCCAGCGGGAGGTTCATGATCACCAGGTCGACGCCGGCCTCGCCCCACGCGGCGGCCTCGGCCACGGCCTTGTCGAGCGAGGCGTCCGGGTCGATGCGGACGTTGATCGAGCAGGTGATCTCGTCGACGTCGCGGCCGGCCTCCTCGCAGCGCTGCACCAGGACGTCCTTCAGCGCCTTCCACTCCTCGGGCGTCTGGACGATGGTGTTCCATTGCTGCGCCCACTTCGCGACCGCGCGGAGGGTCCGGTTCGGGCCCTTGCCGCCGATCGTGATCGGCGGGTGCGGCGTCTGCACCGGCTTGGGGTTGCAGTACGCGTTCGTGAGCTTGACGTACTTGCCGTCGAAGTTCGCGACCTTCTCGGTGAGCAGCGCGATCATCGCCTGCGTACCCTCGTCGAACCGGTCGAAGCGCTCCTTCAACGGGTAGAGGTCGATGCCGTACGCCGCGGTCTCCATCTCGTTCCACCCGGCACCGATGCCAAGCTCGAGCCGGCCGCCCGAGATGATGTCCGTGGTCGCGGCCATGTTCGCGAGCACCGCCGGGTGCCGGTAGATCATCCCGGTCACCTGGCAGCCGACCCGGATCCGCGAGGTCGCCTGCGCGAGCGCCGCGAGCGTCGTCCAGGCCTCCAGGTTCGGCCCCTGCATATCACCGGTCAGCGGGTAGAAATGGTCCCAGTGCCAGGCGGACTCGAAGATCTCGAACTGGTCCGCCGCCACCCAAACGTCCCGCATCTGCTGCCAGGTGGTGTGTTCCGGCCTGGTCTTGATCGCGAACCGCATCCGGCGCCTCCCTCAGACGTAACCGCTTCCCGAGGGCGACACTACCCTCAGTCGAGGCCGAGTCGGGCGCGGACTTCGGGGCGGCGCAGGGGTGGGACGGTTTGCGGTGGGGTGCGGCGGCCCGGCATCTCCTCCAGGAGTTGCTCGGTGATGCGCGCGACCTCGGTGGCCGCGCGTTCGATCGGGCCGCGGGTGGTCGCGCTCAGCGAGCCGACGCCGGTCACCTTTCGGACGTACTGCAACGCGGCCGCGTAGACCTCCTCGGAGGTCGCGGACGGCTCGAGTCCCCGGAGCACGGTGATGTTTCTGCACATGCCACAAAACAGTACGCGCCGCCGGGGACAGGGTACGAGGTGTTGACATACCTAACGGCGTTAGGTTTTCCTCATGGTATGAGCACTGCCGTACCGGACCGCCGTACCCGCCGTCGTCAGGCGACGATCGCGGAGATCCTCGACGTCGCTCTCGAACTGATGAGCAGCGAGGGGGTCGCGGCGCTCAGCCTGTCCGCGGTGGCGCGGCGGCTCGGCATGCAGCCACCGTCGCTGTACCAGTACTTCCCGTCCAAGATGGCGATCTACGACGCGTTGTTCCAGCGCGGCGCAGAGCTGTTCCTGGCCGCGCAGCAGGACGCGATCGCGGCCGCGACCACCGACGACGTGGTGGAGCTGCACCTGATCGGGACCACCGCGTTCGCGCGCTGGAGCATGCGGAACCCGATCTACTCGCAGCTGTTGTTCTGGCGGACGATCCCCGGATTCGAGCCGAGCCCGGAGGCGTTCGCGCCGGCGCAACAGGCGTTGGCCGAGGTACGCGCGCAACTGCAGGCGGGCGTGGACGCAGGCCGGTTGCATCCGGACGCCGCCAGCGAGGAGGGGTTGGCGGTGTTCACCTCGATCACGTCGGGGGTGCTCTCGCAGCAGATGGCGAACGAGCCGGACGTGCCGTTCGAGGAAGGGCGGTTCAGCCAGCTGCTTCCGGTCGTACTGGAGATGTTCTACGAGCATTACAGGGGGACGAAATGACCGCAGTACTCGCGGAGCGGATCGGCCGGGCCGGGCGCCCGCAGTGCCGGATCCACCGGGACGCAGAGCTCGCCGCGTGGCACACGCTGCTCGCGTCGATCGACGGGGACGAATGGCAGCGCCGTACGGTCTGCGCCGAGTGGGACGTCGCGGACATCGCCGGGCACCTGATCGGGCAGGCGGAGGACGTGAACCGGCTGACGTCGTTCCCGCGCCGGTACCGGAAGGCGAAGCGGGTGTATCCGGACGTGCTGCGGATCGACGCGCACATGATGGTGCAGGCCGACGAGCATCGGGGTACGGCGCCCGCGCGGCTGCGGGCCGAGTTCGACGACGCGTGGGGGCGGGCGACGCGGCGGATCTCGACCGAGCCGGGGTTGCTGCGGCGGATGTCGATGACGTTCAACGGGTTCCGGATGAACCTCGGGTACATCCACGACATCCTGCTGGCGCGGGACCTGTGGATGCACCGCGACGACGTCTGCCAGGCGCTCGGCCGACCGTTCGACGTCGGTCCGTACGGCGCGGAGCTCGTCGCACAGGTGATGTACGACGTCATCGACGGCCCGTGGTGGGGCGACCGCCCCGCCGTCGAGCTGGACCTGACCGGCCCAGCCGGCGGCACCTACCAGCTCGGGAGGGGTGAGCCGGTGGGCCGCGGCGCCGTGGACGCGGTCGGGTACATGCGCACCTTGTCCGGCCGCGACAATGCCCCGGCGGTCACGGGTGATCCCGCAGCCACCGAGGCAATCGCAACCTGCAGAATGCCTTTTTAGCTTCCTGCAGAGTGCCGTTTAGTAGGAGGGCTGGCTCGGGTCGATCTGGTCGACCCACGCGACCACGCCGCCACCTACGTGGACGGCGTCCGAGAAGCCGGCGCCCTTGGCGATGGCGAGGACCTCGGCGGAGCGGACGCCGGACTTGCAGTGGAAGACCAGCTGCTTGTCCTGCGGCAGCTTCTCCAGCGCCACACCGGTCTGGAAGTCCGCCTTCGGGATCAGCACCGAACCCGGGATCCGGTTGATCTCGTACTCGTTCGGCTCCCGGACGTCGATCAGCACGAAGTCCTTCTCGCCGTTCTCCTTGAGCTTGATCCACTCGCTGAGCTGCTTCACCGAGATCGTCGAACCGACGGCCGCGTCGGCCGCCTCCTCGGTGATCGCGCCGCAGAAGCTCTCGTAGTCGATCAGCTCGGTGACGGTCGGGTTCTCGCCGCAGATCGCGCAGTTCGGGTCCTTGCGGACCTTCAGCGAACGCCAGTTGAGGTCGAGCGCCTCGTAGATGTTCAGCCGGCCCAGCGACGGGTCGCCGATCCCGGTGAGCAGCTTGATCGCCTCGGTGACCTGCGCGGCGCCGACCGACGCGCAGAGCACGCCGAGCACACCGCCCTCGGCGCAGGACGGGACCATGCCGGGCGGCGGGGGCTCCGGGTACAGGCAGCGGTAGCAGGGCCCGTTGTCGGCCCAGAACACGCTGACCTGACCGTCGAAGCGGAAGATCGAGCCCCACACGTACGGCTTGTGCAGCAGCACCGCGGCGTCGTTCACCAGGTACCTGGTGGCGAAGTTGTCGGTGCCGTCGACGATCAGGTCGTACGGCTCGAAGATCTCGAACACGTTGTCGTTGTCCAGCCGGGTCTCGTGCAGGACGACGTTCGTGTACGGGTTGACCTCGAGGATGGACTCCTTGGCGGACTGCGCCTTGGACTTGCCCACGTCGGACTGGCCGTGGATGACCTGGCGCTGCAGGTTGGACTCGTCGACGGTGTCGAACTCGACGATGCCGAGCGTGCCGACACCGGCGGCGGCCAGGTAGAGCAGCGCGGGGCTACCGAGGCCGCCGGCGCCAATCACCAGCACCTTGGCGTTCTTCAGCCGCTTCTGCCCGGCCATCCCGACCTCGGGGATGATCAGGTGCCGCGAGTACCGCCGCACCTCGTCGATCGTGAGCTCGTCGGCCGGTTCGACCAGCGGTGGCAAAGACACGTGTCGGCTCCTCAGGAAGACATCGGACGGGGTCTGCTGGTTTTCAACCATTTCTCCCGCCTCCATGTTCCCGCACTATCCCAAGCACCCCCGACAGAGTCCACATCCCGGTACTCGCGTCTCAGTCGTTGTCGGTGATCGTCACGGTCACGGTCTTCGGGACCTTCAGTACGGCGCCGTCGACCTTGCTGATCACCGCGCTGAACGTCTCGGTCGGCTCCTTGACCTTGTCGTCGACGATCTTGACCTGGAGTTCCCCGGTGGTCTTCCCGGGTTCGACGTACCCGTCGATGGCCCGGACCGCGGGACCGGTGCCGTCGTCGTTGACGCTCAGGTAGTCCTTCCGGATCACCGCCGTACCGTCCTTGAGCACGCCGGAGAAGGTGATGTACTTGTCGCTCGGCGCGGACAGCTTCACCGGGAAGTTCACGACGCCCGCTTTCTCCACGGTCTTGACGTTGCCGAGTGTGAGCTTCGGCGTCGGGTCGTCGTCGATGACCAGACCGTGCCCGAAGGACTGGTCCAGCAGCGCGTCGTGCGGTGCGGACAGCACCAGGCTGAACGGGAGGTCGTAGCCGTCCCGGGTGTTCCCCATGATCGGCACAGTCACCTTCTGACGTACCTGTCCCGGTCTGAACACCAGCCGGCGCGCTACCTCGCCTACGGACTCCCCCAGCTCCCCGTTGGTCTCGGCGTACACCGTGACCGGCCGGAGGCTCGGCCGCGACAAGCGGACCCAGAAGTCAACGTTGTGCGTGCCCTTGTCCCCTTCCTTCACCGTGACGTTGGACGCGGACACCTTCGGCAGCAGGACCGCAGGCGCCGACAGCCCGAGCCCTGGGCTCGAGAAGCTCAGATCACTCACGTACGCCGACCCCGTGGCCACCCTGTCCGTCCTTAGCTCCACACTGCGCACGTCCCCGAGGTCCACGCCCTTGAGCGACGTCAACGGGATCCGCACCGTCCGCAGCAGGTTCTTGGGCAGACCGCTCCCGTTAGCCCCCGGCATCCGCACCAGCGCGTCGCTGACGGCAGACACCGGTACAGCGGCCGCCTGCCCGTGTCCGTCGACCACACGGACAGTCAGGTCCGTCGTCGGCTTACCAGCAGGATCCGGTGCAGCGCGGAACGTGAGCGCAGCGAACCGCCGTACGTCACGCTGCCAGGAAGGCACCGCAATGCGCACTATTCCGCTGGTACCGCTCCACTTGAGCTTGGTGACCGCTGTGGTCGGTGTCTTCGACGCGAACCACGCCGTCGTCCAGTGCGGAGCGTTGGCCCAGTCGTCGGTGGTCATGCATGTCGGCAGGGCGGCCCTGGCGTTCGTAGTGGCCACACCGGCACACACCGTCGCCGTAGCATTCCCGCTGACCGCACCTGCGGGTAGAGCCGTGTCGAAGTGGTTCAAGTCCTCCCGCAACGCCAGCGGCGCCTGCGACACCACCCGTACGACAGCCTTACCCGCCGACGCGGACCGGGCGTCAGAGCCGTCGAACTGCGGCAGGAACTGCGTCTCGTGTCCCAACTGCAGACGGAAGAAGCCAGCGATGTACGCCGTACCGACAGCCTGCTGCTGCTTCGCGGTCAACCTGCCCGGAGTCTTCGCGCCACACGGCGACTCCTTCTCGTCACCGGACCAGTCGTCGATGGACGGGGCTTCTGACTGCCCTGGCGTCCACTCCGTGTTGAAGAAGTTGTGGTCCGCGCCCAGCACCGTCACAGTCGACCGCGGTGCGGTGTCGCCACTGACCGAGTACCTGGTGTCGTCGTAGAACTGCTGGCCTCCCAGGTCGGACACGTCCCCGTCGCAGTACGGCAGTACGACGCTCATGGCCACGCCCGGCACCGTCGCGCGGGCGAAGTCCGTGGGAGCGAGCGGTAGCACCGCGCGGATGCCGTACTGACCACCGCGGTCCGCGTTCAGCACGGCCGCCCTGGCAACGCCCTCGCCGCCACGCGAGTGCCCCATCAGGCCGACGTTCTGCAGGTCCACCTTGCCGACGAAGCGGGTACCGAACGGCCCGCCGCCGACCGTGGACCACTTCCGCCAGAGCGCCAGGTGGTCGAGGATCAGCTCGGCCCGCGCCTGTGCGCCGGCGTCGTACGCGTCACCGTCCCAGCCGTTGATGGCGTTGGCGCTGATCGACACGACCTGGTAGCCGTTGCTGGCCAGGGCTGTCGCGGGACCGTCGTACCCGCGGTAACTGGGGACCGGTTTCATCCCCTTGGGGCACGGCCATGGCTTGTCGAGGCTCCTGGAGTCTGCAGGCTCCCCGTAGCAGTTCTCATGCCGGCCGTGCAGAAAGACGACCAGCGGGCGCGGACCGATCGCACCGCGCGGCGTGTACACCTTGCCGCGCAGCTCGGACCGGTGCCGGAGGCCGGGCAGGTACACAGCCTCGTCACCGAGGTTGTACTCGGCGGTGTCCACCTTGTACTTGCCCAGTGCTCCCGGGTCGGCCGGCAGCAGCGGACCACGCCGCGCTTTCAGCCAGTAGGCGTCGGTCGGGCCGGCCGCAGCAGTAATACCTCGGCCCTTGCTCGCCTCCTTGCCCAGGTCACCGGACCAGACCAGTCGTACGTCGCGTGCTGTCCGGACGGCCGGGTCCGTGGTGACCAGGGTCATCGTCCTGCGGTCGGGCGACTGTTTGGCGACGCCCAGCGGCGTACCGTCGACCTCCAGCAGCGGAAGGGAGGCGCGCAGCGGTGCCGGCGCGTCGAGGTGCAGGGTCAGTTGATAGCCGTCTGCGAGCGGTCGCACGTCCCATTGGTTGCTTTTAGCAACAACTGGCGGCGCGGCGGTCGCCGGAAGCGACCCAACCCCCAGTAGTACGGCGATCCCCAACGACAGATTTCGGGCGGTTCTGCCAATCACGCGCCCAAGTTGACCTGAAGAGACCTTCGGTCGTGTCTCAGTGGCGCGTCGGAATCCCTTCGATCGCCACGTCAGGCGATCAGGTGCCGGAACGCGCGGGCCACCTCTTCGGGGTGTTCCATCTGCGCCACATGCCCGGACTGCGGCAGGTAGAGCAGGTGCGCGTTCGGGAACGCGCGCTGAGCCTTGGTGCGGATCCGCGCGTCCACCAGACGGTCCTTGCCGCCGTAGATCAACAACACCGGGCACTGCACCGCGGCCGCGTCCGCCCACAACGACCGGCGCGGTCTCGCCAGTGACGAGCGCAGAATGCTGCGGGCACCTTCAACAGTCGCCTGCCGGCTCCACGGGTCGGTGTCCCGCCGATGGAGCTCTGCCTCGTACGCCGCGCGCACCTCTGGCGGCAGCGCCCGCGGGTCGCCGAAGACCATCGCCAGCGACGCCTCGAACCGCTGGTCGAACGGCAGCCGCTGCGTCCGCTCCAGCACAGCAGGACCTAGCCGGGGCGTTGCGAGTGCCGTGAACCACAGGGCGCTCGCAGACACGCGCGGATGCGGCAGAGCCGGCGACACGAGGGTCAGCGACGCCACCAGGTCCGGGCGTTGCGCAGCCAGCGCCACCGACGAGGCCCCACCCATCGAGTTCCCGAACACGTGCACCGGCCGGTCGTACTCCCGCTCCAGGAGCTGCACGAGTACGTCGGCCTGCTCAGTGATCCCGGTCACGCCCGACAACGGCGTACGACCGAAACCGGGAAGGTCCGGCGCGATACCGCTGATGGTGTCCTTGAGCAGCAGCCCGAGCGCCGTCCAGTTCAGCGACGACCCGCCGAGGCCGTGCACGAACAGCGCAGGCGGCAGGTCCGGCGCGGCAGCCGGCAGGTCCCTGACCAGCAGATCCACCCCTGCGACCGGCACCCGCCGCTCCGGCCACTCCTGAAGTTCCACGGGTACGGCGTCCCCGGTTACTGGCCCGTAGCTATCCACAGGACCAATGTTAGAACGGTTCGCTGGTGGAGACTGGGAGTCATGGCGGGTGCGCAGCAGCAGCTGACGACCGAGGTCGATGGGCAGACCATGAAGC
>NZ_DASRVN010000442.1:0-13345 GCF_035655035.1 Kribbella sp. | reverse complement strand
GCGCACCTCGCTCCTGCCGATGGCCACCCGCGGGCGCGTGTCACCTGAATGCATCACGTAAGCGGACACGATCGCGGCCAATGCCCGACCCCAGGGGTTCTCCTCGGTCTCCTCGGCCGCGACCTGCGCGAGGGCCTCTGCGACCGCCAGCCGGGCCCGAACGCGAATCGCCCCGCCTGCGACGGCAGCTGGGCCCCTGATCAGCTCCCACAGATCGTCCGCCGAGAGCTCATCCACGCCGACCGATAGCGCTGCCTGTACGACGGCCGCCGCGATGGGCTGCACCGTGTCTGAGTCCAGCAGGCCGGCGCGGTGCGCGAGCGCGTCGATCATCGCCAGCACCAAGGCGTCGCGCGCATCGTCCGCCGCCGCGTCACGGACCGCCCGATCCGCCCGCAGCGCGTCGAACAACCTGCCCGCCGCGTCGGTCCGGACCGCCGCATCATCGTTCCCGCCTGCAACGGTCTGTGGATAGACCGGCCGGCCGATCTCCTCGGGGGTCCGAATCTGGTGGGCGGGGATGCCGCGGTACACGTCGACGGTCTGCCGGGCGATGACGTCCCAGCGGTACATCGGAGACAGCGCCTTCACCTGGGCGGCCTCGGCCCGCTGCCGCGCACCCGCGGCATCGTCGAGTACGGCGATGATCGCGGCGACGAGTTCCGTCACATCGCCGGCCGGATAGTTCACACCGTTGCTTTCGTCAACGAATCCGATCTGCTCCGACGCCACCAGCGGCAAGCCTGCGGTGGCCAGTTCGTTGGCGACCACACCGAACGGCTCGTAGCGGCTCGGGATCACGCCGACATCGGCACTCGCCACCAGCGCCGGCAGCCCCTCGTCGTGGCCGATGCGGCCGAGGAACTCCACGTCTCCATCGGCCAGCTGCCCTTCACTCACCAGCGTCGCCACCTGCTGCTTCAGCTCGGCGGCGAAGTCCCCGGTGTCGTCACCGACGATGCGGACCTTCGCACCCGGCCGGTGCTGCTGTACGGCGGGCAGCGCGGCGATCAGGTCCTGAACGCCCTTCTCCACCGCGAGCCGGCCCTGGTAGTAGATGACCGTGTCGTCGGGACCCACCTTCAGCCGGGACCGGGCCGCGGCGCGATCCACCGTGGCGGGATCGATCTTCCACCGGCTCGGGTCGGTGCCGTTCGGAAGGATCGTGACCCGGTCGGGCGACAGGTGGAACGCCCGGACGGCCTCCTCCTTCATCTTGGGCGAGTTGACGATCACGTGGTCGGCACGGCGTACCGTCCGCCACTCCAGGGCGTGGATCCGGCGCCTCGTCTCGGTGTCCAGCCGGCCGCCACGGCGGCCGATCTCGGTGGCATGCACGGTCAGCACCACCGGGATGCCGAGGGCATCGGCGAGGTCGAACGCCGGCCGGGTCATCCACGCGTCGTGGGCGTGCATCACATCGGGAACCTGGTCGGGGTAGGCGGCCAGGTACTCCTGGACAGCGGCGCGCGTCCGGTCGCTCATCGCGTCGGACCAGCCGACCTCGTCGGCCTTCAGGTGGTCCTCGGTAGCGAAACCTTCCGGTGGCGGAATCAGCAACACCTGCAGACCGCCACCGCGGCTGATCAGCTCGGTCAGTCCGGCCGCGCCGAAGCCGAACAGCTGCCGTGTCACGTTCAATACCTGATGCCCGAGCCCGACTTGGGGTGGCAGCAGTGCCTTGACCACAGACCCCAGCCCACCAACCTGCGCACCGACGCGCTGCAGCGCGGACTCCCATGAAACGTGCACGATCCGCAGCGGGTTCGCGGATGCTGGCGTGTGGGGATCAGTGAGGCGGGCTGCTACGCGGGTGATCTGGGCAGCTGCCTCGGGGCTCACGTGTGCAAGGCGGTGGTCGGCGCCGTCCGTACCGGGGAGCAGACCGAGGTGGGTGACCGCATCCAGCAGCGCGAGATCAGCCCGTACGCCGGCCCTTGGATCCGCGACCTCATCGGCCACGCGGCCGAGCACCACCAGCTGGGTCTCCCGGGCGCGGTCATGCGCGGTCGGTACCGCATCCGCATCCGCCCGGCCACGCACGTACACATCCGGCCCGCCGGCAGGCGTCCCTACCAGCAGCTCACCGATCTCGCGCAGGTCGTGCGCCACCGCTTCCAGTACGGCGTCCGCGCTGGGAAGCAGCCGCGACACCGTCACCAGAGCCGAATCGACGTCCTTGGTCAGGTCGAACCCCGCGAGCGCGTGGTCCTCGACGTCACCAACAGCGAAGACGACCACCCGCGACTGCCCGGCGCGCGCGACCCGGTAGCGGTTGTCAGCGAGCGGCACGAGCTCGTCGAGCTTGGTCACCTGCCGCAACCACGTCCGGCCCTCGTCGTCGCCCAGCAGGCTCGCCACGGACCGCGCCACCGCAACCGCGTTGTCCGCCGTCAGCCCTTCGGTCGTGGACATCCGGCCCAGCGCCGCGGCGTTTCCGAACCGATCGCCGAGGACGGATCGCAGCGCACGCTGCTTGACCTTTCCGGCCGCGATGGTCCCTTCGACCATCCGCCGGTGCCCCTGCGTCGCCTGCTTGCCGGCCCGGAACCAGTTCAGCGGGTAGTGCCCCGCCGTACCGGTGATGCTGGTCAGGACGGCGTTCACCGAGCCGGTCGTGACCTCCTGCCTCGCCTTGGCGTCAGCGTGGGTGTAGCCGGCCACCGCCGAGCCCATCGTGCTCACCGCGGCGAACTCGCCGATGCCGGGCAGCAACGCGGTCAGCGGGACGATCTTCCGCAGCACCGGCGGCATGATCGGGGCCTTCGGCTCCGGTACGACGAGATCGGCGACCACCTCACCAGGAACACTCGACCGGCGGCCCGCCGGACCGGCGATCTCCGACCGCACCAGGTCGTTGACGCCGGCGAGCATCCGATCGTCACCCTGGCGGCTCCGGACCAGCGACTCGTGCGCGAGCTGGCTGGACGTGAGGTCGGTGTAGTGCGTGTCGAGGTCGCCGTACCCGCTCTCCACCAGGGCGTTGACCCAGGTGTTGACGATGCTGTTGCCGGCCTGCACCGCCGCGACCACCGGGCTGACAAACAGGCCGATCCCGGTCCCGACAGCTCCCGGCGCCAGGATCGTGGGGTACCGGACGTCGAGCACCTGGCCGAGGTCCAGGCCGCGGTTCGGGCGCCGGTCGAACACCGGCCGGCCGAGCCGTGCGTCGCTGACCCGCCGCCCGGTCAGGTCGGTTGTTGCTGAGGGCACCGAGTACCCGGCGTCGATGACCACGGCGGCGACGCCGAGCTGCAACCGCTGGGCTCGTTCCGCCGCTTCGTGCCGCCCGGCGTCGATCCGCCGGACCTCGTCGAACTGGCCTTGACGCAGCCGGTTCGACACGTCGTGGCGGGTACGGCGTCGCTCGCCGAACGATGCCCCGATGTACCCCAGCCCGGCGCTGATCCCGAACACGGTGGCCAGCGCCCATTGGCCGGCCCCGGCGCCGACCAGGGCGACCGGCTCGACCGTCGACATCACGCCGTACGGCAGGTTGGACCACAGGTGGTACCGCAGCGATCTCTGCAGCACCCAGGGCTCACTGTCGGGGACCGACCAACGGTGTGCTCCGGTCGAGGGTCGTGCCGGTTCGGCGGCCGGCACGGTCAGTATGTTCGCCAGCAGGGGCCTGATCACGTCCCGGACGTCATCGCGCAACGCGGCTGCCTGGGCCGCGTCGCGTCCGGCTCGCAAGGCCTCGTCGGTACGGCGGCCCCCCTGCTCGAGCTTCTCGCCGGCGACCTGCCCGCGGTACATCAGGTACCCCTGACCGCAGCCCTCGGCGAGACCGTAGCCGATGGCAAAGGTTGCCCCGAGCCAGGACGAGTTGTGGAACACCAGCAGACCGAGCGCGGCGTTGCCGACTCCGATGAGCAGCTTGTCCAGCGCCATGCCGCCCAGGTACACGCCACGTGAGGGAACGCGCGACGGTTCCGGTTCGCCCTGCTCGATGCGGTCTTCGAGCTCCTCGGCGACCTCCTGCGCCGACCGGCCCCTTCCTCGACGCGTCAGCTGTCGCACCGACTGCGGTACGAGATCACCCAGCTGTTGTAGGGCGTCGCCGTCGAGCTGCAGCGCCGTCAAGTGCTCGGTCAGGTCCTTGCGCAGCGTCCTTCGGGCGCGCCATCCGACCGCATTGCCGAGTTGGTGCTCGTAGCGCGCGAGTACTGCCGCGATCCCGTTCGCGCCGTCGACGTGCCGCGCGACCACGGCGTACAGCCCCTCGATCGTCATCCGCTCGCCGCGCAGGCGGTCGATGCCGGGCGGGGTCCGGAGGTGATACGTCGCGGCGTCGGTGCCGTGCACCACCTGGCCATGCCTCGCCGGGAGACCGGCGCCTGGTTCGACCACAACTGAGACGACGGCGCCTTCCGGAAGGGTGATGTCGAGTACGCCGTCGCCGGTCGGCGCGAACGAGAGCCCGTGCCCGTGCGGGCCTTGCTCGAACTCGTTGAGCCACGACGCCAGGCCGACCAGGTCGCTGCTGTCGAAGACGGGAATCGACGCGCGGCTCGGCTCGACACCGGCCTCGCCGAGCGGGCGGGTCTCCAGCAGCCTGCCGGTACGGGTGATCACGCGGGTGCCGTTGTGCCGTCGGACGTACGTTGCCAGGTCCGCGTCCACCTGCCGGAGCGCGCCGACCTTGCGCTCGTAGTCCGGGCTGCTCGTCAGCAAACCCTTCTGGTAAAGGAACTCCCGCAGTACACGGGCCTCCCGCCAGGTCGGATCTTGGTACTGCAGGCTGAAGCTGCGCAGCCAGCTGATCGCGGCCAGGTCGTCGAGGCTGAGCTCGGTGCCGGCCTGGCCACCGAGCGCCTGCCAGTTGAGCAGGTCCGGCGACTGGTGCCGCTCCAGCTGCGCGGCGCGGGCCTGCTGCCACGAGTCCGCCGTACCGTGCTGGACCTCGTCGACCGCCAGCCGGTATCCGGCGATCGCCTTGGCGACCCGGCCTGCCAGTTCGTGGACGCTCGGACCCGCTTCGCGGTCGGCCTCGAACGGGAGTACGACGTCCGCGACCGGTTGCCACGCGGGTCCATCGGCGCCGTCGAGGCGGACGGCGAGGGTGAAGGGTGGGTAGCCGGCCGGAGAGATCGTGACCACGCCGGGGGTGTTCGTCGCCTCGATGGTGGCTTGTACGGCTTGCTGGAAACTCGGGCGCTGCAACGTCGCGGCGAGCCATCCGTCGTCGACGGTCACCGGAAGGGTGGCGACCAGCCCGGGCCGGGTGCCGTGCTCGAAGGCCAGCTCGACGACCTTGCCGTAGCCCGACCGTTCGAGCAGCTGGAAGCGGCTGAAATGGTTGACCGCACCAATGTCGAGTCCGGCCGCGGACACGGCCTCCCGCAATCTGGCCCGGCGCCGCCGGTTCAGGCGCCAACCGTCGTACCGCGAGAGGTCATCCGCAGGTCCCGCGTTCAGCCGCCGCTCCCGAACCAGCAGTTTCGTCGCCGCCAGTACGTCGACCGGTGCCAGCCGATCCGGTACGTCGTACCCCCGCCGCAACGCCGCCGTCCCACCCAGCACCTCAGCGGCCCGCTCGACAACAACCACCAACTCCCCCAAGGGTGTTGTCGTTGAGCTGAGGGCATGGGCCGCTTGGACGCGCTCGGCGGCCAGTGCCAGCTTTGCGGGCTGGTACGGGTCATCCAGGGCCGCACGGACGTCGTCGAGCGCCTCGCGCACCGCCATCCAGTCGACGAGGGGCGTGGCTTCCGCCGGCAGGACGACCTCCGAGGCTGCCGTGTCAAGGCTCACCCGGACCTGCTCGAGCACTTCCAGCTGCGCCGCGACAGCCGCGATGTGCCCGGCGGCCGCGGCCTCGACCCAGTCGGTATCCAGCTCCCGGTCGACCCGCGACCCGAACGTCAGGTCGGCCAGCTCCCGATCGATGCCCTCAGCAACAGTAATCACAAACCCGAACCGCGCACGGTCCCCGACCCGCTGCACCGCGACATCACCGTGCGCCACGACACCACGCCGTACGCCGACCGTGAACGTCAGACCGCCCCGAGTAGTAACCCGCAACCACCCAGGCCCGACCGGCACAACCCGCACCACCCCCGCAATCACATCCGGCAACCCCGGCGCCCCCGCCCAGAACCGCACCAAACTCCCGTCGGCAGGCGCCCGCATCGGCATCCCCTGCGCAATCCGCCCCAACGCAGCAACCTGCTGCTCAACCCCCAGCTCCCCCAACCCCTCCGGCGACCCCACCCCATCCACCAACTCCAGGCCCGGGTCAGAGGTGTTCGCCAGGAGTGAATCGGTAGGCGGCAGCGCCGTACCCTCAGCGTCCAGCACCAGCGCCTCGACCTTGACGACACCGGCAGCGGCCTCACGCAAGATGGTGCTGCGAGCAACGTCATGCTGATCGGAGTCCTGGTAGCGGAGCCGACCAGCATCGTTCCGCACGGATACCCGATAAGTGGTTCCGTCGTGCCGGGTCAACACCAGGAACGCCCGCCGCTCCGTCGTGTGCGCATCCCGGAGAGCGCCCAACGCACGACCCAGCCGCCACCGCATCGGCGGCGTGACCAGGCGGGCCGCGTCGATCCGACCCTGCGCCGCCGACACCTGCTGCTCCGCGGACACCACGGCCGCGGCGTTCGCAACAACGGACTCGACCCGGTGGACCGCGTCGACCACGCTGTCGCCGGCCCGACGCCGCCCTGCCTCGGCACGCCGCCGTACGACGTCGTCCGCGGCACGATCGAGCGCTTCCTCGATCTCCGCACCGGGCTCAGAACCCAGCTCACGAGCCGCATTCCAAGCAGCCATCGCCACATCCAGCCGCCGCTCAGCCGCCACCAACTCCCGCTCAGCGCGAGCTCCCTCCACCGTCCGGCCGGCCGGCTCAGCCGCCGATTCGTTCTGCACCTCGACCAGTGGTTGCAGCGAACTGCCGGAACTGGCCGCTGCCTCTGCGAGGCTCGCGTCGAAGGCGTCCGGCGCCTGCGTGGCCGGGCTACCGGGGGCCAACGAGCCGGCGTCGGGCGTCCCGGTGGACGGGTTGTCCGGGCCTGGCTGGGGGTGACCGGCCAGGGGTACGTCGTCGACGTCGGGGCGGCTGAGGTTGGACGCGAGGTCCTGGAGCCAGGACAGGTAGGCGGTCGGTTCGAGCGCGTACGCCGACGTGGGCGGGAACGTGTTGCCGAGGCCGCGACCAAAGACGTTCCCGGCGGCGTCACGGATGGGTACGGCGTCCCCGGCACCGTCGACGACGAAGGCACTGATCGCGCGGACGCGTCCGGCGAGATCGGGCCGGGCGAGCCGCGGCCGGCCGTCGTCGCCGACGTCACGGAGCCGGCCGTCCTGCTCCCAGTCGAAGTAGGAGACACCGCGATTGTGGACAGGCGTGTCCTCAGCATCGTTGTACTCGGCAACAATGACATGACCGACCCGTTCGGATGCCGGTCGGAAGACCAGGACGGCGGTTGCACCGTGCCCGGCGTCCCGCAGTGCCTGCTCCAGTTGCTCCAGGCCCGTATCGAGCTCGGCGCCGGTGACAGCATCGCCACCCGCCTCGACAAGCTGCTGGAACCGTCCGCCGAATTCGTTCTCCAGCTCGGCTGCTCCGAACGACTCACCGTCGGTTCCCGCGGGCATCGCCGCCGCGGTCGGATCGCCGTTCCTGCTCTTCAGGTGGGCACGCGCCGTTTCAGCGCAGTTGCGTTCGCGTTTGGGCAGCGCCGCATTGGTCGCCGGCCCCCAGACATCGGCGTTGGTGAACCGCAGCGGTTCGCCGGCCTGGTCGCGGGGAACGAGCTCCTCGACGATCTGCTGCTGCCACTCCGGCGCCGACAGCGGCCGCTCCGGTCCGCGGTTCAGTCCGGTGATCCGCAGCGCCGTCAGGCGGCGCTTCAGCCAGGCGATCAGTCGAGCCTGGATGTACGCCGCGTCGAGGGTCGACTCCAGACCCGCGCCCTTCGGACTCGCGGCCGGGTCCGCAGCGATCTCTCGGGCAAGCCGGGTCTCGGCGACAGCGATGTCGTCTCGGAGAGCGCTCATCTGCTCTTGTGCCCCTGCCAGCATGTCCTCGGCCTGTCCGACCAGGGCGGCCAGCTGCTCCGGACCAAGTTCACCGGACGCGCCGCGTTGCCCGGCGAGAAGCTGCGCACTGATCGCCGCGACCTCGTCCTCGGTCAGCGCACGGTTGCGGGTCCACCACCACTGCCGGACATACTCGACGAACTGTGCGACGTCCGCTGCCTCGGTGGGAGCGTTGATCAGCTCGCCGAGTGCGCGACCCAGCTCGGCCTCGCACTTCGCCCCCGGCTCCCAGGCGAGTTCGTACGACAACGTGAGGACCGGCGTACCGCCGTCCGCGGGATAGTTGATCTGGTACAGCCGGTCGTCGGACACGTCCGTGTACGTGATCCGGCCGACGCCGACCATCACCTCCTGCGTTCCGCGGTCACCGACCTCGAACCGGACCAGCTCCCCGTCACGCGTAATGCCGGTGGCCCCGAGCTCACGGAGGGCTTGCGCGATCGGGGTGCCTTGGACGGTCTCCGAGTGCGCCCACCGGGCCAGTTCCTGAGCAACCGCGATGTCTTTGGGGTCGCGCGAGAGTTCCGCCGCGATCGTGGCCAGCGCGGGCTGAACCTGATCGGCCACCGGGTCCGCGACGACGATCTCCGCCATCTCGAGGGCGTTGAGCCGCCGGAGCACGAACGGCACACCGCCAGGCGTGGGCCCGGCAGTGACCTTTACCTGGACGGTGAAGCCGCTGTCGAACGTGATCAGGTGGGTGCCGTCCTCGACGGGAACGATGCGCCGGACGCCATCAAGTCGCTCGGGAAGCGTCACGCCCTCCGGGGGGACCTGCTCGGTCGGTTCAGCGGCCCGGGCGCCGGGGAGGTATTCCTGATCCGATCGCCTGCCGAGGTCGAGCCTGAGGATTCTGCGGGCATCGCTCAGTTCGGCGGTGACGGCGTCCCCTTGCTCGGCGACCAACACTCGCAAATGACCGTCGGGGTACTGAACGCAGACGAGCGCACGATGCACCGAGCCGGCCGCCAACTCTGTCAGCAGTCCCTCGCCGCTGACAGGCTTGAGCTTGGCACCCGGATTCGCCAAAGCTCCGAGAATCGCGGCACGCACCCGCGGCTCCGTGAGTCCGTCCCATTGCTCGCCGTCGACCGCCCAATCCGAGGCGGCGTCCCGGAACATCAGCGCCTCGAGCCCGCGGCTCCAGCTCAGCTGCTCACCGGGAGCCGATGCGATCGCGTCGAGCATCAGGCTGCCGACCAACGAGGCAGAACGGTCGTCAGGTAAAGGAGCGCCGAACCAGCGGTTCAACCGCCGCCAGTGCCACGGGCCCAGTCGCCGGACGTCGATAGCGACATCCCTGCCGAAGTTGATGCCGACCAGGGCCCACTCAGCGGGACTGATCCGGTCGAACAGGTCGAGCGGGTACGAAGAGTTCCGTCTCAGCTGAGCGAACCGGAGCGTCGCCACCTTGCGCGCGAGTTCCACCTCAGGTACGGGGAGACCCATCCGCCGCCGGCTCTCGGCCGCGAGCTCGCCGGCCAGCGCCGCCAGCGCCTGGTCGCGCGATTCGCTGGAGGTCAGCACATCGGGCATCGCGATGTACAGGCTCGCCCGTCGATCGTCCTGGCTGATCGTGACTCGCAACGTTCCGGTGTCCGTGTCCAGCCGCGCCTCCGCCACCGCGGCTGCCCGTTGCAGCAACTGCTCCAAAGGAGTGGCGCTGCGCGGCGCAGGCGTAGGCGTCGGCGCTTCAGGTTCCTGCACGGCCGCAGAGCGGTCAGAGATAGCTGTCCCGATGAGACTCAGCGCGGACTTGAGTCGATCGCGGACCTGGTCGGCCGCTGCTGGCGAAACCGTGATCTCGGTGGTCTTTCCGGTGTGACGGATCACGAACGGCGCCCCGCCGGCGGTCGAGCCGACGGTGACGTGCACCCCGAGGGTGGAGCCGTCGTCGAACGTGATCAGCCGAAGACCGCCGTCGAGCGCGGCGATGCGCTGTACGCCGTCGATCTGCGAGGGCCAGGCCAGGTCCTCCGGCTGCTCTTCCCCGGCGAGTGGAGTCAGCTCGATGCGAGCGTCCTCGATGTCGGCCGGCGTCCACTCGTACCGCCCACGATCGCGATCCAGCGGGAGGCTCTCCTGCTCGGGCCGCTCGCCGAGATCCAGCCGGAACACCGCACGAGCATCAACAAGTCCGGCGTCGACGGCGCGCCCGTGCTCCGCCACAAATACGCGCCAGCTCCCGTCGGCGAGCTGCGCGCAGACCAGTGCTCGACGTACCAGGCCGGACGTCAACTCGGCCAGCAGGCCGTCCAGGCCCACCGGCTCCAGGCTGGTACGACGGGCAGGTGGTGCCGTCAACGCGCTCAGGATCGCCGCCTGGACCTCCGGCGTCATCAACCCGTCCCATGCGCGGCCCATCGTCGCCAGTACAAGACTCGCACTCGCGTTCGGACCGATCAGCCGCTGCAGACCGAGCCCCCAGGACATCGAGTTGGCACGGTTGCCCGCGATCTCCGAAAGCACCGAGTCCTCTTCGTGCGCGTCTGCGGAAGGCCGCAGTCCGAGCAAGTCGACCGTGAACCATTCGTTCAGCCGGCGCCAGTGCCACAGACCCAGGCGCTGGACATCGATCGGTACGTCGAAACCGAAGTCGATGCCCAGCCGCTTCCAGTCGGCGGGAGTGATCCGCTCGAACAGATCGGGTGGGAACGCCCCGTCCCTTGTCACGAACCGCAAGGCGGCCACCGTGCGGCGGAGCTCCTTCTCCTCCCGATGCCGCGCAAGACGCTCGTCGTAGTCCGGCCACCGGCGCCGGCTTTCGGCCGCGAGTTCGCCGGCCAGCTCGGCCAGCATCTGATCGGAGACGCCCTCGGCAATCGACACAAACAGACCCGGCCCGAGCTCGGCGTCGTCGGCGTCGAAGTAGACCTGGATCGTCGCGCCGGTCACCCGTACCTGCGTAATCCCGGCCGCGGCTTGCAGCGCCTGCTCGATCGCCCGAGCCCGGAGTACGTCGGGGTCGTAGACGCCGAGCTCTACGGTCTTGAGCGCGGTGTACGCCGCGTCGAGGGCGCGGGACTGTTGCTCGGCATCCAGCTCCGGTGAGAGCCGGACGGTCGCGGTGTCGAGCGTCTCGGACATGATGATCTGGTACGACCGGCCGGGCGGCAGCTCGGCGGTCTCGACGGTGACATCGAGCTGCCCGCCCCGGTAACGCAGCTGGAATCCGTTGTTTTCGGCAACCACTGCGCGACGGAGCCGGAGGGCCGGCTCGCCGGTGCGGATGAACGACTCCAGGTCCGGCTGACCAGTTCGCAGTACGGCGTCCGATGCCTGGTGTGCAAGGTGTTCGACGGCGTTCTGGAGCAGGTCGGCGATGTCGGTCGCGGACGCCTCCGCCGGCAGCACGATGCGACCGCGACCCAGGTCGGTGGAGTACTCCGTCTGCGCCACCTGCCCGGCGGTCACGATGGTCTCGACGACGAGGCCGTTGCGCAGCAGGACCAGGTAGAGGTCTCCACCGAGTCGCCGCATGCGTTCGACCAGGGTGCTCGACGGCCAAGGCGATCGCAGTACGTCGGCGGCCTGACGCGAGGTCGCGGTCACGGCCTCACCATTGTTGGCAAACTGTTCCGCGACCCGCACGAGATGGTCGGTGATGCTGGTGCCGCTCGCGTCGGCGAACTTGATCTCGATGTCGCGGAAGGCGCCGAACGCGTCGTTCAGCTCCGCGGTGCCGGGCGGGAAGAACCTGTCTCGCAAGGCGTTGAGCACAAAGGAGCCACGGTTGCCCATGGTGACGACATAGCGCCGTACATCGTCGCTCGACGCCGGGGAGATTGCGTCGATCCGGGTGATGCCGGCTGCGCGTAGGCGTGATTCGTCGAGGGGCGGCATGTCGTCGCCCAGGGGGTTTGCGTTCTGGCGGGAGCGGGTTACGGGTGAGGCGTCGTACACCGAGCGGTTTTGGCGGATCGCCTGGAGGAGCGGGCGGGCAAGCTTGTACAGGGGTTCGAGGTCGCGAGTACGGCGGATGTCGTCGAGCTGCTCGTTGCTGAGGGCACCGATCTTGACGAAGGCTTCGCCCAGATGGGTGATCAGGAACCTGTTCCACGCCTGCTTGAGGCGGCTCGGTACGCCGTTCTCGATGATCGCGGCGAAGAACTCCTCGGTCTGCACATCCGCCGGCTCGTCGGCATAGGTCTCCTTGATCCGCGCCGACAGCTCCGGGTCGAGAACACGAAGCTCCTCGACCTCGGCGAGCACCGCACGGCGCGTCTCCGGGCTGAACAACCGCCAGCCGTAGTGACCGACCACCTCATGCCAAACCGTCCTGGAAACATCCTCCACCGACCCGTGATCGGCCGCCGAAAGGTAGACGACCCCGCGCCCACCCTCCATCCGGAAGTACCCCGGCCGCCGGCCTATCGCGGGCTCGATCCCGTACTCCCGCACCAGCGCATCGTTGTCCACCCCAACGACGAACGTCACCCCGATCCCGCGAGGCAACCGCATCCGCCCCCGCACCTCACCAACAGCCCTCTCCACCACATCGACCGCCATCCCGGTGCCGCGAACCGGCGCGGTCAGCACCCGTGCGCGGCCGGACTCACGCTGGGCGTTCTCGACGGCCGCGGCCAGCAATTCGTGTCGCACTCTGCGAGCGATGGAGGACGCCATTCCATGACCGGCGATCGCGGCGGCGCGCTCGGCCGGGGCTGCTGGGAGTTTGGCGACGAACCCGAAGTCGACCGGCTGGAAGTTCCCCTCCTCGTCGATGAGGTTCTGCAGGTCCGAGGGAAGGTAGTAGCCCGCGTCCAGCAACCGTTGAAGATACTGGTCGAGCTGCCGCGCCGTGTCGAAGGTGACGGCGGCGGCTTTCGCCTCGAGGGAGCCGCCAGGCACCAACGCCATCGCCACACCGGCGTACGCACGCCCGTTGGCCGTTGCCCGGACGAGCCCGTACGGCGTCGGCCCGTACCCGGTGGCGGCGGCGCCGTAGATGCCTTCCTGATCTGCCATGGCCTGCGCACGGAAGACTTCTTGCTCGGAGGTGTCGTCGGGCCAGAGCTTCAGGACCCACTGGGTACCGTCCGGACGGTCGATCAGCAGCGCGCCCGCGTAGTCGCCCAGCCGAGCCACGACTCCGGCCTCCCCGCCACTGCGGAGGCGTCTCACCGATCGCGGCAGTTCGCCGAGATCTGTGGCTTCGTCCCAGCTCGACGGGTGCCTCGGTACCTCCTCCGGGACGCGCGGCGAGCCGAGAACCTCGACATCGAACACGACTCCCTTGCTGAACACGTCCGGATACGGCAGGCCTTCCCAGCTTTCGATCTCTGCCTCCAGG
>NZ_DASRVN010000441.1:0-27301 GCF_035655035.1 Kribbella sp. | reverse complement strand
ACGATCGCGCCGCCCTTGATCACCAGGTTCGGGCGGACACCGAAGTACCGCGGGTCCCAGAGCGTCAGGTCCGCGAGCTTGCCCTCCTCGACGGAGCCGACGACGTGGTCGATGCCGTGCGCGATCGCCGGGTTGATCGTGTACTTCGCGACGTACCGCCGGACCCGTTCGTTGTCCGCGACCGCGCCGAGCGGACCGCGCCGGTGCTTCATCACATGGGCGACCTGCCAGGTCCGGGTGATCACCTCGCCGATCCGGCCCATCGCCTGCGCGTCCGACGAGGTGATCGAGAGCGCGCCGAGGTCGTGCAGCACGTCCTCGGCGGCGATCGTGGTGGCCCGGATCCGGGACTCGGCGAACGCGAGGTCCTCCGGGACGTCCGGGTTGAGGTGGTGGCAGACCATCAGCATGTCGAGGTGCTCGGCGACCGTGTTGACGGTGTGCGGCAGGGTCGGGTTGGTCGAGCCCGGGATGACATGCGGGTACGACGCGATCGACAGGATGTCCGGTGCGTGCCCGCCGCCCGCGCCCTCGACGTGGAACGCGTGGATGCCGCGGCCGGCGATCGCGTTCAGCGTGGACTCGACGTACCCGGCCTCGTTCAGGCTGTCCGCGTGCAGGGCGACCTGGAGCCCCCAGGCGTCGGCGGCGCGCAGGGCGGAGTCGATCGCGGCGGGGGTGGAGCCCCAGTCCTCGTGCACCTTGTACCCGGCGGCACCCGCGAGCGCCTGCTCGGCGAGCGCCTCGGCGCTGACGGTGTTGCCCTTGCCGAGCAGCAGGATGTTGAGCGGTACGGCGTCCAGCGCGCGATGCATCTTCTCGAGGTGCCACGCGCCCGGCGTGACCGTGGTGGCCTTCGAGCCCTCGCTGGGACCGGTGCCGCCGCCGATGATCGTGGTGATCCCGGTGGCGAGCGCCTCGTGCAACTGCGACGGGGAGAGCAGGTGGACGTGCGAGTCGATCGCGCCCGCGGTCAGGATCCGGCCCTCGCCGGCGATCACGTCGGTCGACGGGCCGATCCGGAGGTCCGGGTGGACGCCGTCCGCGATGTCCGGGTTCCCGGCCCGCCCGAGCGCGGCGATCCGGCCGTCCCGGAGGCCGACGTCGGCCCGCACGATGCCCCACCAGTCGACCACGAGCACGTTCGTGATCACGGTGTCGGGCGCCCCGTCGGCCCGCGTCGCCGTACCCTGCGCCATCGACTCGCGGATGGACTTCCCGCCGCCGAAGACCACCTCCTCACCACCCACGGTGAGGTCCCGCTCTACCTCCACCCACAGGTCGGTGTCCCCGAGCCGCACCTGATCCCCGACGGTCGGCCCGTACAGCGCGGCGTACGCCGCCCGCGAGATCTCAACCACGGCCCACCTCGCCCAGGTCCGCGGACGGCGCCGGCTTCACCTGGATCCCCGGTACGCGCCGGTTCCCGCGGAGGGCGACCAGCGCGACCTCCCGGGAGGCCCCCGGCTCGAACCGCTGCGACGTACCCGACGGGATGTCCAGCCGGAACCCCCGAGCCGCCTCCCGGTCGAACTCCAGCGCCGAGTTCGCGTCCGGCAGATGCAGGTGCGACCCCACCTGAATCGGCCGATCGCCCACATTCACCACCACCAGCCGCAACCGCTCATCGTCCGTACGATCGGCGTTGAGTTGGATGCTGCCGGGCTGCACACGAACAGCTCCGGGCGGGGCGGCTGATGCCTGCGCCCCCTGCTCTTCCTTGCTAAGTGTACCGTCGTCGACCATGTTATCTGCCTTCAAATGATCGGGTTGTGGATAGTCACGAGTTTGCGGCCGTCGGGGAAAGTTGCTTCGACCTGGACGTCCGAGAGGAGTTCGGCGACGCCTGGCATTACCTGGGCGCGGGTGAGGACTGTGCGGCCCGACTCCATCAGGTCGGCTACGTGGGCGCCTTCGCGGGCTCGTTCGATGACCCAGGTGCTGAGGAGGGCGACCGCCTCGGGGTGGTTCAGGAGGACACCGCGAGCCAGCCGGTCGCGGGCGACCATGCCGGCCACGGAGAGCAGCAGCTTCTCGACGTCGGCGGGGGTGAAGTTCATCGGAATCTTCGCGGGTGCCCGCGCCACGAGGACGAGGTGCAACCGCGGGCTCCCTTCCAGGTTTGGGTTGACGCGCGGCTCGACAGGAGGTCTACGTCTACTGCCCGGTGACTCGCCCGGCGGTCGAGCGTCCGATCGGGGGCCGCGGACGTATACATGCTGTCCAGTTGCAGCTTCCCACCCGGACGCTTCGCCGAACAGGCACCCCTGCGGGTGTGGACACCCGACGTGGGGAGGATTTCGTGCCGTCTCGGGTAGGAAATCCTCCCCAAGTCGTGCCGGCTGGTGCTAGTGGGCGGGTAGGACGTGGTCGGCGAGCTTGTCTGTGCTGAGGCAGAGGGAACAGATCGCGGCGTCGTGGGTGGCGCAGGCGGTCATGTCGGGTCGTTCGTACTCCTGCCGGCACACGTGACACGTCAGCACCTCGCCGGACGGGTTCCCGTACTCGTCGTACAGCGGGAGGTCGAGCCCGTCGTCGGTCCGGCGCAGGTAGTACTTCCCGCGCGTGACGACGGCGAGTACAGGCGGCAGTACGAGCGCGAGACCGATCGCGACGAGTGGTGAGTACGGCTTGATGCCCGACCCGAGGCCGCCGAAGAAGACCACGATCGACACGCCCGCGGCCAGCGCCATCGACACGAAGCCGACCGGGTTCACCGCGTACAGCATCCCGCGCCGGAACTCCGGTGCCTTGGGCGACAACCGAAGCAGGTACTTGTTGAACACGATGTCCGACGCGACCACGACGATCCACGCCATCCCGCAGTTCGCGTAGAACCCGAGGATCGTGTTGAGGAAGTCGAACATGTTCGCCTCCATCAGCACCAGCGCGATCACCAGGTTGAACGCGAGGAACACCAGCCGGCCGGGGTAGTGCCGGGTCAGCCGGGTGTACGAGTTCGTCCAGGCCAGCGATCCGGAGTACGCGTTCGTGACGTTGATCTTCACCTGGCTGATCACCACGAGGACGACGGCCAGCGTCATCGCCAGCCACCCGGGCAGGAACCCGCGGTAGATCTCCAGGAACTGGTGCACCGGCTGGTTCGCGATCGCCGTACCGCCGTCGACCTGGGCGATGATGTAGACCGCGAGGAACAGCCCGATCACCTGCTTCAGCGCGCCGAAGATCACCCAGCCGGGCCCGGCGAGCAGTACGGCGGTCCACCACCGGCGCGAGTTCTCCGGCGTTTTCGGCGGCATGAACCGCAGGTAGTCGATCTGCTCGGCGATCTGCGCGATCAGCGACAGGCACACCCCGGCGGCGAGCAGCATCGAGCCGAGATCGGCGTGCGGGCCGTAGGAGAAGAACGTCGACACCGACGACGGGTGCGAGACGAGCAGGTAGCCGAACGGCAACACCATCAGGACCAGCCACAGCGGCGTCGTCCACACCTGCAGCGTGGAGAGCACCTTCATCCCGTAGATCACCAACGGGAAGATCACCAGCGTCGACACCGCGTACCCGAGCCACAGTGGTACGTGCAGCCCGAGGCGCAGGCCCTGCGCCATGATCGAGCCTTCGAGCGCGAAGAAGATGAACGTGAACGACGCGAAGATCACGTTCGTGACCACCGACCCGTAGTACCCGAAGCCGCTGCCGCGGGTGATCAGGTCGAGGTCGAGGTTGTACCGGGCGGCGTAGTACGCGAGCGGCAGTCCGGTCGCGAAGATCACCACGGCGAAGATCGCGATCCCCCAGAGCGCGTTCGTGGTCCCGTACGAGATCCCGATGTTCGCGCCGATCGCGAAGTCGGCGAGGTAGGCGATCCCGCCGAGGGCAGAAACGGCGACGACGCCGGTCGACCACTTCCGGTAGCTGCGCGGGGCGAACCGGAGGGTGTAGTCCTCGAGCGTTTCGCGGGTCTTGGTGGCCGGGATGGGGGAGGCGGTGGTGCGGTCGTCGAGCGAGGGTTCAACTGTCATGGCGGAACTCCTGCGGCACCTTCGGGCGAGCGGTGCTCCGGCGGACCGGCGACGGTGCCGGTGGTGGATGCACCCGAATGGAAGGAACCTAGGAACGCGGTGTTACCGGCGTGTTGCCAAGCTGCTACGTTCGCGTACTTCCGTCTGGAGGTACTTCGCGAGACCCGCCGCATCCAGCAGCAGCTCGCCCAGCCCCGGCCGCGCTGTAGGCGCGGCTCAGACGGCTGTCACGGTGGCGGTTGCGGTGCCGAGGTTCGGGTGCTTCGCGGTGAGGGTGATGGGGCCAGGTTCGTGAGCACGGAGCCACACGGCGACGGCGCCGCCGTTGGACTCCAGCGGGAAGGTGGTGTCACCGACGAGTTCTGCCGGACCGGCGAGGTCGAAGGTGACGGTGCCGACCGCCGGGAGCGGGTTGCCGTGGGCATCAGTTGCCTGCAGCACCACCCGAACCAGATCGGTGCCATCGGCCACCAGTTCGGTGTCGTCGGCAACCAGTTGCAGGCGGGCTACCTCGGCGGAGAACGTGCGGGTGATGACCTGGCGCCCGTCGACATACCCGTCGATCCGCAGCTCGGCGCGCGAGGCCGGCAGCGTGAGGAACGACGGCGGGTAGCGCAGTCCGCCGAAGCGTTCGGTGTCGGGACGCACGGTCGCGACCAGGTCCCCGTCGAGGAACACCTCGAGCCATTCGGAGTTCGAGCAGATCATCAGCTCGTCCGGCGCCGACCCGTCCCAGTAGAACGCGGGCGCGATCACCGGCCGTCGCGCCGGCGGCACCTGCGCCTGGTAGATCGCGGCGCCCAGCTTCGGGATCCGGAACGTGTCGGCCACGCCGTTGCACTTCAGTCGATGGTCGACCCAACCGTTCTCGGAGTCGTAGTCGAACGCCTGCCAGGCGACCACGCCGAGGTACCGGTCGTCGACGGCTGCCTGCTGGTGCACCTGCGCGTGCAGGAACGCCTGCCTGGCCTGCACGGACTGCGGGTCGGTACGACGGTAGAAGTGCGGCCCGGCAAGCGACCCGATCGCCTCGGTGACGAGGTAAGGGATGCCGGGCAGCGGTTCGAGCAGCGTCGCGCCGCTCTCGTCGTGGGCGTAGTCGTTGTACGCGAACACGTCCTGGTGGAAGTCGTTCGTCGAGTACTCCCCGGCGACCATCGCGCCGCTGGTCGCGCGGTCCGGGTCGAGCGCCTTCGCGGCGTCCTGGGTACGCCGGTACAGCTCCGGGTAGTTCGCCGACTCGTTCACCCGGACGCCCCAGACGACCACCGACGGGCGGTTCCGGTCGCGGCGGATCATCCGTTCGACGTCAGCGACCGCCCGGTCCTGCCAGGCGGCGTCTCCGACGTACTGCCAGCCGGGGATCTCCTCGAAGACGAGCAGCCCGAGTTCGTCGCAGGCGTCGAGGAACGCCGGGGACTGCGGGTAGTGCGCGCAGCGGACCATCGTGCAGTTCAGCTCGTTGCGGAGGATCTCGGCATCACGGCGCTGCACCCGGTCGGGCATCGCCATTCCGGTCCACGGGAAGATCTGGTGCCGGTTCAGCCCGAACAGCTCGACCCGAGTGCCGTTCAGGTAGAACCCGTCGACCTCGAAACGCGCCTCCCGGAAGCCGATCCGTACGCTCCGCTCACTGCCGTTGCCGAGCCGCGCGACGACGTCGTACAGGACGGGGGAGTCGGGCGACCAGAGCTGTACGTCGCCGAGGTCGCGCAGGATCGGACCCTCCGCGATCACCCGGCCGTCGGCCGTCCGCAGCTCGACGCTCGCCAGCTCACCCGGACCGTCGATCGCGCAGGTGACCTCGACGCGCCGGGCGATGGGGTCGAGGACGTCCAGCGGGCGGGTGTACAGATCGGAGATGAACGCGTCCCGCTCGAACCGCACCTCGACCGATCGCGAGAGGCCGCCGGGCTGGTAGTAGTCGACCGCGCCGTGCCCGTCCGGGTGACCGTTCGGCGGGATCGGCAGCCAGCGGGCATCCAGGACGACGGCCACCAGGTTCGCGCCCGGCCGTACGAGCGACGTCACCTCGTACGTGTGCGCGAGATACCCGCCCTCCTGCGATCCCGCGAGCTGCCCGTTGACGTACACCGAGGCCGCGTGCAGTGCCCCGTCCACGTCGACGAACACCCGCTGCGCATCAGCCGGTACGTCGACCCACCGCCGGTAGCACCACCGGTCATCCCACGAGTCGGCGTCCCAGTCCCGCCACGACAGCGGTACGACGGTGTGCGGCAGCGTGACCACCGCGAACCCGCTGTCGTCGTACGCCGAGGTCACCGCAGCCTCGGCGGTCAGCCGCCCGAACCGCCACTCGTCCATACCCACGACCTTAGGTGGTGTCTGGTCCCGCGGCAGGTCAGCGTTGCGGCTCGAGGTCGATCTCGACGATCCGGACGCGGACCTGCGGCGCCGTACCGGTGACGGCCTCGATCGCGGTGCTGATGGCCGCGTGGACGTCGGCACCGACCTCGGCGGCCCGGTAGGTGGCGGCCGTGACGATGCGGGCGCCGACCTGGACGCTGCCGTCGGCGCGCAGGTCCACGTCGATGCCCGCGATGTCCGGCACCGGCCGGCCGGTCGCCCGCTCCCAGGCCTGTGCGGCGAGCTGCTTCAGCAACCCGACCAGCCCGGGCTGGAGCCGCACCACCCCCGGTACCGATCGAGCGGCAACAGCAGCGGCTTCGGCGAGCAGCACCCGCTCGACCTCGACGCCACTGCTGTCAGCGGCCGTCACCGCGGATCCGTCCAGACGTCGACCACCTCGAAGTCGAGGCTCTCGACGATGTAGCCGACCTGCGCGTGCAACGCGGTCGTGGCGCGGTCGCGGGCCTGTTCGAGAGCGGCGACCTGTCCGGCGCCGAACTTCAGCGCGACCGTCATCGACACCCGGACGGTGTCCGGGCGTTCGTCGGCCAGCTCGATCCGGCACTGGCGGGCACGGATCCCGGGTACGGCGTCGACGGCGTACCGCAGTACGGCGGCCAGCGCCGGGACGGACAGCTCGACGTCCGCGGAGCCGAGCGGGAGCGTCCGGCCCAGGTTCACGTCCGCGCGGACCGCGGTCATGATCCGGTCCAGCAGACCGGTTGGCACGTCGACCGGGTCGTCGATCAGGACCGCGGTCGCGGCGGCCAGCTGTTCCAGGCTGGCGCGGGCGGTCAGGCAGTGCGGGCAGCCGGCCAGGTGCGCGCTCGGCGTACCGCTGTCGAGCTCGTCCCAGACGTCCTCGACGGTCCGTCCGCAGGCCAGTGGGTGGAGATCGGTCACCTCCATGGCTTCATCACCTCCGCGAGCTCGGCGCGGGCTCTGGCTATCCGTCCGCGGACGGCGGTCGGCGTCGTACCGACCAGATCGGCGATCTCCTGGTAGGAGCGCCCGTGCACCTCGCGCAGCAGCCAGCACGCCCGTTGCTGCGGTGGCAACCTTCGGAGTGCCTGTGAGAGCGCAATCATCGCGGCGGTCGTATCCGCCGTCCGGGCCGGGTCGTCGTCCGTGGCCGGGTGCTGGTCGTCGAGGTCCACGGTCGGACGGCGGCGCTGCAGAACGGTCAGGCACTTGTTCGTCGCGGTGCGGTAGAGCCAGCCGCCGAACGCCGCGTCGTTCTGGATCTCCGGCAGCCGCCGCCACGCGGTCACGAACGTCTCCTGCGTGATGTCCTCGGCCTCGCCGCTGGCGCCGTCCAGCATCCGCAGGCAGAGCGTGTAGATCCGCCGCTGGTACCGCCGGACCAGCAGCTCGAACGAGCCCGGGTCGCGATCGCGGGCGCGCGCGACCAGCGTCGCCTCGTCCAGCTCGATCAGCGGCCCGAGCAGCGCCGGACCGCCCGTCATCGCGGCTCCAGGAGGTTCATGTTGTGAGGACGACACCGATGGCACACCTGTCACGGTAACCTCCCGGATCGGCGGCGTGAGACATGTCACGCTGGTGCGGCGCGTGACGAATCGGTCCGTGCCGGTGTCCAACCGTCGTACGGGCACAACCGCTGACCAGAAAGGGACTGTCCGATGACCGAGACCGTGACTGCCGCGAAGAGCACCGCACGACGGGGCACCGAGCCGGCGACCAAGGACATCGTTGCCGGCGGCACCGGAGCCGACGCCGCCGGGAAGACCACCATCGCCGACATCGTGGTGTCGAAGATCGCCGGCATCGCGACCCGTGAGATCGACGGCGTGCACGCGCTCGGCGGCGGCGCCGCCCGGGCGGTCGGGATGCTCCGCGAGCGGATCCCCGGCTCCCGGACGAACCTGTCCCAGGGCGTGTCCGTGGAGGTCGGTGAGAAGCAGGCCGCCGTCGACATCGAGCTGGTCGCGGAGTACGGCGTGAGCATCGCCGACCTCGCGGACGCGATCCGGCGGAACGTGATCGCCGCGGTCGAGCGGATGACCGGGCTCGAGGTCACCGAGGTGAACATCGCGGTCAGCGACGTGCACCTCGAGGGTGACGACGAGGACGAGGACGACACCGAGGAAGTCCCGGCCGAGCGCCGGGTCCAGTAGCCACTGATCCCTGAGGAGCACACGTGAGCACGTCGACCATCGGTCTGTTCGCCGGTCTGCTGATCGCCATCGCCGCCGCGGCCGGCGGATTTCCCGGCTTCCTGCTCGCGCTCGTGCTGGGCGCGGTCGGACTCGTCGTCGGCCGGTTCCTGTCCGACGGGACGAAGGGCCTCGACGACCTGATCTCGCGTCGTGGTCGTGGCTGACACCGTAGCTGAGCCGTCCTCGGTCACGTACGGGGGTGATCGAGGGCGGCTCGTCATCGCGCAGCGAGCGGTCGAACGGATCGCGGAGATCACCGCCCACCGGCACGGCGCGGTGGTACGCCGGGACGCCGTGCTGGGCCGTGGCCTGCCGAAGGCGCGGGCCGTTGTCGCGGGCCGCCGTACCCGGATCGAGGTGCAGGTCGCCGCGGCGTGGGGACGCCCGTTGGAGGAGGTTGCCGCGGAGGTACAGCAGGCAGTCACCGAGGACGTGGAACGCTTCACCGGCCTGGGCGTCGACCGGGTGGACGTCGAAATCACCGCCGTCGAAGCCCGTACGCCGACGGAGGCGGACGCCGACGTTCACGCCGAGCCGCTCGCGGCCAAGCCGCCGGTCGCGGGGCCCGTTGCGCGGGCGTTCGGGATTGTGGGGGCGCTGGTGCTGGTTGCCGTCGGGGCGGTCGGGATCGCGGAGATGTTGCGGGCGACGGGGTTGTTGCGCGGGCAGGTGATTCCGGAAGGCTGGTTCGGTCGGACGGTCGTGCTGGAGCCTGCCGGCTGGCTGCGACCGGTGGGGATCGCGGCGATCGTGGTCGGGTTGATCCTGCTGGTGCTGGCCCTGAAGCCGCGGCGGCGGACGCATCTGGCGGTGGGGGAGTTCGTCTGGATCCGCCCGGCGGCCGCGGCCCGGTTGGCGGCGGACAGCGCGTCCGGTGTGGACTCCGTGACAGCGGCGTCGGTGGTCGCCAAACGGCGGCGGCTGCACGCGACCGTGACGATGTTCGGCGAACCGTCCCGGGTGCACGACGAGGTCCGTACGGCGATCGCCGACCGCCTGCAGGCCGTCACGCCCCAGCCCCGGGTGCGCGTAGATCTGAAGGAGGACTGACATGCGGCGCGGAGTCATCGCGCTGGACCGCACGGTCGGCGTCGTACTCGCCCTCGCCCTGATCGCGGCAGGCGCACTAGCAGTCCTGTGGTGGCACTCCGGTACTCGGCACCAGCTGCACACCCCACCCGACCAGATGCAGGCAACATGGTGGCCCTGGGCAACGGGAGCCGCCGGCGTACTCGTCGCCCTCCTGGGCCTCTGGTGGTTGGCGTCCCACCTGCCCCGCCGCGTCCCCGGCCGCTTCCACTTGACCGGAGACCGCCGGTCCGGCAGCGGGCGGCTGTACGCCGATGCGCATGCTGCCGTCGCGGCAGCAGCTGCCGAACTCTGCGCGCTGCCGGAGATCCGTGACGCGTCGGGTCGGGTGGTTGCCGACCGGGGGCAGCTCGTCGCCGACCTGCAGTGCACGATCGAGCCGAGTGCCCAACTGGACAAGGTGCACGCGGCCGTCACGCGGGCAGCGGCGGACCTGCACGCAGTACTCGGCCTGCCGCGACTCCGGCATCGTGTGCGCCTTCGGGTCGCCCGCAACGACAAGGCAACCGCCCCGCCCCGTGTCGTGTGATCCGGGACGGGCTCATCGAGCCTTGAAGCGCAGACTGAGGTAGCACAGACCGGCCAGCGGGACGGGCGCCCAGAACTGGAGCAGCCGCCAGGACAGGACCGCGAGGACCGCCGCCTGACCTGGTACGTCGAAGCCGAGCAGGCTGGAGATCGCGATCCCCTCGACGACCGCGATGCCGCCGGGCGTGAGCGGGATGACGGCGGCCAGGTTCGCGGCGCAGTACGCGAGCAGCACCGGGACCGGGTTGATCGGGGCGTCATAGGCGGCGACGAAGACCCACAGCACGGCGGCGTCCAGGACCCAGTTCAGCGTCGCCCAGAGCAGGACCGCCTTGCGGACCTCACGGTCGGCGAGCAGGTCGCGGAGCCGGAGTGCGACGGTCGCGATCCACGGGCCGACGCGCTGCGGCAGCCGGTGGGCGACCGCGCGGAGCAGGCGGGCGGCGAGCCGTTCCAGCCTGGACCGCTCCCGGACGGCGAGCAGGCCGCAGGCGATCGCGACCAGCCCGACGAGGAACAGCGTCAGGTACGCCGGGGTCGCGTCGCGCAGGACCACGCCGGGGATCGTCGACAACCAGGCGACCAGGACCAGCGCGAGTGGCGAGCCGATCGCGCTGGCGGTGACGGTCGCGGTGACGTCGGCGGGTTTCGCGCCGCCGCTGACCAGCAGCCGGAAGCGCACCGCGGTCGCCGTGGCCGCACCACCCGGAACGACATGGCTCACGCCGTACCCGGTGAGATCGGACCGCAGGATCCAGGAGAACCGGACCGGGCTGCCGGACAGCAGCGCGCGGCTGAAGAGCGAGTAGCAGACGAGCGCGGCGGCCTCGAGCACGACCGCGCTGATCAGCCAGAGCGGACTCAGTTGGGAGACCCGGTCGAGGGACTGACGGGCGACGGAGAGCTTCGGGAGTACGACGTACTCGACGATCGCGACCAGGACGACGAGCGACACCGCGGACCAGACCCGGTGGTACCAGGCCGGCCGCCGTCTGGTTGCCGTCGTCATCGATCGCTCCTCCCGGACTCCAGTGTGCACTCCAAGAATTTCCCAAGATCCGGCTGCCAGCGTGAGGCACTCAGTCCCTACCCGAAGGAAGTCGCATGAAGACTGTCAACGGTCTCCCCGCCCACGTGCTACTCGTCCACGCCATCGTCGTACTGCTTCCGCTGGCGGCGGCGCTGCTCGCGCTGACCGCCCTCTGGCCGGCCGCGCGCCGCCGACTCGCCGGTCCCAACCTGGTGCTGTCGCTGGTCGTCGTCGTACTGGTGCCGATCACAACGAACGCGGGGGAGTGGCTCGAGCGCCACCTCACGCCGTCCCCACTGATCCAGAAACACACCGAGCTGGGCGACACGGCGATCTACGCCGCGATCGGGGTCGCGGTCCTGGCCCTGCTCGTCTGGTGGCGACAGCGCGAGAGCACCGGTCGTACGCCGGTCAAACGACTGTTCCTGGCGCCGACGTCGGGGGCTGTCACCGCGACGCTCACCGTGGTCGCTGTCCTGGTGGCCGGCGGCGCCGTGTACGACGTGGTCCGCATCGGCGACTCCGGCGCCAAGGCCAGCTGGAACGACTGGGCCGCCCAGCCCTGACAGTCCGGTTTCGGCGATACCTACACTGGCTACAGGGGGCCGGCTGAGTGGAGGTGGGCCGGGCGGTGCTGGAGATCGAGGGTTTGCGCAAGCGGTACGGCGGAACCGTCGCGCTGGACGGATGCACGTTCACGGTCGCGCCGAAGCGGCTGGTCGGGCTGCTCGGGCCGAACGGTGCCGGGAAGACGACCCTGATGCGCTGCCTGCTCGGACTGGTGGTGCCGGACGGCGGGGAGGTCCGCTGGCTGGGCGCCCCGCTGGACGGTGATCGCGGCCGCCGGTTCGGGTACATGCCGGAAGAGCGTGGCCTGTACCCGTCGATGCGCGTCGCCGAACAGGTCCGGTACTTCGCGATGCTCTCCGGCCTGCCGTCCGCGGCCGCCGCCGAGGCGACCACCGGCGTACTGCACCGGGTAGGCGCCTCCGACCTGTCCGAGCGCCGCGTCGAGGAGCTGTCGCACGGCAACCAGCAGCGGATCCAGCTGGCGGTCGCGCTGGTCCACGATCCCGAGATCCTCGTCCTGGACGAACCGTTCGCCGGCCTCGACCCGCTCGGCGTCGACCAGTTCGGCGCGCTGCTCCTCGACCTGGCCGCGGACGGTACGACGGTGCTGTTCTCCAGCCACCAGCTGGACCTCGTGCAGCACCTGTGCCAGGACATCGTGACGATCGACCGCGGCCGCGTCGTCCTGGCCGGCGAACTGGAACAGCTCCAACGTGCCACCGCCCACCGCCGCGTCACCGTGGTCTTCGCAGAACCCTCGACCACCGCCTGGACGACCGGCCTGCCGAACATCACCGTGGAACGCGCCGACGACCGCCACGTACAGCTACGGCTGGAAGCCGACAGCGACCCCGATCACGTACTACGAGCCGCCCGGACCGCGGGATCCGTCCTGCGGTTCGACTACGAGCCGCCCTCGCTCGAGGAACTCTTCCGGGAAGCCGTCGGCCGATGACCCGCGCCGTCTGGATCGTCGCGAGCCGCGAGATCCGCACGCGCGTCCGCAGTACGGCGTTCCGGGTCTCGGCGATCGTGATGCTGCTGGCGGTCGTCCTGGTGATCGTGATCCCGGTCCGCGTCGCGCAGCGGCAGCACACCTACACGGTCGCGATCGTCGCCACCCTGCCGCAGCCGCTCACGAACGCCCTGACCGCACAAGCTGCCGCGAACGGTCTCGACGTACAGGCACACTTCGTCGGCACCCGCTCAGCCGCGACGGCTCAGGTCAAGGCCGGCACCGCCACCGTCGCCCTGGTCGCGGAGGCCACGAAGGTCGAGATGATCTGGTCGGGCGACCCGGACACCACCCTCGCGCCGGTGATCAGCAGCGCCACCAGCCGGTACGTACTCGAGCAACGCGCCGCCGCCCTGGGTCTCACGCCGACCGAGGTCACCGGGCTGCTGGCTCCGGCCAGACCGACCGTGACCGTCCTCAACCCGAGCCAGGCCAGCGCCAGCCGGCTTGTCGTCGCGCTGGCCGGCGTGATCCTGCTCTTCGTGGCGCTGAACATCTACGGCAGCTACGTACTCACCGGCGTCGTCGCGGAGAAGTCCACCCGCGTCGTCGAGGTGTTGCTGGCCCGGGTCCGTCCGGTCCAGCTGCTGGCCGGCAAGGTGATCGGCATCGGACTGCTCGGTGTCGCCCAGTTCGCGGCGCTAGCGATCGTCGCCGCGATCACGCTGTACGCCGTGAAGCCGCCGAATCTGCCCAGCGGGACCTTGCCACAGATCGCCAGCGACGTTGTGTGGTTCGTCCTCGGCTACAGCTTCTACAGCGTGCTGTACGGCGCCCTCGGCTCGCTGGCCTCGCGTATCGAGGACGCGCAGGCCGCCGCCGCGCCACTGACCGGTCTGCTCACGCTGGCGTACCTCGGCGGCTTCATCGCGCTGCAGAACCCGCACGCCTGGTGGGTCACCGCGCTCTCGTTCTTCCCGCCGACCGCCCCGATGTACCTGCCGCTGCGATCCGCCCTGATCCACGTACCGCTCTGGCAGGGCGTGCTGGCCGCCGTCCTCGTCCTCGCCGCCACCGGCGCCGTACCGCGGATCGGCGGCCGGCTCTACCAAGGGGCCGTCCTGCACCACGGGACCCGCCTCCGGATCCAGCAGGCCTGGCGTGCCGCCCCGTGAGGAATCAGTGAGGAACAAGCATGAAGGAGACGTTCCGCTTCGGCCGGATCGCGGGGATTCCGATCGGCACGCACTGGTCGGTGCTCGGGATGGTGCTGATCATCAGCGGCTCACTGGCCTGGACCACTCTGCCGTACCTCGTGCCCGGCCGGAGTACGACGGCGTACTGGATCACCGGCGTACTGGTCGCCGTCGTCTTCGTGGCCTCGCTGCTCGTGCATGAGCTCGCGCACGCGCTGACCGCGCTGCGGTTCCGGGTGCCGGTGCAGCGGATCACGCTCTGGATGCTCGGCGGGGTGAGCGTTCTGGACGGCGACCCGCAGACCCCGCGCGGTGCGTTCCTGATCGCCGCGGCCGGGCCTGCGGCCAGCCTCGGGCTCGGCGGCCTGGGCCTCGGTACCGGACTGTTGCTACGGGCAAGCGATCACGGCGGCCTGCTGCAGATGTCCGTGGTGTGGCTCGCGGTGATGAACCTGGCGTTGTGCGTCTTCAACCTGCTGCCCGGCGTACCGCTCGACGGCGGCCGGGTCCTGCGGGCCGCGTTGTGGCACCGGTACGGCGACCCGGACAAGGCGACGGCCGTCGCGTCGGTCGCCGGCCAGGCTGTCGGCGCGCTGGTGGCGCTGGGCGGTGTGGCGGAGCTGATCACCAAGGATCCCGGCGGACTGTGGTTGCTTGCCGTCGGCTACGTCATCGCGCTGGCCGCCACCACGGAAGGCCGGCAGGCGCGTCACCGGCCGGCGAGCACCCCCACCGACTGACGGGCGATCTCCCACTCCTCGTTCGTTGGGATCACCAGCACCTTCACCGGGCTGTCGTCGGTGGACACGATGCTGTCGGGAAGATCGGTGTTGCGGACCGGGTCCAGGTGGATGCCGAGCGGTTCCAGCCCCTCCAGCGCGGCCGCCCTCGCTTCGGCGGAGTGCTGGCCGACACCCGCGGTGAACACGATCGCGTCGACGGTCCCGAGCACGGCGTAGTACGCACCGATGTACTTCTTCAGCCGGTAGCAGTAGACGTCGAACGCGAGCCGCGCCCGCTCGTCACCGTCGGCCCGCCGCCGCAGGACCTCGCGGAAGTCGTTCGCGCCGGCCAGGCCCTTCAGCCCGGACTCCGAGTTCAGCACCCCGTCGGTGTCCTCGGCCGACTGTCCGGCGACGCGGGCGAGATGGCCGTGGATCGCCGGATCGAGATCGCCGGACCTGGTGCCCATCACGAGCCCTTCCAGCGGTGTCAGTCCCATCGACGTGTCGACGGACTGCCCGCCGCGGATCGCGGCGGCGGAGCAGCCGTTGCCGAGATGCAGGACGATCACGTTCAGCTCGCCGGGTTCGCGGCCGAGCACCCGGGCCGCCTGCTCGGACACGAACGCGTGCGACGTACCGTGGAACCCGTACCGCCGGATGCCGTAGTCGTCCAGCCACGACGACGGTACGGCGTACGTGTAGGCGTACGGCGGCAACGTCTGGTGGAACGCGGTGTCGAAGACCGCGACGTGCGGCAGGTCCGGGAACAGCCGGCGCGCGACCTTGATCCCCTCGAGGTTCGCGGGATTGTGCAGCGGGGCCAGCGGGATCAGGTCCGTCACCGCCGCGATGAGCTCGTCGTCGACGAGCGCGGGCGCCGCGAACCGGTCGCCGCCGTGCACGACGCGATGCCCGACCGCCACGATGCCGACCTCGGACAGGGCCGGGCCGTGCTTGTCGAACGCTCGCACCGCGGCCTCCAGCGCGGCCTCGTGGTTCGCGACCGGCTGATCGTCGTCTACGTCGCCGGACGGCCCGTGGTGCACGTGGTGGCTCTGCTCCTCGCCGATCCGCTCCACCAGCCCGCTCGCGGCGGCCTCGCCCGACGCCGCGTCGACGAGGCTGTACTTCAGCGAGGAGGAGCCGGCGTTGATGACCAGGACGTGTTCACTCATCCGCTTCCCCCGCCTGGATCGCGGTGATCGCGACCGTGTTGATGATGTCGCGGACCGTCGCCCCGCGGGACAGGTCGTTGACCGGTTTCCGGAGACCTTGCAGGACCGGGCCGACCGCTACCGCGTTCGCCGAGCGCTGCACGGCCTTGTACGTGTTGTTGCCGGTGTTGAGGTCGGGGAACACGAACACCGTGGCCTTTCCGGCGACGGGGGAGTCGGGCAGCTTGGTACGGGCGACGGCGGCGTCGATCGCGGCGTCGTACTGGATCGGGCCCTCGACCGGCAGCTCCGGTGCCCGTTCGCGGACGATGGTCGTTGCCTTCGACACCTTTTCAACGTCGGTACCGGCGCCGGACGTGCCGGTCGAGTACGAGAGCATCGCGATCCGCGGCTCGACCCCGAACGCGGCGGCCGTGGCGGCCGAGGAGATCGCGATGTCCGCGAGCTGCTCCGCGGTCGGATCCGGGTTCACCGCGCAGTCGCCGTACACCAGGACCTGGTTCTCCAGGCACATGAAGAACACCGACGAGACCACGGAGACGTCCGGGACGGTCTTCACGACCTCGAGCGCCGGGCGGATCGTGTGCGCGGTGGTGTGCACGGCGCCGGACACCATCCCGTCCGCGAGGCCGAGCTGCACCATCATCGTGCCGAAGTACGACACGTCCCGGACCAGCTCGCGCGCCCGGTCGAGGTCGACGCCGCGATGCTTCCGCAGCCGGTGGTACTCCGCGGCGAACCGCTCGGTCAGCTCGCTGTGTTCGAGATGTACGACGGTCGCCGCGCCGACGTCGACGCCGAGCGTGGCGGCCTGCTGGCTGATCGTCGTCGGGTCCCCGAGCAGGGTCAGGTCCGCGACACCACGCCGGAGCAGTACGTCGGCCGCGCGGAGGATGCGCTCCTCCTCGCCCTCCGGGAGGACGATGTGCCGGCGGTCCGAGACCGCGCGGTCGATCAGCCGGTGCTCGAACATCAGCGGCGTGACCGCGCTGCTCCGGGCAAGGGCGAGCTGGTCGAGCAGGGCCGGGCCGTCGACGTACTGGTCGAAGAGCGCCTTCGCGGTGTCGATCTTGCGGGGCGCGTCCTTGGTCAGCCGGCCGCGGACCGCGGTGAGCTTGCTGGAGGTGGCCTGGGTACCGAGGCCGGTCTCGATGATCGGGAGCGTGACGCCGAGGCCCTCGATCAGCCGGCGCACCTGGCCGGGGAGCTCGAAGCCGCCGTTCAGCACGATCGCCGCGATCTGCGGGAAGGTGCGGGACGCGTGCGCCATCACCACGCCGAGCACCACCTCCGGCCGGTCCCCGGCGGTCACCACGGCGGCCCCCTCGAAGAGCCGGTCGAGCACGTTCGGCATCGTCATGCCGGCGATCATCAGCCCGGTCACCTCACGCGTCAGCAACTGCGGGTCACCGCTGAGCAGCCGGCCGCCGATCGGCTCCAGCAGATCCGCGACCAGCGGCTGATTGAGCACCGGCTCCTCAGGAATCGCAAACGCCGGCGCCCCAAGCCCCTCCAACGCAGCCACGAGAGCCGCGCCGGCCCCGCCACCCGCCTCGCGGTCCGCGCCCGCGGGGCCTTCGGCTGCTTCTGAGCCGACTCGGTTCGCGATCACAGCGAAGAGCGAGCCATGGTTGGCCGCCAGTTCGGCGGTGGCCATGTCGGCGATCGCGCGGACGTCGTGGGGTGTCCGGTCGAAGCCGTTCAGTACGAGCAGGACCGGTGCGCCGAGGTTGGCGGCGATCTTGGCATTGAACGAGAACTCGGTCGGCGTCCCCACGTCGGTGTAGTCGCTGCCGACGATCACCACCGCGTCGGCCTGCTCCGCGACCGCGTGGTACCGCTGCACGATCGTGTCCAGCGCCGCGTCCGGATCCGTGTGCACGGCGTCGTACGTGACCCCGACCCCGTCGTCGTACGACTGCTCGACCGCGTCCTGGGAGATCAGCAGATCGAGAACGTAGTCCCGCCCGCCGTGCGTCGCCGTGTCCGCCCGCACGATCGGCCGGAACACCGCCACCCGCCCGACCCGCCGCGACAACTGATGCAGCACCCCGAGAGCCACCGTCGACTTCCCGGTAGTCCCCTCCACCGAAGCAACGTAGACACTGCTACCCATACCCCGAACCTTAGAGGGCGTCCGGTCAGAGGGTGCTGCGGGCGAACGCGACCGCTTCCTCGAGCAGGTCCTGCCACACGGCGCGGTCGGCGGCCGGGATCGTCACCCATTCGCGCATCGGAGCACGGTTCGCGGTGAACGGGACGCCGGTGCCTTCGGCAATCAGGGCGGTGACGCGGTCGGCGGGGAGCTTGAGGATCAGGCCGGTGCCGTTCCGCTCGAGGCAGGTGACGAAGCGGCCGGCCAGCCGGATGCACGGGTGGCCCATGATCGTGCCGCGCCCGATGGCCGGGTCGTACAGCAGGTCGTCGGTGAGTTCGTCGTACAGGGCCTGCGCCCCGCCGGTATCGGCCGGCGGGGACGCGGGGCTGGTGGATGACATCATTCCGGGCGCGGCGTGAACACCGCGAACTGGTTGCCGGACGGGTCGCGCAGGTAGGCGAAGTCCGGCGTACCGCCGCCGACGCCGAGCCGCTTGTTGACCACCGTGCCGCCGAGTTGCTCGGCGTCCGCGCAGGTCGCCTCGACGTCGGCGACCAGGATGTAGAACACGGCGTGGTTCGGCAGCTCGCCCTTGGTCGCGAACAGCCCGCCCATCGGCTGCTCCGCACCGGAGGCGGTGATGTTGCGGTAGTCGAGGCCGCCGGAGGTCAGGCTCCCGGACGACCCGAACGACCAGTCGAACAGGCTGCCGTAGAACTTCTCCGCCGCGTCGGGGTTGTCGGTCGCGACCTCGAACCAGGCCAGCGTGCCGGGTGCCGGAGTACTCATCGAACTTCTCCTTCAACTCAGGTGGACTTGTGAGAACCACGTTCCCAGCGGTTCGCGACAGCCCTATGTCGGAGTTGGCGCCGGAGTTGGAAAAAGATCCTCCGGGCGCAGTGCGGCGTCCGGCAGCTTGGTCTCGTACCCGGCGACGTGCAGCTCGTCGGAGGACGGCGGCCGCAGCGGCAGCGTCGCGGTCCGCTCGGCCTTGGTGATCCGGTCCATCCGGAACACCCGGTCCTCCTGCCGCAGGTGGCACCAGGCCGTCAGGTACGACCCGTTCGGCCCGACCACGACGTGCTGCGGCTCGATCTCGCGGACCGTCTCGACACCGCCGACGTCGGTGTACTGGATCCGCAGCACCTGGTTGTCGCGGACCGCCCGCCAGATCTGCTCCGCGACCTCGCCGTCCGGATCCGGCGTCGGCTGCACCAGCAGCCGCACCTTGGCTGCCGCCAGCCGCGCCTCGTCCAGGTCCCGTTGCGGCATCGCGGCGACGATCTTCTGCAGCGCGGTCCGGGAGTCGCGCGCGAACAGCACGTGATCGCCGCGGCTCAGCGCCACCGCGACCGCCATCGCCTCCCGCGGCGTGAAGTTCAGCGGCGGGAGGCTCATCGCGCGGTCCACCGAGTACCCGCCGGTGCGCCCCTGTTTGGTCGCCAGCGGTACGCCGGCCTGCCCGAGCGCGCTCAGGTCGCGCTCGATGGTCCGCACGCTGACCTCGAAACGCGCCGCGAGCTGCCGCGCCGTACGCCCGCGAGCCCCGGCCGCGCGGAGCTCCTCGGCAAGGGCGTACAGCCGATCGATCCGGTTCATGCACCGCACGCTAGACGGCGCCATGGACACTTATTCTTCGGCGAGCGCGATGATCACGCCCTGCGGCCCGCGCAGGTAGCAGAAGTGCCGGCCGGGGGAGTGCTCCTCGATCGTGCCGACCAGCGCGCCGCCGTGCGACTTCAGCCGGTCCACGGTGTCCTGGACGTCGTCGACGACGAACATCAGGTTCCGGATGCCGAGCGTGTTCGGCGGCGCGGACGGCTCCAGCGTGGTCGCGAGCGGCGTCCGGTACGTCGTCAGCTCGAGCTGCCCGTGACCGTCCGGGGTACGCAGGAACGAGATGTCCGCGACCACCCCGGGCATCCCGGACACGCCCTCGACCCACGGCCCGGAGACCGTGGTCTCGCCGACGAGCTCCATGCCGAGCTCGAAGTAGAACGCCTTCGCCGCCGCCAGGTCCTCGACCACGACGCCGATGTGGTCCATGCGCTTGATTGCCATCGTCCGATTCTCCTCGGGTGAGTGGTTGTTGCCCGGAGGACGAGGCCGCGGCGGCGTTCTCTACATGCTCTACTCAGGAAGTTTCGCGCCGGTGCGATCGGCGAGCAGGTACGCGGCGTACCAGGCGGGCCATTCCTCGTCGGCCTGGCCGGTGCGGGCCTCGTGCTCGCCGTGGGCGGTCGCGGCCCGGCGGAGCGCCTCCTCGAGTTCGGAGACCGAGGCGTACGTCGCCTCGCTGACCCGGCCGGGGATCCGGGTGGTGACCTCTTGGAGCAGCCAGGTGTTGCCGTCCGGGTCACTGAAGGTCGCGAACGACCCGTAGCTCGACCGGTCGTCCGTCGTACCGGCCACCCGTCCCTCCGCGGCAGCAGGCTCGAACTGCGCGCCCGGTGCGCTCGGGTGGAACACCTCGCCGACCTTGGCGCCCGCCGCGAGCAGCTCCGACCGGGCGGCCTCGATGTCGGCGACGACCAGGTACAGGCCCTGCGCCGTACCCGGCTCCGCAGTGGTGATGTTGCTGCCGAACTGGACCGAGGCGGGGGAGCCCGGCGGCGTGAACTGGACGATCCGGAACCCGTTGTCGAACGCGAAGTCCGCGTCCAGCCGCCAGCCGAGACCGGCGTAGAACTCCTTGGACCGGTCCGCGTCGGCGACCGGGATGACGACGGCTTCGAACTTCAGGTCGGTACTCATGACTTCCTCCTGCGATCAACGTCTTTGGCTGACCCCCAATCTGCCGCCGCGGCACGCCCGTGACACCAGGGTGAATGACTGGTCATTACCCTGGCGGCCGCGTCCCCGGGCCTAGAGTGTGGTCACGTGGACCACCAGATCGTGCTGATTGCCGGTGCCGGGCTCGCGATCATGATCGCGGCCTCCGTGTTCGCGCGGCGGACCGGCGTCGCGGCGCCGTTGCTGCTGGTCGCGCTCGGCATCGGGGCCAGCTACCTGCCGAGTACGCCGGCCATCCACATCGAGCCGGAGATCATCCTCGCGGGCGTGCTGCCGCCGCTGCTGTACACGTCCGCGGTCAAGCTGCCGGTGATCGACGTACGGCGGAACTTCGGGCTGATCTCCTGGCTGTCGGTCGTGATGGTGATCGTGTCGGCGCTGGTGATCGGGGCGCTCGTGCACGCGCTGTTCCCGGGGATCTCGTTCGCGCTGGCGGTCGCGCTCGGGGCCGTCGTCAGCCCGACGGACGCGGTCGCGGCGACCGCGATCGGGCACCGGGTCGGGCTGCCGCCGCGGCTGATGACCGTGCTCGAGGGCGAGAGCCTGGTGAACGACGCGTCGGCGCTGGTGGTGCTGCGGACGGCGGTGGCGGCGCTCGCGGTGACGACGCACTTCAGCCTCGGTCACACCGTGCTCGACTTCGTGTGGGCGGTCGTCGGCGCGATCCTGATCGGCGGGGCGGTCGGGTTCGTGACCGTCGTACTGCGGCAGCGGCTGGACGATCCGGTGCTGAACACGACGATCTCGTTCGCGGTGCCGTTCCTGGCGTACTTCCCGGCCGAGGAGGCGCACGCGTCCGGCGTACTCGCCGTGGTGATCGCCGGGCTGCTGACCGGCGCGCTCGGGAACCGGCGGTTCAGCGCGCGCGACCGGCAGACGCAGTCGACCACCTGGACCACGATCAGCTTCATCCTGGAGAGCGGCGTCTTCCTGGCGATGGGGTACGAGTTGCCGGAACTCGTGAACGACGCCCGCGTGGAGACCACGCCGGGGGAGATCGCGGCGCTGGTACTGCTGGTGGTCGGGTTGCTGATCGCGCTGCGGTTCCTGGGGCTCGCGTGGCCCGCGCTGCAGAGTCACTTCGGGGCGAACGACCGGCACGAGCAGGTGCATGCCCAGCTGGACGAGTTCGAGGAACGGCTGGACTCGATGGAGCCGTCGACCCAGCGCGAGGAGAACCGGGTCGCGTGGGCGCGGAGACGGCTGGCCCGCGGGCGCGCCGACGCGGACTTCGAGGAGCGCGAGCCGATCACCGGCCGCGGGCTGCTGGTGCTCGCCTGGGCCGGGATGCGCGGTGTCGTCACGGTGGCCGCGGCGCAGACGATCCCCGCCGGTACGCCGCACCGCGCGACCGTCGTACTGGCGGCGTTCATCGTCGCGCTGATCACGCTGGTGCTGTTCGGCATCTCGCTGCCCGCGGTGATCGCGAAGATGCGCTTCCGCCCGGAGAGCGCCGAGGACAAACGGGACTCGGTCCAGGAACTGATGCGCCAGATCGGCGAATCAGCCATCGACGCGGTAGGCCCCCTGGAAGACCAAACCGTCGAAGGCGAACCCCTGGACCCCGAGGTCATCCACACCCTCAAGGACCGCGTCGTCCCCCGCCTGGTCTCCGGCACCCGCCAACTCCGCGCCACCAAACCCGACACCCGCGAACAAATGGAAACCATCCAACGCCGCTACCTGGACGCCATGCGCGAAGCCCTCTCCACCGAACGCAGCGTAGGCGCCTACAGCTCCGAAACCTACCGCCAGGTCCAGTCCTTCCTGGACACCGTAGAACAACGCTTCACCACCGCCTGACAAAGACCTACCAGTCTGCGAGGCGGGGTTGGGTGCGGTTTTCGGTGGTTACCAAGGTGTCTAGGAGGGATTCCTGGAGGGTGGTGCGGATGTCGTGGTGGAGGGGGTCGTGCCAGAGGTTTTGTTGTTCGTGGGGGTCGGCGGTCAGGTCATAGAGTTCGCCGGTGCGGGGGCGGGTTGGGCTTGCGTGCTGGACGGCGAGTTTCCAGCGGTCGTGGCGGAGCATGGTGAGGTGGACGGGGTCGGCGTACGGGTGGCCGCTGTTGCGGTACTCGCTCAGGGCCCAGTCGCGGGCCGACGGGTGGCCGGTGGTGAGGGGGAGGAGGTCCTGACCTTCGCCGCGCGGGGTGAGGCCGGCGGCGGTGAGGATCGTGGACGAGAGGTCGATCCACTGGACGAGGTCGGTGCAGCGGGTGCCCGCGGGGATGGTGGGCGGTAGGCGGAGGATGAGCGGGACCCGGACGGCCTGTTCGTACATCATCGGGCCCTTGAGCATCAGTTCGTGGTCGCCGAGCATCTCGCCGTGGTCGCTGGTGAACACGACCAGCGTGTCGTCGGCCAGCCCCTCGGCGTCGAGCGCGTCGAGGATCCGCCCGACCTCGTCGTCGATCAGCGTCACCATCGCGTAGTACGCCGCCTTGACCTCCTGCAGCTCTTCCGGGCTGTACGTCGTGAACCCGCGCGCGTGCCCGGCGTACGACTCGTGGGACGCCTCGGTCTGGATCGGCGGCTTCCCGGACAGGTCGTCCGGGATCGGCCGGCTGAGCTCGCGCGCGCGGTACCGGCGGACGTACTCCTCCGGCGCGCCGAACCCGTGATGCGGGTCGAAGAAGTTCGCCACGAAGAAGAACGGCTTGGACCGCTCGCGGGACCGGGTCAGGAAGTCGATGGTCTGCTCGCCGATCCAATGGCTGTAGTGGATCTCCCGAGGTAGCGAGTCGTAGTCCAGCTCGGCCCCGGCCAGCTCGGGCCGCACGGTGTACAACCACCGGTGGTACTCGTTCTCCGACGATCCCGGGTACGGGTCGTGCGCCCAGCGGAACACCCGGAATCCGTCGTCGTGCCGCACCTCCGACCGCCCGCCGAAGCACGCGTTCAGGTGGAACTTGCCGACCAGACCGCAGTCGTACCCAGCCTCGGCCAGGTCCTTGCTGAACAGCCGCTCGTGATCCGGCAGGCCGACCCCGTTCGCCCAGAGCCCGTGCTGGTGCACGTACCGACCCGTCATCAGGCTCGCGCGCGACGGTGCACAGACGGGGCTCTGCACGTAGCAGTTTTCGAACAGCGCGCCCTGACCCGCGAGCCGGTCCAGGTTCGGCGTGTCGACCTCATCGTTGCCTGAGGCACCCAATGCGGAGAAGCGCTGCTGGTCGGTACAGATGAGCAGGACGTTCGGCGGCATGCACCGCAGTCTATAGTTGAGTCCTGTGACTTTCGCCGCCACGATCGACATCCACAGCGACCGCCAGCACGCCATCGACCCGATGATCTACGGGCACTTCCTGGAGTCCGCGTTCTTCGGCAACATCGAGGGCGGCGTCTTCGACGAGGGCTCGCCGCTCGCGTACGGCGGTGACGACGTGCGCAGCGGTCTGCGTACGGACGTGATCGAGCTGTGCCGCGAGCTCGGCCTCCCGATCGTGCGCTGGCCCGGCGGAAACTTCACGTCGGCGTACCACTGGGAGGACGGTATCGGCCCGCGCCCCGGCCGGCCGCGGCGGCTCGAGCTGGCCTGGGGCTCGGAGGAGACGAACCGCTTCGGCACCGACGAGTTCCTCGCGTGGTGCGCCGAGGTCGGGACCGAGCCGTACCTCGCGCACAGCTGCCGCGATGTCGACGAGGCGGTCCGCTGGGTCGAGTACACGAACTACGCGGGCGACACGGAGTACACCCGCCGTCGCGGCCGCCCGCCGTACGGCGTGAAGTACTGGGGTCTCGGGAACGAGGTGTACGGCGACTGGCAGATGGGCCATCGTCCGGCCGCCGCATATGCCGCCGACGCGGCCGAGCACGCCCGGTTCATGCGCGCGGTAGACCCGTCGTTGAAGTTCATTGCGGTCGGCAAGACGGACGACCGCGACGGTTGGACGGACGCCGTACTGCGGGCCGTCGGCAACGAGATCGACTACCTGTCGTTCCACCTGTACGGCGCGACCACGCAGCTGATCGACGGTGCGTCGGAGTACGACGCGATCGTTGCCCAGTCGCTGTATTTCGAGCAGCAGATCGTCGAGTACTCCGACCTGGTCGCCGCCGTCGCCGCGCGGACCGGCGTGGAGCGCCCGCTCGGTCTCGCGCTGGACGAGTGGAACATCCGGCACGTCGAGCCCGCCAGCTGGCCGGAGCCGCAACCGTCGGACGACGGCGGTACGGTCACGCGGAACGTCGACGGGCTGCCTGATCGGCCTGCGCACCGGGTGAACCGCTGGAGCCCGCGGACGCTCGCCGACGCATTGTTCTACGCCGGCGTCTTCCACGCGCTGCATCGCGCCGGTGCGCGCGAGGTGCCGGTCACGATGGCGAACACCGTCAACCTGCTGAACGCGAACGGCGTGATCGTTGCCCGCCCCAACGGTTCGGTCCGGGCGGCTACGTACCACGTGTGGGACCTGTACCAGAACCACCTCGGCCCGATCGCGCTCGCCGCCGACGTACGGGCGCCGGGCCGGCTGACCGCCGTACGGCAGGGGGACGAGCGGGACCACCGGGGCGAGTTCCGGAGCTTCCCGGCGACGGTGCCGGACCTGGACGTGTCGGCGACCACGGACGGGCAGGCGATCCGGGTCGCGGTGATCAACCGGCACCGCGACAGCGCGATCCGCGCCGAGCTGACCCTGGACGGCCGTCGCGAGGAGCTGCCGGCGCGGTGCGGGATCAAGCGGCTGAGCGCCGACGACGTACTGGCCTCGAACAGCCTCAGCGCTCCGGACGCCGTCGTACTGCGGGACCTCGGCACGGAGGAGCTGGACGGAAGCTACGAGTTCCCGCCGCACAGCATCACGGTGCTCTCCTTCGAGCGATAATCTCGTCGGATGGACAGCAAGCCGCGGGTGCTGGTGATCGGGCTGGATCCGTACCGTGTCCCCGGGCCGTGGGACCCGGAGCCGGTCGCGACCGGGATCCAGGCCGGGATGGCGGAATTCGCCGCGCACGGGGTCGGCGCGGAGACCTGCCTGGTCGGCCTGGACGGCAGCGACGACATCGAGGCGGTGGTGACCGCCGCGCTGTCCGCCCGCCCGTGGGAGTGTGTGGTCGTCGGCGGTGGCATCCGCAGGTCCGAGGAACACTTCGAGACCATCATCAACCTGATCCGCCGGCACGCGCCGGACGCCGCGATCGCCTTCAACCACACTCCTGGCGACATCTACAACGCCGCCGCCCGCCGGCTCGGCTGATCGCCCGCACGGTCAGTGCTGTACGTCGTACGTGAGGCGCTGGATGCCGTTCGAGTAGGACTGGCTGGAGGTCTGCTTGAGGTTGATCTTGTCGCGGTCGGCGTCGCTGAAGAGGCGCTTACCGGCGCCGAGGAGGACCGGGAAGACCAGCAGGTTGTACTGGTCGATGAGGCCCGCGTCGGACAGGCTGCGGTTCAGGGTGGCGCTGCCGTGGACGATGATCGGGCCGCCTTCGGTCTCCTTCAGGGCGGCGACGTCGTCGAGCGAGCGGAGGATGTTGATCTCGTTCCAGTTCGTCACCAGGTCGCTGTCCTGGAGCGTGGTCGACACGACGTACTTCGGCATCGCCAGGTAGCCGGGGAACTCGGCCATCGTCGGCCAGACCGGCGCGAACGACTCGTAGCTGACCCGGCCGAGCAGCAGCGCGGTGGCCTCCTCCTGCTCCTCGCCCTTCAGCGCGAACGCCGCCTCGTCGAACGGGATGTCCTTGATGGTCCAGCCGACGTTCCGGTACTCCTTCTCGCCGCCGGGGCCCTCGACGACGCCGTCGACCGAGATGAACGCGGAGGTGATGAGCTTACGCATGGTGTGGTGCTCCTTGGTCGAGTTGTGCTGGTTTTGCCTGAGCGTCGGGCGACCCCGGACCGAATCGACACCCGGAGAATGTGACCCCGGTCACTCTGCCTCGACGATCCACACTGCCGAATCGAAGAGGATGCCATTGCCGGTGTCGTGCGCGGCCAACACGTCCCGCAGAGAAGCCCGCCCGCGGTTGGCCGCCGCCGGGTCGAGCTCGGCGAGGAGCGCCTTCGGCTCGTGAAGCTGCAGGACGTTCTCGTACGCCGTCTGTACGTCGGGGCCGTAGTAGATCGGTTCGCGGACCGCGGTGAAGGTCGGCTCGGAGAAGCCCGCGGACGTGAGGAGTTTCCGCGTGTACTCGCGGTCGCCGAGCGAGAACGGCGAGTCGTCCCGGAACGCTCCGCCGAGCGCCGCCGGGATCACCTGCGCCCACTGGTTCTCCGCACGCGACTGCCAGACCATCAGCACGATCCGCCGGCACGCCCGCCGCAGGTTCGCGAACGCCGCCGCCGGATCCGCGAAGAACATCACCCCGAACCGGCTGATCCCCACGTCGTACGTCGTACTGAAGTCGTGCGCCGACGCATCCGCGAGCAGGTAGTCGATGTTGCCGTCCTCGGACGTACGGCGCCGGGCTTGCTCGAGCATCCGCTCCGACACGTCCACCCCGAGCACCCGCCCGGGCGCCGCGTCTCGCCCCGCGTCCCGCGTCGTCTGCCCGCCACCACACCCGACGTCCAGCACCCGCTCACCGGCCCGCACAGCACACGCCGCCCGAAAGCGCTCCCGGTAGAACTGCATCTCGGCGTCGTAGTCGAACACGCCCCCAGGCTAG
>NZ_DASRVN010000440.1:0-12386 GCF_035655035.1 Kribbella sp. | reverse complement strand
CCCGACGGCTGCTCCAGCAGCTCGCGCGCCTTGTCGACGGTGAGCTCGTCCGGCGGCAGGTCCTCCGGTACGTTCGCGCGCCGCTCGTCCTTGTCCTCGACGTACGGCCCGTACCGCCCGACCCGGACGACGATCCCGCTGTCGTCCCCGCCGACCGGGAACGTCGACATCTCCCGGGCGTCGATGTCGCCCAGGTCGGTGACCATCGACTTCAGGCCCTCGAGCTGGTCGTCGCCGAAGTAGAACCGCTCCAGCACGCCCTCGCGCTGCAGCTCGCCGGCGGCGACCTCGTCGAGCACGTCCTCCATCGTCGCGGTGAACGCGTAGTCCACCAGCCGGGTGAAGTGCTCCTCGAGCAGCCGCACGACCGCGAAGGCCAGCCAGGCCGGGACCAGCGCCTGGCCCTTCTTGTAGATGTACTTGCGGGCCTGGATCGTGCCGATGATCGAGGCGTACGTCGACGGCCGCCCGATCTCGCGCTCTTCCAGCTCGCGGATCAGCGTGGCCTCGGTGTATCGCGCCGGCGGCTTCGTCTCGTGCCCGGACGCGACCACCTCGGTCGCCGGCAGTACGTCGCCCTCGGCCACGTCCGGCAGCCGGGTCTCCTGGTCGTCGGTCCCCGCGGACGGGTCGTCCGCGCCCTCGACGTACGCCTTGAGGAACCCGTGGAACGTGATCACCCGGCCGGACGAGGTGAACTCGCACTTCTCCCCGGTCGAGGCGGTCGCGTCGATCTTGATCGAGACGCTGTTCCCGACCGCGTCCTTCATCTGGGACGCGATGGTCCGCATCCAGATCAGCTCGTACAGCCGGAACTCGGCACCGCTCAGCCCGGTCTGCGCCGGCGTCTGGAACGTCTCGCCGGCCGGCCGGATCGCCTCGTGCGCCTCCTGCGCGTTCTTCACCTTGGAGGTGTAGACACGCGGCTTGTCCGGCAGGTACGACGCGCCGTACAGCTCCCGGACCTGCGCCCGGGCGGCGGTGATCGCGGTCTCCGACAGCGTGACGCTGTCGGTACGCATATAGGTGATGTTGCCGTTCTCGTAGAGCCGCTGGGCGACCTGCATGGTCTGCGACGCGGACATGCCGAGCTTGCGGCCGGCCTCCTGCTGCAGCGTGGTGGTCCGGAACGGCGCGTACGGCTTGCGGGTGTACGGCTTGGACTCGATCGAGCGGACCGTGAACTGCGACTCCCGCAGCGCGGCGGCGAGCGCGGTCGCGGTCTGCTCGTTCAGGTGGACGGTGTTCGCGCCCTTGAGCTCACCGATCGAACTGAAGTCGCGGCCCTGCGCCACCCGCATGCTGTCCACCGAGACCAGGCGGGTACCGAACTGCCGCGGGTTCCGGTTCTCGCCGGCGTCCAGCGTGGCGTCCAGGTCCCAGTACGACGCGCTGCGGAACGCGATCCGCTCACGCTCGCGGTCGACCACCATCCGGATCGCGACCGACTGCACCCGGCCCGCCGACAGCCGCGGCATGACCTTCTTCCAGAGCACCGGGGAGACCTCGTACCCGTACAACCGGTCCAGGATCCGGCGCGCCTCCTGGGCGTCGACCAGGTCCTCGTCGATGTCCCGGGCGTTGCCGACCGCTTCCTGGATCGCCTTCGGGGTGATCTCGTGGAAGACCATCCGCTTGACCGGGACCTTCGGCTTCAGCTCCTCGAGCAGGTGCCAGGCGATCGCCTCGCCCTCGCGGTCCTCGTCGGTGGCCAGGAAGAGCTCGTCGGCGCCCTTGAGCAGGTCCTTCAGCTTGCGGATCTGCGCCTTCTTGTCGGCCGGTACGACGTACAGCGGGTCGAAGTGCTCGTCGACGTTCACGCCGAGCCGCGCCCAGGGCAGGCCCTTGTACTTGGCGGGGATCTCGTCCGCCCCGCTCGGCAGGTCCCGGATGTGGCCGAAGCTGGACTCCACCACGTACCCGGACCCGAGGAAACCGGCGATCATCCGCGCCTTCTTCGGCGACTCGACGATCACCAAACGGGTCCCCGCGGGTGTCTTCGTGCCTGCTGCCCCTGCCACTGCGCTCCCTACTCTCGTCTGCCGACTACGCGCCCGAGGGACAGGGTACGGCCGACGGCAACGCATTTCTCAACGCACCGTAACCGGTCTCACCCCCGGTGCGCCTCCCAGGGTTTCAGAAAGTGGCGAACACCCCACCCGTCACCGCGCGTCGCGACCACGCCACAGTCTGCCCCTGACGACGCCTACGAGAGTACGCGTCTCAGCGGACGAACCGGACCTCGGGGAATTTCGGGGAGTCGCCGCGGAGCAGCAGCGCGGGCCGCCGGCGCAGCGTCAGGTCGAAGTACGCGGCCAGGTATTCGCGCTGCGCGAGCACGCTGCGGGCCGGTTTCGCGCTGCCGACGAGCGCCTTGATCACCGAGGTGACGATCGGGTCCTCGCCGTAGATCGCATGGAACAGCTGGGAGAAGATGAACTGGTAGTCGGTGAACGCCTTCTGCTTCGACCGAGTCAGCGTCAGGTTCAGCCGGCCGCCGCGCTGCGCCGCCCAGAACGCCGCCCAGGATTTGTCGTAGTAGTCCTTGCCCGGCTCGGTGCGCTGCGTCTCGGCGGAGCCGAACAGCAGGAACGGGCGGTCCAGCCCGTGCTCGGCGACGTCGCCCAGCGGGCCTTTCAGCCGGTCGTCCTGGAGCGTGCCGTCCAGGTCGGCGCCGGCCAGGATCCGCTCGTCGGCGAGCATCGCGTTCCCGGTCGCATAACCGCCGAGCGCGAACCCGAACATGCCGATCTTGCGTACGTCGAGTCCGTCCGCGAACCCGTCCGGCAACTGCTTGCCGTCCGCGTCGGGGTTCTCGCCGTCGGCGATCCGCTCCAGCTGGTCCAGGACGAACCGCGCGTCGGCGGTCCGGGTGTCGACGGCCTCACGGATGTCTGATGGCCGCGGCGGGTCCTGCGCCGTACCGGGCAGGAACCGTCCGCCCGGGAACTCCACCGGCGTCTCGTGGGAGTGGTCGATCGTCACCACGACGTACCCGCGGCTGGCGAGGTCCTCCACCTGCGCGGTGTTCACGAACCGGCTGGTCTGGTACCCGGGTGAGAACAGGATGACGGGGTGCCGCAGCGGTTGCATCGGTACGTCGGCGCGCGCGTGCGTCACGGTGTTCCCGAAGTCGAACGACCCGGCCGGCAGGGCCAGCCCGTCCTCCCCGGTCCACACCGCGTCGATCTCGACCGCGGTCCGCGCCGGCATGTACTTCGCGAACGGCGCGGTGGCCCCCATCCCGGCCGGATACCAGAAACTGACCATCAACTCCCGCTGCCCACTCGGCATACTCGGGTCCACCCGCGCCCGATCAACCAGGTGCACCGCGGTAGTCCCCAACGCCTTCCGCCCAGTAGGAGCAGGCAGTGCGAACCGCACCGGATGAAAGTTCGGGTCCCCCGCCGCCCGCAGCTGTCTGAAGCCCGCAACCTCCTCCGCCCCACCCGGGTCGACGCCGCCCGACCAGCCCGGATCGAAGGGCGAGGCCTGCGCCGATCCCGCTCCTGCCAACGCCCCGCCGGCCGCCAGGCCGGCCAGCAGCAGGGAGCGCCTGGTGAGGTTGTGGCTGCTGGTGCCGGTGGGACGTGGGTTGGTCATGTGACTCATCGTCAACTTCTCGTTTCACCCCGTGATGGCGACACCATCTCAACTTGATGAAGCCGACCTGATGACAATCCGCGATCGGTGCGCTTCACTGTGCATCATCATTGTTCATTGATGCGTGAAGTGAGGCAGTCATGAGCATCTTTGTCCGCATGAAACGTTCAGTAGTCGCGCTGGCCCTACTGGCCGGCGCACTCGTGTACACCGCCGGTCCCGCCCGGGCCGCCGGCACCACGCTCGGTGACGTCACCGCGTTCTCCGCCGATCAGGCGACGTACACCCTCACCGCCGGCCCCGCGAAGGTCCGCGTCGTGTTCCTGAAGGACGACGTGTTCCGCCTCTGGATGGCCCCCGACGGAAACTTCACCGACCCGGCGAGCACCGGCGACGGCTCGACGATCGTCACCAAGACCGACTACGGAACCCCGCGGACGACCTGGCACGACCGCGGCTCGTACTACTCGCTCAGCACCGGCAAGATCGAAGTACGCGCCCAGAAGCAGCCGTTGAAGTTCTCGCTCTACCGCGCGAACGGGCAGCTCGTCTGGTCCGAGGCCGCGCCGCTGTCCTGGACCGACACCTCCACCACGCAGACCCTCGACCGCGGCCCGAGTGAGCAGTTCTTCGGCGGCGGCATGCAGAACGGCCGGTTCTCGCACCGCGACAAGACGATCACGATCTCCAAGGACTTCAACTGGGAGGACGGCGGCAACCCGAACGCCTCGCCGTACTACATGAGCACCGCGGGGTACGGCGTACTCCGCAACACGTTCAGCCCCGGCAGTTACTCCTTCACCAACCCTGTCGCGACCACCCACGACGAGAAGCGCTTCGACGCGTACTACTTCGTCGGCGATCTCAAGACCTCCCTCGACCGCTACACCGAGCTGACCGGCCGGCCGTTCATGCCGCCGATTTACGGGCTCGAGTACGGCGACTCGGACTGCTACAACCGCGGCCACTACGGCACCGATCCGGACCCGAGCAACGACTGGAAGGTCAACCCGGACAAGGTCACCACGCTCGATGCCGTCAAGGTCGCACAACGCTTCAAGGACCAGGACATGCCCGGCGGCTGGATGCTCGTGAACGACGACTACGGCTGCGGGTACTCCGCGAACACCGACTCCGAACTGGTCGACGGCACCTGGTGGGGCAAGCGCGACATCCCGGCCCTCAAGCAGACCGGCGACGAGTTGCGTGCCCGCAACATCCAGATGGGCCTGTGGACGCAGTCGAACCTGGACCGGCAGCCGGCCGAGGTCGGCGACGCCGGAGTACGCATCCGCAAGCTGGACGTCGCCTGGGTCGGCCCGGGGTACCGGTACGCGCTGAGCGCCTGCGACACGGCGCACGACGGCATCGAGCAGTACAGCAACGCCCGCGGGTTCGCGTGGATGGTCGAGGGCTGGGCCGGTGCGCAGCGGTGCGCCGTGCAGTGGACCGGCGACCACAGCGGTTCGCTGGACGCGATCAAGTGGCAGATCCCGGCGATCACCGGCTCCGGCAACTCCGGGATCGCCTACAGCGCGGGCGACGTGGACGGCATCTTCGGCGGCAGCGCGACGTCGTACGTGCGTGATCTGCAGTGGAAGGTGTTCAACCCGGCGCTGATGAGCATGTCCGGCTGGTCGACCCCGGCGTACAAGCAGCCCTGGGCGTACGGCGAGCCGTACACCTCGATCAACCGGAAGTACCTGAAGCTCCGCGAGCGGCTGCTGCCGTACTTCTATACGTACGCCGCGGAGGCCCACCGGACCGGCGCGCCGCTGGACCGGTCGCTGGTGCTGGAGTACCCGGACGACCCGCGGACCTGGGACGACACGACCAAGTACGAGTTCCTGGCCGGCAAGGAGTTCCTGGTCGCGCCGATGTACGACGCCGCCGAGGTGAAGAACGGGATCTACCTGCCCGCCGGACGCTGGATCGACTACTGGACCGGCCGGGTGTACCAGGGTCCGACGACGGTCAACGGGTACCACGCGGCGCTCGACACGCTGCCGCTGTTCGTGAAGGCGGGTGCGGTGGTGCCGATGTGGAAGCCCGGCATCAACAACGCCGTCGAACAGCGGCCCGGCGATCCGGTCAGCGTCGACATCTACCCGTCCGGCAAGTCCTCGTTCTCGATGTACGAGGACGACCGGGTGACCCGCTCCACCAAGTCCGCCACGCAGACCTTCACGGTCGACGCCCCCGCCGAGGGCCGGGGCGACATCACGGTGAACATCGGCGCCAGCATCGGCACGTACGACGGCAAGCCGACGACCCGCCCGTACGAACTCATGCTGCACACAGGCGCCGCCCCACACAACGTCCTTGTCGACGGCAAGCCCGTCACCTGGTCCTATTCGAATGGAGTGATCCGCGTCCCCACCGGATCGATCCCCACCACCCGCAACGCCGTCGTACAGCTCAACGGGACCTCAGCGGTCGGCGGTCCGGACGTCACCAACACCTTCGGCACCCCGGCCCTGACCACACCGTCGCTGTGGAACGCCCCGGGCCAACCCACCGAAGTCACCGCATCCTTCCGCAACGGCACCGGTACGACGGTCCGCGATGTGCGGCTCGACGTACAACTGCCGTCCGGCTGGACCGTGACCGGCCCGAACACCTTCTCCACCGTCCCACCGGGCCAGACCGTGACCACCAAACTCCAGATCACACCAGGCGCGGACGTGAAACCCGCAAGCTTCACGCTGACGCTGCAGGCGTCGTACGTTGCCCAAAGCAAGAATTACGCCAACACCGCCAGTGCCACCGCACAGTTGCCGTACGCATCGTTGTCCCAAGCCGCGAACACGGTCGGCATCAGCGACGCAACGACCTATAAACAAGGCAACTTCGACGGCTCCGGCAACAGCTTCAACGGCGAGGCACTGGCCGCCGCCGGCTACGCCCCGGGCGCCACGGTCTCGACCCAGGGCGCAACCTTCACCTGGCCGACCGGCGCGCCCGGCACACCGAACCTGGTCAAGAACCAGTCCGCACCGATCCTCGTCTCCGGCACAGGTTCGCACCTGGCACTGCTGGGCGCCGGCGCGAGCCTCAACGCCCGCGGCACGGTGACGATCGTCTACACCGACGGCTCAACCTCCGCAGGCACCTTCCAGCTACCGAACTGGTGCTGCCAGGACCCAACCACCGGCGGCGCCAAACTCGCGGTCTCGGTCAAAGGCCGCTACACGGCAGCCGGTCTGAGCAACACCACGACGGACTACCGGGTCTTCTACACCGCAGTCCCCCTGGACCCCGGAAAGACCGTCAAGGCAATCAAACTCCCAGGTGGCGGCCTCGGCTTCTTCGCCGCCACCGTCACCAACCAGCCGTAGCCCTCCCGGGCCTGGATGCCTCAGGTCGGTAGACCCACGAGGTGCAGGGTTCGCCCACGAGATACCGGGCGCAAACCCTGCATCTCGTGGGCGAGCCGATCAGATTCCACGGGCTGCCGGGAGAGTGGGAGGATGGCGAGCATGCATGAGCTGACGGGGAGTGCGGTGGACGGGCTGCGGGCAGCGTTCGCCGGGGCCGGGTACACCGTGGACGGCGTCGCCGAGCGACTCGGCGCGCAGGCGAACGCCGCGCTGGCGCGGAACGAAACTGCTCCCGCGGTACGGCGTACGTCGTCCGGCGACGCGCTCGATACGATGGTCCGGCTCTTTCTGCTGCAGCGACCGGTGCCCGAAACGCTGGTGGACAAGGCGTTTCCGGGCGTCGATCTGGTTGCCCTGGGCATCGTTGAGCGCAGTGGCGGCGAGGTGAAAGCGCTCCTGGACCTGCGGCCGTTCGCGGACGGCGAGCGGGAGTGGTGGGTGATCGCCGATCTGACGCCCGGGCTGGACGGCGTGCGGGAGCCGATGCGGCCGGACTACGTGCTCGGCATCTCCTCGGCCAGTCTCAGTCTGATCCAGCTGACGGTGCCGATCGCGGCGGAGCGGTCGCTCGACATCGGCACCGGGTGCGGCATCCAGTCACTGCTCCTCGCCGACCGGGTCAAGCACCTCACGGCGACCGACGTGAACCCGCGGGCGTTGCGGCTCGCGCGGGCGACGGCGGCGCTCAACCACGTCGACCTCGACGTACGCGACGGGAGTTTGTACGAGCCGGTCAAGGGCGAGCGGTTCGAGCTGATCGTCAGCAACCCGCCGTACGTGATCTCGCCGCCCGGGGGTGAGCTGACGTATCGGGAGACCGGGTTCGTCGGTGACGGTGTCGTCGAGCAGCTGGTCAGGCGGGCGCCGGAGCATCTGACCGACGGCGGGTGGTGTCAGCTGCTCGCCAACTGGACCTGTGTGCGCGGTGAGGACTGGCAGGACCGCGTCGCCACTTGGACGACGGATCGTGCAGCCTGGGCCGTGCAGCGGGAGCAGCTCGACACCTCGGAGTACGTCGAGCTCTGGCTGCGCGACGCCGGCCTGCACGGCTCTCCGGAGTACACCAGCAGGTACGACGAATGGATGCGCTACCTCGACCAGCACGACGTCGAGGCGATCGGGATGGGGTGGATCACCCTGCACAACGTGCCCGGCACCCTCGACGCGGAGGCCTGGCCGTACGAGATCGAGCGTCCGATCGGCCCGCACGTGCTGCACCGGTTCGAGCGCCGGGAGGGGCTGCCGAAAGACCTCACCGGCCTGCACCTGCGCGTCGCCGACGACGTGATCCAGGAGACCACCGGGCGACCCGGCGCCGAGGATCCCGCGACGATCGTGCTCCGGAGGCAGCGCGGGATGCGCCGCGCGGAGCAGGTCGACACGGTGCTCGCCGGTTTCGTCGGCGCCTGCGACGGCGACCTGAGCACCGGGCAGATCCTCGCGGCGCTCGCCGACCTCACAGACCGCCCGGTGGTCGACGTACTGTCCGACTACCTCCCGCAGGTCAGAAACCTTGTGGTGGAAGGGTTCCTGGACTACTGAGTATGCCGGCGGCGCTTCTCGAGGTACATCCGCCGATCGGCCTCGGTCAGCAGGTCCGCCACCGCCGTACCGTCCGTACTGCTGGCCTGACCAACGCTCAGCCGGAGCAGACCGAACCACGGCGCCTCGGCCGCGGCCGCCTCCCGGTCCGCCGCGCTCTTGATCCGCTCGACCAGCTCCGGCGCGCCGCGCTCGTCCGGGTTGTCCAGGACGACGACGAACTCGTCGCCGCCCGCGCGCGCCACCACGTCCTCCGCCCGGCACTGTTCGGAGAGCAGGGCGCCGACGCGCCGCAGTACCGCGTCGCCGCTGGCGTGCCCGAAGCTGTCGTTGATCACCTTGAGGTTGTCGACGTCGATCGCGACCACCGCGATCGAGCGGCCGGAGTCCTGCGCGACCGACATCCGCTCGTCGAGCGCGCGGCGATTCCCGACACCGGTCAGCGGATCCTCACGGGCGGCCCGCCATTCGGCGTCGTGCCGGATCGACAGCTCGTGGTTCGCGAGCGCGCTGCGGACGGCGTACAGCCCGCGTAACCGCTCCGCCCACCAGCCGCGGCTGATCGCCCGCGCGTACTGCAGGCCGGTCGTCGCGCCGACATCGCCGGAGGCCGCGATCACCTCGACCACGGTGTGCCGGACCAGGGCCTCCACGGGCGGGTCCGACATCACCGGCAGATCGCTCTCCGCCCGGTCCGCGGCGTCCAGCGCGTCACCGGTCCGGCCGAGCGTCAGGTACGCCTTCGCCAGGTAGGTGCCCGCGATCGCCGCCAGCTCCAGGTCGCCGAGCTTCGCCAGCTGGTCCCGGCAGTCCTTGAGGATCACCGCCGCCTCGGCCGCGTCCGCGTCGTCGTTGCTCGCCGCCAGCCACATCCGCCCGGCCATCGGCCAGTACCCGAGCAGATCGGCCGCGAGGATCGCCTCGACCGCCTCGCCGGCCCACCGGTGCGCGGCGCGCCGGCGTTCCTGGATCTCGTCGTCGTACGACGTGTCGCCGAGCCGCTCGAGCTCGTGCGCCCAGCGCAGGTTCGACTCGGCCAGGTTCAGCCGGTTGATGGCCGGCGACTCGGGCAGGCCGAGCGGGTCGTGGTCGCCCTCGGCGGCCAGCTCGAAGTGCGGGATGCACAGCTCGTACAGCCGGAGCAGGTCGTAGGCGTACCCGAGGCCGGTGTGGCCCCAGCTCGCCAGCCCGAGGTCCCGCGTCCGGGACAGCGCGTTCTCGGCGGCGACCAGGTCGGCGACCGAGTCACCACCCTCGCCGGTCCGGATCAGCGTGACGATCCGGAGCGCGATCGCGTTCGCCTCCCAGCCGGGTTCGTCGATCGCCCGAGCCACCCGGATACAGCCGTCGACCGCGTCCAGGGCCTCGACCGAGTCGGTGGCGTGGTGCGCGGCGACGGCCCGGACGTACTCCCCGGCCGCGCGCTCGTGGCTCGGCGCCGGGTCGAGTTCGGCGAGCAGGTCGTTGATCTCGGCCATCGCGTCGACCGCGTTGCCCGACTGGGCCCGGGTCATCGCCGCCGCGATCCGCGCCGTCACCCCCGACGTCTCCCGCACCACACCCCCCGATCTCACGTGTTCCGGTGTTTGTCCTCGTACAGCCGTTGGTCCGCGCGCGGGATCAACTGCTCCACACCGAGCCCTTCGGCGGTCGCGGCGTACCCGAGGCTCAGCCCGAGCCGGCGCAACCACGGCTTCTCCGTCGTCGCCGCGATCGCCGCGATCGCGACCCGGATCCGCTCGGCCAGCTGCGCGCCGCCCTTGGCGTCCGGCTGATCGAGCACCACGAAGAACTCGTCTCCACCCGATCGAACCACGGCATCGGTGGCCCGCGCTTGTTCTACCAGCAGATTTGCAACAACCTGCAGCAATTCGTCGCCGCAGGCGTGCCCGAACGTGTCGTTCACGACCTTCAGGTCGTCGACGTCGATGGCCAGCAGGGTGACCGCGCGGCCGGAGTCCCGGGCCGCGGTCAGCCGCTCGTCGAGGGCCCGCCGATTTCCCACCCCGGTCAGCGGATCCTGCCGCGCCGCGTGCCACTCCGCATCGTGCCGGGCCGGCAGATCGTGCGCGGCCAGCGCGTGCCGTACGGCGTTCAGCGCCCGCTGCCGCTCCTTCCACCAGCCGCGCGCGACCGAACGCGCGTACGCCAGCCCCGCAAGGGATCCCGGCGTACCGTCGAGCGCGTCGATCTCCGAACGCGTCTGCAGGACCAGGATGTGAGTCGCTGGGTCGGCCAACGGAATCAGGTCCGCGGCGGCCCGGTCCGCGACCGCTTTCGCCTGCTCGACCTGGCCGTTCGCGCGCAAGGCCCTGGCCAGGTAGGCGCCGGCGATCGCCAGCCGCTCGGTCTCCCCCAGTTTGCTGATCTCGTCGCGGAGCCCGGTCAGCTCGGCGACCGCCTGCGCCGGGTCCTGCGCGGTGGCGGCCGCGGCCAGCCACAACCGGGCGCTGAGTTTCCAGAACTCCTGGCTCTCGTCGTCGACGATCACCCGCTCGGCCTCGCGCGCCCAGTACGCCGCGGACGCCAACCGCTCCTCGATCTCCCTTGTGTGCAAGGGATCGCCGAGCCGCTCGAGTTCGTGCGCCCAGCGCAGGTAGGTCTCCGCGAGGTTCAGCCGGTCGATCGCCAGCGACTCGGCCAGCTCGAACACGTCGTCGTCCAGCTGGGTCGCGAGCTCGTAGTGCGGGATGCACAGCTCGAACAGCCGCAGTACGTCGTACGCGTACCCGAGCCCGGTGTGCGCCCAGGCGATCAGGCCGGCGTCCTTCGTCCGGTTCAGCGCCGCCTCGGCCGCGACCAGGTCGTTCACGGTGTCGCCGCCGCGGCCGCTGCGGGCCAGGTTGATGATCCGGATCGGCAGCGCGTTCGCCTCCCAGCCCGGCTCGTCGATCGCGCGCGCCACCGCGATCAGCGCGTCCACCGCCCGCAGCGCCTCGTCGGCGTCGCTGGCGTGGTGCGCGGTCACCCCACGGACGTACTCCGCGGCGGCCAGCGTGTAGCTGGGTACCCCGCCGAGCTCGGTCCGGATCGCCTCGATCTCGGCCGCCGCAGTGGCCTGCCCACCCGACTGGGCGGCGGTCATCGCGGCGGCGATCCGGGCGGTCAGCGGATCGCCCACCGCCATCTCGCCATTGCCCATACCCGCCGACGGCCCTTCCCTGATCCGACACCCGCCTCTCGGGCCGGACCGCCCATTGTGACCACGCTCTCGACGTCCTGTCACGGCCCGAACCCGCCAACGGCCACTTAGTGCCACAACCACCGTACTGCGGGTTGCGACACTCGACGGTCTCGGAGGGCCGGCGGGGTCAGCGAATCGGGATGCCCAGCGGGAGCTGGAAGGCCGGCGGCAGACTGCTCGACGGCGCGAACTTCGGCACCGCCACCGTGCAGCTCAACGACGTTGCCGAGCAGCTGAGGAGGTCTACTGGGTCGTTCTCCGCCGCGCGGTAACCGACCGCGAAGAACGCATCCTCGCTGGACCACTGGGTCGGCGCGATCAGGCTGTACCCGGTGAACTTCAACGGCAGCTGCTTGCCGGAGCCGATGTCGAACATGCGGACCTCGTCGGCCTTGTCGGTCAATAGGTAGCGTCCGGACGGAGACAGGGACGCATCCCAGCCGAGGAACGTCCGCGGCGACTTCGCGTTCACGTCCTTGTCGACCGCGAGATCGTTGCCGGCGCTCGCCGCCGGGTGTTCCCAGACCAGTTGCCCGCCGCTCGCGGCCCGGAGGAAGCTCGTCTTCGCGCCGGGCTTGATCAGCTTGTTGTGGCCGGTGGCCACATCCAGCCGGCGGAGACCGTCCGAGGCCGCGAGGTACGCCGTACCGCCGTCGATCGCGACCACGTGCAGCGGA
>NZ_DASRVN010000439.1:0-15568 GCF_035655035.1 Kribbella sp. | reverse complement strand
GCGTAGTCCGCGCTGATGTGCACACTCGACGCGTCCACCTCCGCCGCGACCGCGGGTACGACGACCGCCGGGTCGCCGCGCCGTACGACGAGCCGTCCGCCCATCGACGTCGACAGGCTGCGCAACGACGCGGCCAGGTGCTCCCGGCGTGGAGTGCCGGATCGTCCCCACAGCAACGGGTCCAGGACGAACAGCCCGAGGACGGGGCCTGAGGCGGCCGCGTCGAGGAGTGCCGGGTTGTCGGTCAGCCGGAGATCACGGCGGAACCACATCACTGTCGTCACCGTGCTCATCCTCCGCCGGTACCCACGGCGATTGGGTAAGGCTTGCCTGCATAGGTGAGAATGGTTGTCGTGAGCGACCTGATCGATACCACCGAGATGTACCTGCGGACCGTCTACGAGCTGGAAGAAGAAGGCATCGTGCCGCTGCGGGCACGGATCGCCGAGCGGCTGCACCAGTCCGGTCCGACGGTCAGCCAGACGGTCGCGCGGATGGAGCGGGACGGTCTGATCAAGGTGGAGGGCGACCGCCACCTGGAGCTCACCGACGTCGGCCGCAAGCAGGCGGTCCGGGTGATGCGCAAGCACCGGCTGGCCGAGCGGTTGCTGACCGACGTGATCGGGCTCGAGTGGGAGGATGTGCACGCCGAGGCCTGCCGCTGGGAGCACGTGATGAGCGACGCGGTCGAGCTGCGGCTGCTGCAGCTGCTCGGCAACCCGACGGAATCGCCGTACGGGAACCCGATCCCGGGGCTGGAGGAGCTGCAGACCACCAGCCAGGCGAGCGGGATCGAGGACTTCCGGATCGGCGTCGAGCCGCTCGACAAGGTGCTCGACACCGCGACCGGGGAGAGCGTCCGGGTGCTGGTCCGGCGGATCGCCGAGCCGGTGCAGACCGACGACGGCGCGATGGCGGTCCTGCGAAAGGCCGGGGCGCTCCCCGGTCGCGAGGTGGACTCCACGCTGGACGCCGAGGGCGTCCTCGTCGGCAGCCGCGAGGCCGGCGGCGTGATCAGCGACGAGACCGCCGGCCACATCTTCGTCAGCCGCGTCTGAGAGCGCGTCTGGCAGGGTCAACTCTCGGTTAACGCACTGCACCCGATGCGGTACATCGGGTGTTCTGCCGGTAGCGTCGGGCCCCGATGTCTGAGAATCCTGTCGATTGGCCGCAGTACCTGCGGGAGTTCCACACCGCCGCGCCGGGGAGCACGGAGGCGTTGCTGTCCCGTGCGGTGGCGGGCGATCACACGCCGTACCGCTGGCTGGTCCGGGCGGTGTCCGGGGAGGCGCGCCGGATCCTCGACCTGGCGTGCGGCAACGGTCCGGTGGCGCGGGAGCTGTACGGGCGCTGGGTGGTCGGCGTCGACAACAACGCGGCCCAGCTCACCGGTGCCCCCGGCCCGAAGGTGCAGGCGGACGCCGTGCACCTGCCGTTCGCTAACGAGGTCTTCGACGTCGTGACCTGCTCGATGGGGCTGATGGTCATGCAGCCGCTGCCCGACGTACTCGCCGAGGCGGCCCGGGTGCTGCGGCGCGGCGGCGTACTGGCGGCGATCGTGCCCGCGGTCCGGCCGTTGCGGCGCGGCGACATCCGGACGCTGAGCGGGCTGACCACGCGGCTGCGGTCGACGCCGCAGTTCCCGGCCGGCGGCGAGATCACCGAGCTGAAGGACCAGCTGAAGCACGCCGGGTTCGACGTGATGGAGAGCCAGCGCGAGCGGTACGTGTACCTGATCCGCAGCCGCGACGACGCGACCCGGCTGGTGAACGCGCTCTACCTGCCCGGAACCGCCGACGTACGGCGGGAGTCCGCGGCCGCCTGGCTCGCGGACCGCGCGGAGTCCAAGGACGGCCTCGAGGTGGCGATCCCGATCCGCCGGATCACCGCGATGCGGACGAAGCTGGCACTGACTGTCTGAGGCTCACCGCTGTCGGTACGGTGTGCCTGTGAGTGCGCTGCGCTGGTCCGTCCGGAGGCTCGATCGGGCGCTCGACGGGGAGACCGTCTACCGCGAGCTGCTGGCGGCCGAGCCCGTCGCGTACTGGCTCGACGGCAGCCTGACCGACCGTACGCCGCGGCACGTGTCCGTGCTGGGTGCGACGACCGCGGACGTGGTCGCGCGCGACGTGACCGACGGTGACGTCTTCGACGAGCTGAACCAACTACTCGGGGAGCGCGCCGCGGAGCCGCCGGCCGAGCTGGCCGGACTGTTCTGCGGCGGCTACATCGGGTACTTCGGCTACGAACTGAAGGCCCTCACCGGAGGAGCGGCCGCGCACGAGGCCTCGACGCCGGACGCGCTGTGGATCTGGGCGGACCGGTTCGTCGTCATCGACCACGACCGGGATCTCAGCTACCTGGTCGCGCTCGGTGACGGCGAGCACTGGCTGGACCGGGCCGAGGAAGCCGCCTCCGACTGGTGGATGGGCAGCCTCGACGCCCCCGCGATCGCGCACCTGGATCTCGAGTCGCACCTGGAGCAGGACCGGACGGCGTACCTGGCCGGCATCGCGCGGGTGCTCGCGGAACTCGAGGCGGGGGAGACGTACGAGGTCAACCTGACGAACCGCGTCCGGCTGCCCGCGGTCCCGGACCCGTTCGAGTTCTTCCGCTGGCAGCGGTCCACGAACCCGGCGCCGTACGCCGCCTTCCTCCGGTACGGCGACCTCGCGGTGGCCAGCTCCTCGCCGGAGCGGTTCCTGACCGTGGACGCCGACGGGTGGGCCGAGTGCCGCCCGATCAAGGGCACCGCGCCGCGCTCCGACGATCCGGTCGCCGACCAGCTGGCCGCGAAGGCGCTGGCCGAGGACGACAAGACCCGCGCCGAGAACCTGATGATCGTCGACCTGATCCGCAACGACCTCGGCCGGGTGAGCGTTCCGGGGACGGTGAACGTGCCGCAGCTGATGCAGGTCGAGAGCTACCGCACGATGCACCAGCTGGTGACGACGGTCCGCGGGCGGCTGCGACCGGGGGTGACCGCGGTGGACGCCGTACGGGCGTGTTTCCCGCCGGGGTCGATGACCGGGGCGCCGAAGATCCGCACGATGCAGATCATCGACGAGCTCGAGCCGAGTGCGCGCGGGGTGTACTCGGGGGCGCTCGGCTACCTGACCGTGGACGGGCGGGCGGACCTGAGCGTGGTGATCCGGACGGCGGTGCTGACCCCGGACGCGACCGTGGTCGGGGCCGGGGGTGCGATCGTGCTCGACTCGGACCCGGTCGCGGAGTACGACGAAATGGTGCTGAAGGCAACGGCTGCCGTCGGCGGAACGGTTGGGGGAGTCAATGGGTGACCTGTTGGTGGCGGACTCGTTTCTGGTTGCCAATGGCAAGGTTCGGGGGATGGAGCTGCACCGGGAGCGGTTCGTCCGGTCGTGTGCCGCGGCCGGGGTTGCCGCGGAACGCTTCTGGGACGAGCAGATCGGGCGAATGCCCGGGTTCGGGCGGTGGTTCCCGCGGTTCGAGCTGCAGGCGTCGGGGGAGCTGGCGGTGCAGTTGCGGCCGGCGCCGCCGACCGGTGGCCGGGTCCGGGTCGCCGTACACGAAGGACCGGACCCGCGGAGCGCGCCGCGGGTGAAGGGGCCCGACCTGGAGTTGCTCGGCAAGCTTCGGGAGAGCGCGCCGGATCGGGCCGACGAGATCCTGCTGCTGGACGCCGACGGGACGGTGCTGGAGGCGGCGTACTCCGCGGTCGCCTGGTGGGAGGACGACACGCTCTGCTTCCCGCCGTCCGGCCGTCCGCTCCTCCCGTCCGTCACCGCGAGCCTGCTCCGCCAGATCGCCACCACCGAAGGCGTCGAGGTCTCCGAACACCCGATCACTCCCGACGCACTGGCAGCCACCACCGAGGCCTGGCTCCTCAACGCCCTGCACGGCATCCGCCCGATCCACGCCTGGGGCCCGTCCGCCATCGACCCCCTCCCCAACTCCCGAGCCACCACCTGGCAGATCTCCCTGGAATCCCTCGCCACCCGACTGCCCTGATCCCACCCCACGAGCGGCGGCTACGGGAGAGGCGGGAGGTGGTGGAGCCGGCTTGCTAAAAGTGATATCACTTTGCTACCTTGAAGCTATTCGAGAGGAGCGTGTGATGAGCGATGTCGTAGTGGAGATGCCGACCCCGAAGGTGGTCGAGCGGGGTGGCTGGGAGCAGAACGGGTGGCCGTTCGCGGTGCTGGCGTTCCTGCTGGCGGTGCTCGGCGTGGTGGTGTTCATCCTCGGCGCCGGCGCCGGGAACGGCTGGATCGTCGGGCTCGGGATCCTGGTGTTCATCGTCGCGGTGATCGTCGCCGCCGGGTTGACCGCGGTGTCGCCGGGCCGGGCGCGGGTGCTGCAGCTGCTCGGGCAGTACGCCGGGACCGTCCGGACCACGGGTCTGCGCTGGGTGATCCCGATCGCGACCCGGCGCGAGGTGTCGACCCGGATCCGCAACCACGAGACCGCGGTCGCCAAGGTCAACGACACCGACGGCAACCCGACCGAGATTGCCGCCGTGGTTGTCTGGCAGGTCGAGGACACCGCGCAGGCGATGTTCGAGGTGGACGACTTCGTCGAGTTCGTGTCGATCCAGACCGAGACCGCTGTCCGGCACATCGCCAACAGCTACCCGTACGACGTACACCCCGACGGCGGCGTGCTGTCGCTGCGGGACAGTACCGACGAGATCACCGAGAAGCTGTCCGCCGAGATCGGGGCCCGGGTGCAGGCGGCTGGCGTCCGGGTGATCGAGTCCCGGATCACGCACCTGGCGTACGCGCCGGAGATCGCCCAGGCGATGCTGCGCCGCCAGCAGGCCGGTGCCGTGGTCGCGGCCCGGCAGCGGATCGTCGAGGGTGCGGTCGGCATGGTCGAGCTCGCGCTGGACCGGCTGTCCGAGCACCAGGTGGTCGAGCTCGACGAAGAGCGCAAGGCGACCATGGTCAGCAACCTGATGGTGGTGCTGTGCGGCGACCGGGACGCCCAACCGGTCGTCAACACCGGCTCCCTGTACCAGTGAGGCCCTGGTGGCTGTCGAACGGAAGAAGGTCCTGCTCCGGCTGGATCCCGCGGTGCACGACGCCCTCGCCCGCTGGGCGAACGACGACCTGCGCAGCACCAACGCCCAGATCGAGTACGTGCTTCGTCGCGCCCTGGCCGAAGCCGGCCGGCTTCCGGCCGGCGTAACCAAGCAACGCCGCCCGGGCCGCCCGTCCAAGGAGGAAGACGATGAGTAGAGCAGTGGTGATGCCGCTCCGGCGGCCCGAACGCTCGACGCCGGCCAGGCGACCCGCCCGACCGCGCAAGACCGTTGCGCTCGGCAACGCAGCGGCCCCGGAGTCCTTGGCCGCAAGGCTTTTCCTGCTCGCGTACGACCCGGAGCGAGGTCGGCTGACGGCTCGGGCGAAGCTCGGAAAGGTACTGCGGGCCGCAGTGCTGGTGGACCTGCAGCTGAGCGGGAACCTCGCCGACGACAACGACCGGGCGCGAGTGGCGACCGGGCCGGCGCCGGCGGATCCAGTGGTGGCGGCGGTGCTCGAGGAGTTGCGGGCGGTCGGGCCGCGGCGCTGGCGGCACTGGATCGATCGGCGGGGCGGCGCGACCGTGCGGCAGGTCCGCGACGAGCTCGCCCGCGCGCGCCTGATCAAGGTGGAGCCGCATCGCGTGCTCGGCATCATCCCGGCGGACCGGATCACGCTGCGGCACCCGCTCGTACGGCGTCACGTACTGCGGAGCGCCCAGGACACGCTACGGCCGTCGCGCCTGGTGTCCCGGGTGGACCTCCGGGACGCGTCCGTCGTCGTACTCGCGGCCACCGCGGATCTGCGGACCGTCATTGGCAGGGACCAGCGGACCCGCCACAAGGACCGCCTGGCGCAGCTCGCGGTCCGGGTCGGCCCCGTCGTACCGGCGCTGAAGAAGTCGCTGCAGCAGGCCCAGTATTCCGCCGGAGGCTGACCCGGCGCGGTGCTACGGTTCGTCACTTGACCAGCTAACCGAGGAAGGGGGGACGGTGTTCGACGACCGGAGTCCGATCTATCTGCAGATCGCCGAGCAGATCAAGAACGACATCGTCAGCGGTGCGCTGGCGGAGGGGGAGCAGGTGATGTCGACCAACCAGTACGCCGCCTTCTACCGGATCAACCCGGCCACCGCGGCCAAGGGGTTCGCGCAGCTGGTCGACGACGGGATCCTCTACAAGAAGCGCGGGATCGGGATGTTCGTCGCCCCGGACGCCCGCGACCTGCTCCGGAACGGCCGCCGGGACTCGTTCTTCGCCGAGGTGGTCGACCCGATGATCCGCGAGGCGAAGGCGATCGGCATCCCGCTCACCGACATCGTCCAGCACATCGGCGGTGCGGCCCGATGACCGCCGCGCTGACGGTGCGGACCGAGGACCTGTCGGTCCGGTTCGCCGGGACGCCCGCGCTGGACCGGCTGGACCTGCGGCTGGCGCCGGGCAAGATCCACGGGCTGCTCGGCCGGAACGGCTCCGGCAAGAGCACCCTGGCCGCCACGCTCGCCGGGTTCCGCCGGCCGGACGCCGGGCGGGTGCTGATCGAGGGTGGTGACCTCGGTACGGCGCAGGAGCCGTACGAGAACGCGGTCGTCACCAGTCGGGTGTGCCTGATCCGCGAGTCCGGCGACGTACCGGACAGCGCGCCGGTGAGGCACGCGCTCCGGCTGGCGGCGGGGCTCCGGCCGTACTGGGACGCCGACCTGGCCGCCGAGCTGATGGACCGCTTCGAGATCCCGCCGGCGAAGAAGATCGGGAAGCTCTCCCGCGGTAAGAAGTCCGCGCTCGGCGTCGTGCTCGGCCTCGCCGGCCGCGCCCCGCTGACGATCTTCGACGAGAGCTACCTGGGGATGGACGTGCCGTCCCGGAACCTGTTCTACGACATGCTGCTCGCCGACTACGCCGAGGTGCCGCGCACGATCGTGCTCTCGACGCACCTGGTCAGCGAGGTCAGCACGATGCTGGAGGAGGTCGTGATCCTCGACAGGGGCCGGCTGGTCACCCAGTCGCCGGTGGACGCGCTGCGGGGCCGCGGCGCCTCGATCGTCGGCCCGGCCGCCGCGGTCGACGAGTTCACCGCGGGCTTCACGGTGCTCGCGGAGGAGCGCCTGGGCGGTACGAAGTCCACCACCGTCCTCGGCGACCTCGATCCGGCCCTGCTCGCCCAGGCGTCCGCGGCCGGCCTGGAGATCGGGCCGGTCGGCCTGCAGGACCTGTTCGTCCACCTGACGGGAGCGAGGTCGTGAGTACGGCGGTGCTGCCGCGCGGGGTTACCGATGTGCGGCGGCTGAAGCAGGCCGTGCTGTCGATGGTGATCGGGCTGCGGCCGATGCTGGTCAGCTACTGGGTCGTGATGGTGATCGCGCTGTTCTTCGTCGGTCTGGTCATCCAGCTGGTGTCCGGCGGCGTCACCGCCAGTGCCTGGGACTACGGGACGCAGTCGCCGAAGTACTTCTCGATGGCGATCGGCATCACGATCACCCCGGCGTACTTCTCGCTGCTGATCTCCCAGGGCATCACCCGGCGGATGTTTTCTGTTGCCGCAGGCATCTACCTGACAGGCGCGGCGGTCGCCACCTCGGTGCTCTGGGTGCTGGTTTACCAGGTGGAACGCGGGTTGTACGCGTGGCAGGGCTGGCCGGACAAGCTGACCAACGCGCACCTGTTCGGCGACCCCTCGCAGGCCGGGATGATCTTCGCGGAGTTCTTCCTGATGATCCTGGCCCACGAGGTGACCGGCTGGCTGCTCGGGATCACGTTCGTCCGGCTCGGGTTCTGGCGCGGCGTGATGCTGCTCCCGCTCGCCTTCGTCCCCGCCGTCGCGGCCGAGCTGCTGCTGGTCGCGCAGTGGCTCGCGGCGATCCTGAACAACGTCGGCTACCACCGCCCACCGCTCGCCGTCGCCGTACCGTCGGTGCTGGTCGTCAGCGCCCTCGGCCTGTACGCCGGGTTCCGCATCCTGCAGCCGATGGCGGTCAAACCTCCTAAGGGCTAAGAGATGTTATGCACAGGGGTTGTGCATAACTCGGGCCGTTTCTGTGGATGGATGCACCAACATTGTGGACGACCGAATCTGTCTCCGGGAAAGGGTTGTGCGGACCTCGCCGACGGGCGTAGAAAGGTCGATACGTTGCTTCGGATCGGGGCAGCGGGTCGAACGGAAACCGAGGGCCCTCGCGGTGGGGATCCCCACCGAGGTAGACCGGTGACGGGGTCTGCCGGCCTCCACGGACCCGGATCGGGAAGCTGGAGACGTCACTTTCCTTCAGCTGGGCGGGCCCCTCCGACTCATACTCGGAGGGGCCCGCCGCCTTTTGTGCGCGCGACGTATCCGGAAATGCCGAACCGGCCGGCGCGCAGAACGGATGCGCACCGGCCGGCTGATCGGGAGGGACTACTGCAGAGTGATCACGAGCGCCGTGTGCGCCCCGCGCGCCGGCACCTGGACCTCGGTCCCGCGAGTGGTGGTGACCAGCTTGTACGACGCCGGCTGCCCGTTCACCGTCACGCCCCGGACCTTCGCCCCGGACGGCAGCACCGCTCCGACGGTCAGCGCCGCGCCGACGCCCTTCATGGTCACGTCGGTCGTCAACGCCTTACCCGCAAGGCGCGCGGACACGTCGACGGCCCCGCTGCCGACCCGGATGTTGCTGCCGGCCACCTTCTGCTGGCCCTCCGGGAGCTGCGGTACGACGGAGATCCGCCCGTGGCCCAGATCCGGGTCGACACCGAGCTGCTGGTGGATCACCGGCCACAGGATGCCGTACGTACCCCACGCCTGCAGCGCCATCGAGCGGTCGTAGAACGCCCGGCCGATGTTCGCGGGGGAGTCCGGCGACGGCGCGATCTCCGGCATCGCGCCCGGCGTCTCCCACACCGACGGGTCGAGCTGGATCCGCGCGTTGCCGGTGGTGTACACCTGCTGCTGTTTCGTGCCCAGGCGGCCGAAGTTGCCCTCGGCAACCGCCATGATCGAGGTGTTCAGGCCGAAGATGCTGCGCTCGCTCGGTACCTGCGACACCACGCCGTCACACGTCGCGCCCGGGTTGCCCTTCGGGTCGGAGGTCGCCCCGGTACCGGTGTGGAACAGCCCGAACTCCCCTGTGTAGCAAGGCGTCTCGCGCTGGTCGAGGGCGATCTTCGCGTGCTCGGCCGACGCGAGCGGCGAGGCCCCGCTCAGTACCGCCTCCATCGGGGTGACGCCGATCCAGTGCCGCTGAAAGATCGGGGTGTTGTCGTTCGCCGGGTTGGCCGGGTCGTCGATCGAGTCGGCGTACCCCAGCGCCTTCGGCATCCACCACTGCGCCTCGAAGCGGGACTCCAGGTCGTTCGCCTTCGCGGTCGCCCACTGCTCGGTCTTGGTGTCGTGCTTGGACGCGGCCATGTCGGCGAGGTCGCTGAGGCCACGGATGAGATAGACCGTGTTGTCCAGCTTCTCCACGCCCATCCCGGAGCGCTCGACGTTGCCCAGGCCCTCGGGCCAGCCGTCGCCGTCCTTGTCGAGGTTCTTGTAGACGTACTGCAGGTTCCGGACGCTGAAGTCGTACATCTCGTCGCGGAACTTGTTGTCACCGGTCCACCGCCACAGCAACGCCACCGTACTCGGGAACTTCACGGTCTCGTCGGTGTTGCCCGCGCTCTGGTTCGAGCCGAAGTACACGTCGCCTGTCGGCGTCACCTCGTGCGCGACCTTGCCGCTGCGGTGGTTCAGGATGTCGCTGACGTCGCGGAGCGCCCGCAGGTGCTCCTTCACGGTGTCGAACTGGCCGGCGGCGACGGCCGCGAACGCGGTGTACTCGCCGTCGGTCGCGAACAGCCACGGGTAGTCCGGGAATCCGGCGCCGAACCAGCGGGCGGTCGGCACGGTCCCGAGCGGCGCGGGATAGTCCTTGCCCTCGTTGACGTCCCGGATCTGCAGGTTGTTCGCCTGCTGCACCGAGTCGGCCAGGTTCTGCTTGCTCCACTCGACGCTCTGCTGCAGCAGCCGGTCACCAGGCAGGTCCACTGCGGACTGCGCGTCGATCCCGGCCCGGTACGCGGTCTTTGCCCGCAGCAACAGGTCCGGGTTGCTCAGCGCCTTGCGGTACTCGCCTTCGGCGGCCTTGCTGCCCTGATCGGATCCGGCCACGGCGAACCAGATCGTCTTCTGCTCGCCGGCCTTCAGCGGTACGTCGTACGTGAGCCGGCCGCCGGTGCCCTTGCCGGTGAGCGAGTCGTCGCAGCGCGCGGGCGTCGTACCGTCCTTCGGGCAGATCACCGCCGGGCTCTGCGGGCCGCGGTGGTCCGGGCCGAGCTGATGGCTCGCCGGACGCAGGGACGATCCGACGAAGGCGGCGAAGTCGTGCGGTTTCGCGTTCGGGTACGACGGCGTGCCCTGCTCGCGGAACCGGAGCGCGCCGTCGGCGAAGTCGCCGGTGTCCGGCAGGTTGGCGTCGATCGCGGTCGGGGTGGTCCAGTCCCACGGGTACGGCTGCATCAGCTCGGAGTGCGCGTCGACGTCCAGCTTGACCGTCTTCGTCGTACCGGAGGTCAGCGTCAGGCCTACCAGCGTGGCGCGGACGCCGTCGGGGACGAAGTCGGTACGGCGGACGTTCACCGAACCGGGGTAGTCGATCCGGCTGTAGCCGTGACCGCTGGTGTACTTCGCGGCCGGCACCTGCTTGCCGAGCCAGTTCCCGTCCAGGCCGAACCAGATCCCGTCCAGGAGCTTGATCGGCTGCGTCCAGAACCCACCCATCTCACCCCGCACGTGCCATCCGGACGCGGGATACAGCCCGGACTCGTCGCCCATCGCGTAAGCCCGATCCCCCACCACCAACGACCGCCGATCCGCAAGCCGAGAGGTCACGGACAGCTCGGACGGCGAGGTTGTGGTTGTGGATTTGCCGGTAGCAGTCGTCGGACCGGCGAGCGCGGAGGCGGAGCCGGCCAGGACAGTTGCGGTGGCGAGCAGCACGATGCCGGCAGTGCGTCGTACCGGCCCTCGCCGGGGCGGGGGTGAGCTACTTCGGGTCGGATAGGGAGTCATGGCGGATTCCTCCTTCTCGCGGCGCCGGGGAGAGCGCCGGGTCAGCCAGGGGCGGAGCTGCCCCTGATCACCAGTTCGGGTAGCAGTAGCCGTTCGGCCGGCTGCTGGTCTCCGGTGAGGATCGTGATCAGCTCCTCGGCGATCCGGTCCATCGGTTGCCGGAGGCTGGTCAGGCCGGGGGAGACGACCTCGGCGAGCGGCGAGTCGTCGTACCCGACCACGCCGACGCCCGCGCCGGGAGTGATGCCGCGGGCGGTCAGTTCGCGGAGCGCGCCGAGCGCGAGAACGTCGCTCAGGGCAACGATCCCGTCGAACGCGCGGCCGGAGTCGAGCAGCCGCGCGGTACCGCGGGCGCCCTCCTCGATGCTGTCGGCCCGGCACCGAACGGCCAGCCCGGTGGTCGGTACGCCGAGGTCCTTGCACGCGGTACGCCAGCCGGACAGCCGGTCCTCCGCGAGCCCGGACGACTTCGGCCAGCCCAGGAAGGCGATCCGGCGCCGGCCGGTGCCGTACAGGTGCCGCACCGCGATCGCGGAACCGGTCGCGCCGTCGACGTCCACCCACGGACCCGGCTGCGTGGACTGCCCCCACACCCGGCCGAAGCTCACGAACGGGATGTCCTCCTCCTTCAGCCACCCGTGCCGCGGGTCGTGCGTCTCGGTCTGCGACAGCACGAACCCGTCGACCATCCGCCGCGCGTGCAGATCGTCGTACGTCGGCATGCCGTCGACACCGGGTGGCGCGGTGAACAGGAGGATGTGCCGGCCGGTGCGTTCGGCGGCGGCGCAGAGGGCGTGCAGGAACTGGTCCATCACCAGGTGGGTCTGGTTCGGCCAGTTGGGCACGCAGTACCCGATCAGCTCGACCGCGCTGGTGCGCAGGCTGCGGGCGTTACGATTGGGACGGTAGTTGAGGAGTTCGATCGAGCGGTTGACGCGTTCGAGCGTGTCGGCGCGGAGCCGGTGCGGGGCGTTGAGAGCGTTCGACACGGTCTGGACGGACACCTCGGCGTGCGCGGCCACCTGCTTCAACGTAGCCAAGGCGACCTCCCGCGGGTTTGAACGTTCAAATCGCAGTCTCTCCCCGGTGTCGTGCCGCTGTCAACGGTTCAGATCGCCGGCGGTCCTTGCCTGATGATCGCCAGCGTGTCCGCGACGGATCCCGGCGCGATCCACCGCCCCCACCAGGTCGCCCCCGCCGCCGCGAACGCCGCCGGATCCCCACCGCTCACCTTCACCTCGATGTCCCGCCCGGCCCGCAACCGCCGTACGTCGTCCGGGGTGATGCCGCCATTGCCTTTGTACGCACACGATCCACCCCACCGCCGAATCCGCCGCCGCACCGCCGGCACCGACAGGTCACCCCCAACCCACACCGGCACCCGAGGCTCCTGCACCGCCCGCGCCGTCAGCCGCACCCCGTCAAGCGCGTAGTGCTTCCCCCGAAAACTGACCGGCTCCCCCGTCCACAACCGATCGATCACCTCCAACCCTTCATCCAACTTCTCCGCCAACACCCGCGGATCCCGCTCCAACATGAACGGATCCCCAAGATCCCCACTCCCCACCCCAAGCACCATCCGCCCACCCGACAACTGATCCAGGGCCACCACCTCGGCGGCAACCTTCCACGGATGCCTGCGCGGCAACGGCGTCACGGTCGTCCCGATCCGAATCCGCTCGGTCGCGGTCGCGATCGCCGCCAGGCAGATCCACGGGTCGTACGTCGGCTCGGTCGCGTCCCCCTGGTAGACGAGGTAGTCCTCCAGGAACAACCCGTCCCAACCGGACCCCTCCACCACCCGCGCCAGCTCCGCCAGGCCGCGTGGATCGCGTCCAAGGCCGACCGCGCCTACCGTCACCGAGAACTTCATGGCTACTTGTGTACCGAAGAACGGGTAGTGGTGGGGTAAATGGGCCGTTTGCGGGGGCTGGCGCGGCGTGTCGTGGGGGTACTACCCGTTCTTCGGTACGGGTCAGGCGGTGTGGCCGCCGGCGATCGTGAGTTCGGTGCCGGTGATGTAGGCGGCGGTCGGCCCGGCGAGGTAGGTGATGGCGGCGGCTACCTCGGCGGGGGTGGCGAAGCGGGGGAGGGACAGGTCGGCCAGCTGGGGTTCGGCGAAGGGACCGTCGGCCGGGTTCATGTCGGTGTCGGTGGGGCCGGGCTGGACGACGTTCGACGTGATGTTGCGGGGACCGAGCTCACGGGCGAGCGCCTTGCTCAGGCCGGTCAGTGCGGACTTGCTCATCGCGTAGAGCGTCATCCCCGGAGATGTCACCCGCTCGGCGGCGCAGCTGCCCAGGTGGATCAGCCGGGCGCCGTCGGACAACAGCGGTACGGCGGCCTGCGTGGTCGCGTACACGCCGCGGACGTTGACCGCGAGCACCCGGTCGACGTCGGTGAGCGTGAGGTCGCCGATCGGTGCGATCGCCCCGACGCCCGCGTTGTTGACGAGAATGTCCAACCCACCAAGGCTTTCCGCGGCCCGCCGTACCCCGTCCGCCGCCGCGACCGCGTCACCCGCGTCGACCGCGAACGCGAATCCGCGCCGCCCCAGCCCCTCGATCTCCTTCACCACGCTCGTCGCCGCTTCCGCGGAAGCGCTGTACGTGATCGCGACATCGGCTCCGCGTTCCGCCAGCGCGACGGCGGTCGCCGCCCCGATCCCGCGGCTTCCGCCGGTCACCAGTGCCTTCTTGCCATGTAGTTCGTTCATGTTTCAATCTCACCGCTCCGCGCCGCAGCAAGCTGGCGAGAATCCGACGCCGGATCCTCCCGTCGCGAATCCGCGAACCCGGGCCCCAACTCCATGTCGCAAATCCGCTAGTGAATGTCGGTGGCGGCAGGGATGCTGGACAGCGTGTACGAGTGCAGGGAGCGATGCGTCCGCGCGGTCCAGTCGAAGGACGCGCGGTTCGACGGGTGGTTCTTCACGGCAGTACTGACCACGAAGATCTACTGCCGGCCGAGCTGTCCGGTGGTGCCGCCGAAGGTCGAGAACATGCGGTTCTACCCGAGCGCGGCCGCCGCCCAGCAGGCCGGATTCCGCGCCTGCAAGCGGTGCCGGCCGGACGCCAGCCCGGGATCCCCGGAGTGGAACGACCGCGCCGACCTGGTCGCCCGCGCGATGCGGCTGATCGCGGACGGCGTCGTCGACCGGGACGGCGTACCGGGGCTCGCCACCCGGCTCGGGTACAGCGTGCGGCAGGTGCAACGGCAACTGCTCGCCGAGCTCGGTGCCGGGCCGCTCGCGCTGGCCCGGGCGCAGCGCGCCCAGACCGCGCGGCTGCTGATCGAGACCAGCGAGCTGCAGATGGCGGACGTCGCGTTCGCCGCGGGATTCTCGAGCGTACGGACGTTCAACGAGACCGTGCAGGAGGTCTTCGCGCTCGCCCCGACCGAGCTCCGCCGCCGAGCCCGCCGGGGTACGTCGTCCAGCGCGCCCGGGACGATCTCGCTGCGGCTCCCGTTCCGCGCGCCGTTGACGCCCGACAACCTGTTCGGCCACTTGATCGCGACCGGCGTACCGGGGGTGGAGGAGTGGCGCGACGGCCACTACCGCCGCACGCTGCGGCTCCCGCACGGTCACGGGGTCGTCGCGCTCAAGCCGATGCCGGACCGCATCGCTTGCCAGCTCTCGCTGACCGACCAGCGGGACCTGGCGATCGCGATCAGCCGCTGCCGCCGGATGCTCGACCTCGACGCGGACCCGGTCGCCGTCGACGACCTGCTCGGCACGGACCCCGTACTCGCGCCGCTGATCGCGAAGGCGCCCGGCCGGCGGGTGCCGCACACGGTCGACGGCGAGGAGTTCGCCGTACGCGCGGTGCTCGGTCAGCAGGTGTCGACCGCGGCCGCCCGTACGCACGCGCACCGCCTGGTCCTGCAGCACGGTGTGCCGATCGAGGACCCGGGTGGCGGGCTCACCCATCTGTTCCCGACGATGCCGGCGCTGGCGGAGCTGGATCCGGAGACGCTGGCGTTTCCGAAGACGCGACGTACGACGCTCACCACGCTGATCGGCACGCTCGCGAACGGTGAGATCGACCTGAGCGCGGGTGCCGACTGGGATCGGGCCCGCGAGCAACTGACGGCGCTGCCGGGGATCGGGCCGTGGACGGTGGAGTCGATCGCGATGCGGGCGCTGGGCGACCCGGACGCCTTCGTGGCCAGCGATCTCGGTATCCGTTACGCCGCGCGTGACCTAGGCTTGCCCGAGGCCCCCAAACCACTGACCGACCACGCCCGCGCGTGGCGGCCTTGGCGTGCGTACGCGGTGCAGTACCTGTGGGCCACCGGCGACCATGCGATCAACAAGATCCCTGTGGAGTGACATGACCGAGCTGACCACCGACCGCCTGCTGCTGCGCCAGTGGCGCGAGTCCGATCGTGAACCGTACGCCACGCTGAACGCCGATCCGGCGGTGATGGAGCACTTCCCGGCGCCGCAGACGCGCGAGCAGAGCGACGGACTGATCGACCGGAACATCCCGCTGATCGAGGAGCGCGGCTGGGGGCTGTGGGCGGTCGAGGTCAAGGAA
>NZ_DASRVN010000438.1:0-16915 GCF_035655035.1 Kribbella sp. | reverse complement strand
CCAGTGCGGTGCTCGACGCGGGTGCCGGCATCGGTGGTACCTCGCGCTACGTCGCCGACCGTTTCGGGTGCGCGGTCACGGCCGTCGACCTCTCGGACGAGTACTGCGAGACGGCGCGGTGGCTCAACGGGCTCGTCGGCCTGGACGACCGGATCGCCGTACGGCGGGCCGACGTGACCGCGCTGCCCTTCGACGACGCCTCGTACGACGTCGTGTTCAGTCAGCACGTCCAGATGAACGTGGCGGACAAGGACGCGCTCTACCGGGAGGCAGCGCGGGTCCTGAAGCCCGGCGGCCGGCTCGCCCTGTGGGATCTGGCCGCCGGCGACGGGCGTCCCCTCGACTACCCGTTGCCGTGGGCCGATACCGCCGCCTACAGCCATCTCCGTACGCCGGAAGCCCTGCGCGCGACGATCGAAGCTGCCGGCTTCACCGTCGAGCACTGGGAGGACCTGACCGAGACGGTCGGAGCGATCATGCGGACGATCCAGGCGCTCCCGCCCAGCCCGCTCGGCCTACAGACGTTCGTACCGAACTTCCGCGACCGCGTCAAACACCTCACCGAGGCCCTGGCGGACGGCCGGGTGCGGGCAATCCAGGCAGTAGGGCGACGGGCAGATGTCTGACTAAAGTCAGAGAATGGGTGTCATGGAGGTGCGGCGGTTCAACCGGATGGTGACGCAGCGGGTCGGGGCGTTGCAGGAGGACTACCTGGCTCGCGGCCGGCCGCTCGGGGCGGACCGGGTGTTGTGGGAGATCGGGACGGACGGGTGCGACGTCCGATCGCTGCGGGCCCGTCTCGATCTCGACTCCGGCTACCTGAGCCGGCTGCTGCGCTCGCTGGAACGCGCCGGGCTGGTGCGGGTCGAGCCCGACGCCGCGGACGCGCGAGTGCGGATGGCCCGGCTGACCGAGGAGGGTCTGGCCGAACGGCAGGTGCTGGACGAGCGGTCGGACGAGCTGGCCGCGTCGATCCTGGAGCCGCTGAGCGAGGTGCAGCAGGAGCGGCTGGTGACTGCGATGGACGAGGTCACGCGCTTGCTGACTGCCTCGATGGTGCGGGTGGCGGCGGTCGATCCACGGCTGCCGGCGGCGCAGTACTGCCTGGCGCAGTACTTCGCTGAGCTCGGCCGCCGGTTCGACGACGGGTTCGATCGCAGCCGGAGTATCTCGGCGGACAACGCCGAACTCACCCCACCGGCCGGGTTGTTGCTGATGGCAACGCTCAGGTCGGAGCCGGTCGGCTGTGGCGCGCTCAAGCTGCAGGGCTCGGATCCGGCCGAGATCAAACGGATGTGGGTGGCACCCGATGCCCGCGGGCTGGGCCTCGGCCGCCGCCTCCTTACCGAGCTCGAACACGCCGCCCTCGCGCACGGTGCCTCCGCCGTACGCCTGGAGACCAACCGCAATCTGAGCGAGGCGATCGCGCTCTACCGCACCTCCGGCTACCAGGAGGTCCCGCGCTTCAACGACGAGCCGTACGCCCACCACTGGTTCGAAAAGCCCCTGCCCGCCTGACCCCGGGTTGGGGAGGATCTCCCGCCCGAATCGGCACGAGATCCTCCCCAACCTCGTGACTACGGCTTCTGGAGTTGGCCGACCAGGCCGTGGGACTCGTGGTCGGTGCCGGCGGAGAACCACAGGACGTCGGGGCCGCCGGTGGTCGGTGTGCCTTGGAGCAGGGCCCACAGGCCGTCGATCACGAGCGTCTTGCCGGTGGTGTCGCGGACCTGGCCGGCGGGCTCGAAGCGGTGCCGCGACCGGGGTACCAGGACGTTGATCCGGCCGTCGCCGAAGTTCCCGACCAGGAGCGTGCCTTCCGGTGCACCCCAGCTCTCCGGAGCCATCGCGAGGCCCCACGGCGCGTTCAGCGAGCCGCGGGTGGCGACCCGGGTGATCAGCCTGCCGCCGGTGCTGAACTCGTCGACGAACCCGCGGCCGCGGCCGTCGATCTCGTCACCGGTCTTCGCGTTGACCTTGGCGTACGACACGAAAATCCGGCCGTCCAGCGCCTGCACGTTGAACGGGCCGTACGACGCCGGCACGTGCCGGTCGCGGAACGCCCACGCGGGCAGCTTCACCGGCTTGAACGAGCTGTCGAACACGTCGATCCGGTGCTGCGTGAAGTTGGCGGCGTACAGCTGGTTCGCGGCCAGCGCCAGGCCCTTGTACTTGGCGCCGGGCGTGGTGGCCTTGATCTCGGCCGCGCCCATCGGCGGGTCGACCGCCCGGCTCCAGGCCGCGATCTGACCGGTCTCCGTGGCGAAGATGAAGTTCGCGGGTGCGCTGGTGGTGCCGTTGCTCAGGACGAACCCGGTGCCGGGGTTGTTGACCTGCCCGGTCGGCGACGGCATCGTCGGCCGGATCGCCGACACCTTCGTGGCGGTGCCCGAGCCCGGCGCGGACGAGTACAGCGTCGACGCCGACGTACCGTTGTCGGACACCCACAGCGGGGTGGTCGCGCCGAGCGACAGACCCCACGGGTTCACCAGGTCGGGATCCTGGAGTACCGCCTTGCCGGCCTGGTCGGAGACAAGATTGACCTGCCGTACGGCGAGCTCGTGCGACGGACCGTGTGCGTCGGCGGCCGCGGGCGTAACCAGTGCGAGACTCCCGGCGAACGCGGTGGCAACTGCAAGTGCGCGCAAAGACATGACACTCCCCCTGGATCGAGATGTGGACGTCCTCGATACGTGCCGGACCCGCGCCCGGTTCAAGGCCACTTGCACCAGAACTGGATCTGGTCCGCGCACGTGGCGGCTGATTAGCGTCGGGGGTATGAGGATTCGCGTGGTGGATGCGTTTGCCGACGGACCGTTCGCGGGCAACCCGGCCGGGGTGTGCGTACTCGAGGCCGGGCCCTGGCCGGACGACAGCTGGATGCAGAGTGTCGCGGCGGAAATGAAACACGCGGAGACCGCGTTCGTGCGGCCGTCGGACGGCGCCGAGGCGGAATGGGATCTGCGCTGGTTCACGCCGGCGAAGGAGGTCGTGCTCTGCGGGCACGCGACCCTCGCCACCGCTCACGTGCTCGCGCTGAAGGGCAAGACCTCGTTCGCGACCCTGAGCGGGGTGCTGGTCGCCGACGTCGCGGAGGACGGGATCACGCTCGACTTCCCGGTCAACCGGCCGATCGCCACTCCGGTCCCGGACGGACTCGAGGCAGCCCTGGAGGTGGAGGCTGTCGAGGCGTACGTCACCGGGGAGCTCCGCGACCTGCTGGTCGTCGTACGGGACGAGGCGACGGTGCGTGCGGTGGTCCCGCAGTACGACGAGATCGCGGCGATCACCGACCGGGACAAGCTGCGCGGCGTGATCGTGACAGCACGGGGAAACGAGTACGACTTCGTGTCGCGGTTCTTCGCGCCGGGCAGCGGAATCCCGGAGGACCCGGTGACCGGGAGCGCGCACACGGGCCTCGCGCCGTACTGGGCCGGGCGCCTCGGGCGGGACGCGCTGGTCGGCTACCAGGCGTCCGCCCGCGGCGGCGTGGTGCAGGTCGTCCTGGACGGCGAGCGCGTCTACCTCAAGGGGTCCGCCGTCACCGTCCTGGACGGCGAGCTCCTCGTCTAGGCCCAGGTCTCGGCGTGGGTGGCGACGCCGTTCGGGGCGATGAGTTCGGTGAGGACGTCCTCGGCGTCGGGGTCCAGTGGTTCGAAGGGCGGCTCGGGGACGACGTACGCCCGGGCGCCGGCGATCAGCTCGGTGCCGGGTAGTTCGAACCAGGCCTCGCCGACCTCGCGGCTGATCTCGTAGATCGCCTGCTCGGCGTTGTCCACCGGCTCGCGGTCGCCGGACTCGTCCAGCTCGGCCGGGTGCCGTTCCTGCGCGGCCCGGCCGGCCTCCAGGAGTTCGTCCAGGTCGACGACCCGGAGGTCGAAGCGCGACACCACGCTGATCAGCTGGTCCGGCTCGGCCGCCTCGTCGTCCTCGTCCTCGACCGAGTCGTCGAGCAGCAGCGCCGTCGTACCGGTGTGTTCGAAGACGGCGTCGTTCCAGTCCTCGACCACGCCTTCGAGCGCCGCGTTGTGCTCGAACAGCGTGGTGTGGTCCTCGTCGCCGGTCATCGCGACCAGCGCGTCGGTGTGCGCCTGCAGCCGCTCGGCGAGTTTGCGGCTGGCCTCGGCGAGCGCGGCCCGGGTCTCCGCGGAGAAGAACTGCTCGGCGGGGGTGTCCAGTTCAGTCACGTGCGGAATCTTTCCTTCACTGTCGGTGGAGATACCAGCCGTAAGTATGTGAGAGGCCTGTGAGAGCTGCGTCAGCGGGTGTGAGAGACCTGCGAGAACCCTCCTGACGGGGCAATCAGCGAGGTCCAGTAGAGGCGTGAATCCTGAGAACATCGCCGGCCTGGTCGTGGCCGTCGTGCTGGTCCTCTACCTGATCGCCGCCCTGGTCTTCCCCGAGAGGTTCTGATGTCCGACACCGCAGCCGGCCTGTTACAGGTCGGCCTCCTACTCGTGTGCCTGGCGGCGGTCTACCGCCCGTTCGGCGGCTATCTGGCCCGGGTCTACTCGTCCGGCAAGGACCTCCGTGTGGAGCGTTGGACGTACAAGCTGTTCGGGGTCGACTCGAAGGCCGACCAGACCTGGGCGGTGTACGCCCGCTCGCTGCTCGCGTTCTCCGCGCTCAGCGTCGTGCTGCTGTACCTGCTGCAGCGGCTGCAGCACTGGCTGCCGGTGTCGCTCGGCCTGCCGAACGTCGAGTCCGGCCTCGCGTTCAACACCGCGGCGTCGTTCGTGTCGAACACGAACTGGCAGAACTACGTCCCCGAGGCCGTGATGGGTCACCTGGTCCAGTTCGCCGGCCTCGCCGTACAGAACTTCCTCTCCGCGGCGGTCGGCATCACCGTCGCGGTCGCGCTGATCCGCGGCTTCGCCCGGTCCCAGACCGATCGGCTCGGCAACTTCTGGGTCGACCTGGTCCGGACCGTACTGCGGGTGCTGCTGCCGATCGCCGTGGTCGGCACCCTCGCACTGGTCGCGATGGGCGTCGTACAGAACTTCTCCGGCGGGCACGAGGTCACCTCGGTCGTTGGCCAGACCCAGCATCTCCCCGGCGGTACCGTCGCCAGCCAGGAGGTGATCAAGGAACTCGGCACCAACGGCGGTGGGTACTACAACGCGAACTCCGCGCACCCGTACGAGAACCCGAACGGGTTGTCCAACCTGTTCGAGATCTTCCTGCTGCTGCTCATCCCGGTCTGCCTGACGCGGACGTTCGGGGTGATGGTCAGGGACAAGCGCCAGGGCTACGCGATCCTCGGCGTGATGGGCACGATCTGGGGCGCGTTCGTCGTCCTCACGACCCTGTTCGAGGTGCAGGGCGCGGGTACGGCGACCCAGGCGGCCGGCGCGGCGATGGAGGGCAAGGAGACCCGCTTCGGTGAGTGGGCGTCGTCCTTGTTCGCGGTCTCGACGACGGGTACGTCGACGGGCGCGGTGAACTCGATGCACGACTCGTTCACCCCGTTGGGCGGCGGCGTACCGCTGTTCCACATGATGCTCGGCGAGGTGACGCCCGGTGGTACCGGTACCGGTCTGTACGGCATGCTGATGCTCGCCGTCCTGGCCGTGTTCGTCGCGGGCCTGATGGTCGGGCGGACACCGGAGTACCTGAAGAAGAAGATCACCGCCCGCGAGATGAAGCTGGTCTCGCTGTACATCCTGACGACACCGACCTTGGTTCTGGTCGGCGCGTCGATCGCGATGGGACTCGCGTCCGCCCGCGCGTCGATCCTCAACACCGGCAGCCCGCACGGCTTCTCCGAGGTGCTGTACGCGTTCACGTCGGCCGGTAACAACAACGGCAGCGCGTTCGCCGGGATCAGCGCGAACACCCCCTTCTACAACATTGCCCTCGGCCTGGTGATGCTGCTCGGCCGGTTCGTGCCGATCGTCTTCGCCCTCGCGCTGGCAGCCTCGTTCGCCCGGCAGCAGCCGGTACCCGTGACGCAGGGCACGCTGCCCACCCACAAGGCCCTGTTCGTCACGATGCTCGTCGGCGTCGTGCTGATCGTGACCGGCCTGACCTATTTCCCCGCACTGACTCTAGGACCCCTCGCGGAGGGACTGTGACCACGCAGACGATGACCCCGGCTCCGGCACCGAAGCGAGCTCCTGGAACAGATTCAGGGTCGGCGGTGAAGAAGGCGCCGTCGGGTGCGTTCGACCCGAAGCTGCTGCTGACCTCGTTGCCGGACGCCGTCCGCAAGCTCGACCCGCGGGTGATGTGGAAGAACCCGGTGATGTTCGTGGTCGAGGTGGGCGCGGTGGCGTCCACGGTCAAGGCGATCACCGATCCCAGCGTGTTCGTCTGGTGGATCGTGGTCTGGCTCTGGCTGACCGTGATCTTCGCGAACCTGGCCGAGGCGGTCGCCGAGGGCCGGGGCAAGGCGCAGGCCGAGACCCTGCGGCGGGCCAAGACCGAGACCACGGCGCGGCGCCTGACCAAGGACGGTGCCGAGGAGGAGGTTCCGGCCACCCAGTTGCAGCTCGGCGACCGGGTGGTCGTCGAGGCCGGCCAGATCATCCCCGGCGACGGTGACGTCGTCGAGGGCGTGGCGAGCGTCGACGAGTCGGCGATCACCGGCGAGTCGGCACCGGTGATCCGGGAGTCCGGCGGCGACCGGAGCGCGGTCACCGGCGGTACGAAGGTGCTGTCGGACCGGATCGTCGTGAAGATCACCACCCGTCCGGGGGAGAGCTTCATCGACCGGATGATCGCCCTGGTCGAGGGCGCGTCCCGGCAGAAGACGCCGAACGAGATCGCGCTGAACATCCTGCTGGCCAGTCTGACGATCGTGTTCCTGATCGCCACCGCGACGCTGCCGACGTTCGCGAACTACGCGCACACGAACCTGAGCATCGTGATCCTGGTGGCGCTGCTGGTCGCGCTGATCCCGACGACGATCGGCGCGCTGCTGTCCGCGATCGGGATCGCCGGGATGGACCGGCTCGTGCAGCGCAACGTACTGGCGATGTCCGGCCGCGCGGTCGAGGCCGCGGGTGACGTGAACACGCTGCTGCTCGACAAGACCGGCACCATCACGCTCGGGAACCGGCAGGCCGCCGAGTTCATCCCGGTGCAGGGCGTGTCGGACACCGAGCTGGCGGACGCCGCGCAGCTGTCCAGCCTGGCCGACGAGACGCCCGAGGGCCGGTCGATCGTCGTACTGGCGAAGACCGGGTACGGGCTGCGCGAGCGGCACACCGGAGAGTTGCCGCACGCAACGTTCGTGGAGTTCACCGCACAGACCCGGATGAGCGGCGTGGACGTCGACGACCGGCAGGTACGGAAGGGTGCGGCGGGTGCCGTGAACGCGTGGATCGGCCGGCACGGCGGTACGTCGGACGCGCGCCTCGGCGAGATCGTCGACGGTATCTCGGCCTCCGGTGGTACGCCGCTGGTCGTTGCCGAGAGCATCAACGGGACGGCTCGTCCGCTCGGCGTGATCCATCTCAAGGACGTGGTCAAGGAGGGGATGCGGGAGCGGTTCGACCAGATGCGGGCGATGGGCATCCGGACCGTGATGATCACCGGCGACAACGCGCTGACGGCGAAGGCGATCGCCGACGAGGCCGGGGTCGACGACTTCCTGGCCGAGGCGACGCCCGAGGACAAGATGGCGCTGATCAAGAAGGAGCAGGAGGGCGGCCGTCTGGTCGCGATGACCGGTGACGGCACCAACGACGCGCCCGCGCTCGCGCAGGCCGACGTCGGCGTCGCGATGAACACCGGTACGTCGGCCGCGAAGGAGGCCGGCAACATGGTCGACCTGGACTCGAACCCGACCAAGCTGATCGAGATCGTCGAGATCGGCAAGCAGTTGCTGATCACCCGCGGTTCGCTGACCACGTTCTCGATCGCGAACGACGTGGCGAAGTACTTCGCGATCCTGCCGGCGCTGTTCGCCTCGGCGTACCCGGGGCTGGACAAGCTCAACGTCATGGGCCTGCACTCGCCGCAGTCGGCGATCGTGTCCGCGATCGTGTTCAACGCGCTGATCATCGTGCTGCTGGTCCCGCTGGCGCTGCGCGGCGTCCGGTACCGGCCGTCCTCGGCGTCGGCGATGCTGCGCCGCAACCTGCTGATCTACGGCATCGGTGGGCTGATCAGCCCGTTCATCGGCATCAAGCTCCTCGACCTCGTGATCTCGCTGATCCCCGGTCTCCGTTGAAAGGTAGTTGTCAATGACAAGCAGTTTCCGCCGGCTCGCGGTAGCGGCCAAGGCGCTCCTGTTCTTCACGGTCGTCCTCGGGATCGTCTATCCGCTGGTGATGACCGGAGCCGCCCAGGCGCTGTTCCACGGCAACGCGAACGGTTCGATCATCCAGGTGAACGGCAAGGCGGTCGCCTCCGACCTGATCGGCCAGGCGTACACGATGGACAGCGGCACGAAGGACGACAAGGGCAACGCGATCATGGTCGCGGACCCGAAGTGGTTCCAGACCCGTCCGTCGGCGAGCGGGTACGACGCGGCCGCCAGCGGCGGGTCGAACCTCGGTCCGAACAACGCCGACCTGGTCGCCGCGGTCGACACCCGGCGCAAGGCGGTCGCGGCGCTGGAGGGCGTCAACCCGTCCCAGGTCCCGCCGGACGCGGTCACGGCCGGCGCCAGCGGTCTCGATCCGGACATCAGCCCGGCGTACGCCGCTCTGCAGGTCGACCGGGTCGCCCGGGAGCGCGGCCTGAGCGTGCAGGAGGTCCAGAAGCTCGTCAAGGCGAACACCCACGGCCGGGTGCTGGGCTTCCTGGGCGAGCCGACGGTCAACGTGGTCACGCTCAACGCTGCACTGGCCCAGCTGGGCTGAGCTGAGAGCATGGGGACATGAGCAAGGGCGGCCGCGGGGACCTGCGGATTTATCTTGGTGCCGCGCCCGGTGTCGGTAAGACGTACAAGATGCTGGGCGAGGGCCTGCGCCGGCGCGCCCGCGGGACCGACGTGGTGGTCGGGTTCGTCGAGACGCACGGCCGGGTGCACACCGCCGAGATGCTGGAAGGGCTCGAGGTGGTGCCGCGGCGGATCGTCGACTACCGCGGCGCCGGCTTCACCGAGCTCGACCTGGACGCCGTACTGGCCCGGCAGCCCGAGGTCGCGCTGGTCGACGAGCTCGCGCACACGAACATCCCGGGCAGCCGGAACGAGAAGCGCTGGGAGGACATCGAGGAGCTGCTGGCGGCCGGGATCGACGTGATCTCGGCGGTCAACATCCAGCACCTCGAGTCGATCAACGACGTGGTCGAGAAGATCACCGGCGTACCGCAGCAGGAGACGGTCCCGGACCGGGTGGTCCGGGCCGCGGACCAGATCGAGCTGGTCGACATGACGCCGGAGGCGCTGCGCCGGCGGATGGCGCACGGCAACGTGTACGCCGCCGACAAGATCGACGCTGCCCTGGGCAACTACTTCCGGGTCGGCAACCTGTCCGCACTGCGGGAGCTCGCGCTGCTCTGGCTGGCGGACCGGGTGGACGCCGGCCTGCAGCAGTACCGTGCCGAGCACGACATCGACTCCACCTGGGAGGCCCGGGAGCGGGTCGTGGTCGCGCTCACCGGCGGCCCCGAGGGCGAGACCCTGATCCGCCGCGCGGCCCGGATCGCCGCCCGCTCGGCCGGGGGCGACCTGCTCGCCGTCCACGTTGCGCGGTCCGACGGCCTGACCGGCGCGAACCCGAGCAAGCTGGCCCAGCAGCGGAACCTGGTCGAGAAGCTCGGCGGTACGTACCACCAGGTGGTCGGCGACGACATCCCGGCCGCGCTGCTCACCTTCGCGAAGGCGGAGAACGCGACCCAGCTGGTGCTCGGCGGCAGCCGGCGTTCGCGGTTCGGATCGCTGTTCACCGGGCCTGGGATCGGCGCCACCACGATCCGCGATTCGGGCGAGATCGACGTACACATCGTCACGCACTCGCTGATGGGCCGGGGACGGCTGCCGCGGCCGCGGGGGAGCCTGTCGCGGCGCCGGAAGATCCAGGGTTTCGTCCTCGCCGTCGTCCTGCAACCACTGCTCGCGCTGGTCCTCGGGCTGGGCGGCGACACGCTCAACCTGACCAGCAACGTGCTGGCATTCCTGTTCGCGGTCGTGGTCGTCGCGCTGGTCGGCGGGATGTGGCCGGCGATGCTGACCGCGATCGGCGGGTCGCTGGTACTGAACTGGTTCTTCACCCCGCCGAAGCGGACGTTCACGATCGCCGACGTGAACAACGCCCTCGCACTGCTCACCTTCATCCTGGTCGCGGGGATGGTCAGTACCGTCGTCGACCGGGCGGCCCGGCGGACCCGGCAGGCGGCCCGGGCAGCCGCGGAATCGGAGACGCTCGCGACCCTGGCCGGTTCGGTACTGCGTGGCGAGACCGCGTTGCCCGCCCTGCTGGACCGGGTCCGGGAGGCGTTCGGGATGACCGGCGCGTGCCTGATGGAGCGGGTCGACGACGACGAGCTGACCGAGGAATGGCGGCCGCTCGCGTCGGCCGGCGTACTGACCTGCACCCGTCCGGAGGAGGCCGACGCGGAGATCCCGGCGCGCGACGATCTGGTGCTGGTGCTGCAAGGACATCAGCTGGAGGCGGACGAGCGGCGGCTGGTCGGCGCGTTCGCGGCGCACGCGGCCGCGCTCGTCGACCGCGCCCGGCTCAGCGAGGCGGCCGCGGAGGCGAAGCCGCTGGCCGAGGCCGACAAGTTGCGTACTGCGTTGCTCCGGGCGGTCGGGCACGACCTGCGCTCCCCGCTGGCGTCGGCGAAGGCGTCGGTGACCTCGCTGCGCAGCGACGACGTGGAGTGGAGCGAGTCCGAGCGGGCCGAGCTGCTGGAGACCGCGGACGAGTCGCTGGACCGGCTCTCGCGGCTCGTGGACAACCTGCTGGACCTCAGTCGCCTGCAGGCCGGCGTACTCCCGGTGTTCACGCGGCCGATGGCGCTCGACGAGATCCTTCCCGGCGTACTGTCCGAGCTCGGCGAGAACGCGGACCGCGTGACCGTCGACATCCCGCACACGCTGCCGCTGGTCGAGGCGGATCCGGCGCTGCTGGAGCGGGTGGTCGCGAACCTGCTGGCGAACGCGATCCGTTACTCGCCGCCCGGCCGGCCGCCGCTGGTCACCGGGAGCGCGCTCGGCGCCACCGTCGAGATCCGGGTGATCGACCGCGGGCCGGGCATCCCGCAGCAGCACCGGGACCGGGTGTTCGCGCCGTTCCAGCGGCTCGGCGACACCGACAACACGGTCGGCGTCGGGCTCGGGCTGGCGCTCGCCCGCGGACTCGCCGAGGCGATGCACGGCACCTTGCAGCCCGAGGACACGCCAGGTGGTGGACTGACCATGGTGGTCGCGATCCCGGCCGCCGCCGCGCGCCCCGACGTACCCGTCCCCGGCGCCCGGGAGCGGTCCGAACAGGAAGGGGCCCATGACCAGGGTCTTGGTGGTTGACGACGAGCCGCAGATCGTGCGGGCGTTGCAGATCAACCTGAAGGCGCGGGGGTACGAGGTGCACCTGGCCGGCACCGGTACGTCGGCGTTGAAGGTGGCCGCGCAGCACCCGCCGGAGCTGGTGATCCTGGACCTCGGGCTGCCGGACTTCGACGGCGTCGAGGTGATCCGCGGCCTGCGTGGCTGGACCGACGCGCCGATCCTGGTGCTGTCCGGGCGCGCCGACCAGACCGACAAGGTGGAGGCGCTGGACGCCGGTGCCGACGACTACGTGACGAAGCCGTTCGGGATCGACGAGCTGCTGGCCCGGATGCGCGCCGTACTGCGGCGCAGCAACCTCGCGCAGGACCAGCCGATGGTGATGGTCGGCGGCGCGGTGGTCGACCTGTCCGCGAAGCGCGTCACGCTGGAGAACGGCGAGGACATCCGCCTCACCCCGACCGAGTGGCACCTGCTGGAGGTGCTCGTCCGCAACCCCGGCAAGCTACTGTCCCAACGCCAGCTGCTGACCGAGGTCTGGGGCCCCGGCTACGAGACCGCGAGCGGCAACCTGCGCTTCTACATGGGCCAGCTCCGCCGCAAACTCGAACCCGACCCCGCCCGCCCGAAGCACCTCCTCACCGAACCGGGCATGGGCTACCGCTTCGAGCCGTAAGTCCGATTCGTTCAAGACAGGGCGGGCCGGCCTGCGGGAGGGTGTGGGCATGGACATGTACACGGCAGGACGGGACTTCGTACGGCGGGATGCTCGGGTGCTCGAGCGGCGGCTGTTCGCGACGGTGTTCGAGGGGGCGCAGGCGCAGGGCGTGGTGGACGCGCTGCGCGGATTCCAGAACGCCGACGGTGGGTTCGGGTGGGGGCTGGAGCCGGACAAACGGTGCCCGGACAGCCTGCCGCTCGACGTCGAGGTCGCGTTCGACACCTTGCTCGCGGCCGGTGCCCGCGACGACGACATGGTGCGGCGGGCGGTCGACTGGCTTGCCTCGGTCGCGACCCCGGACGGCGCCGTACCGCTGTGCGGCCCGGCCGTCGAGGGCTACCCGCGCGCGGAGCACATGACCGAGTGGACGTACCAGCCGGGCCTGAACCCGACCGCCGGGCTGGTCGCTCGGCTGTACAAGCTAGGCATCGAGCACCCGTGGCGGGACAAGGCCGCCGCCTGGTGCGAGGCCGAACTGGCGAACGGCCTCCCGGAGGACGCGCACGGCCTGCACGAAGTACTCGAGTTCCTCGAACACCGCGGCAAAGCCGACCTCGACCGGGTCCGCGAGTGGCTCCCGAAGCTCCAGAACTACCGCGCCGACGCGAACGACCCGTCGTACGGCGTGACGCCACTCGGCCTCGCGCCGACGCCGGACAGCGTGTGGCGCCCGCTCTTCACCGACGAACAGCTCGACGCCCACCTCGACCGCCTGATCGCCGACCAGCAGCCCGACGGCGGCTGGGCCATCACCTGGGAACCGCCGGGCCCCGCCGCCACCCTCGAGTACCGCGGCATCGTCACCGTCGGCGCGCTCCGCACCTTGAAGGCCTACAACCGCCTCTGAGCTGGTCTGTGTACCGAAGAACGGGTAGTGGTCCCGGACTCTTGGCCACGACGGTAACCGCTGAGCGTGACCGCCGCGTGCAGAGCCGACCACTACCCGTTCTTCGGTACGCCTAGCCGGATTCAGCCGGGTGTTCGACCTGGCGATCGCCCCACTGGGTGAGCAGACCGCGGGCGATTTCCAGGTCCTCGCGGAGTGAGCGGTCGGCCAGGTCGCCCGGCAGCGCGGCGAGCGCGTCGGCCAGCCAGGGACTGACGGCGGCGGGGGACAGGTCGTCGGGGGTCATCCCGGCAAGCCGGATCGCGCGGACGGCGGTGACCAGCTCGCTCGCTAGGACCTCGCGGAGCGCGTCCAGCAGCTGCTTGGTCAGTACGGCGGCCTGCGGGGCGAAGCTCGCGTGCAGCTCGGCACCGCGGGACAACGTCGCCGTACCGAGGGTCGCGGGCTGGGCGGCGGACCGGACCGCGGCGAGCGCGTCGTGGGCGACGTACTCGATCATCATCACGCCGGAGCTCGCCTCGGCGCCGCTGGCCAGGAACCGGCTCAGGCCGCTGTAGTCCGGGTCGACCAGGTTCGCGACCCGGGTGGTGGACAGGGTCGCGACGCTGTGCAGGCTGAGCCGGAGCGAGTCCAGCGCGAGCGCGATCGGCATCGCGTGCCAGTTGCCGTTGTGCAGCACGGTGTCGCCGGCCACCAGCGGGTTCTCCGCGGCGGCGTTGATGTCGATCCGCACACTGTTGCCCAGGGCATCGGAATGGTCGACCGCGGGTCCGAGTACCTGCGCGAACGCCCGCAGGCCGAACGGATCCTGGACGCGGAGCGGCGTCAGCGGGAGGCCGTCGAGCAGGTCGCGCATCCTCCTGGCGACCCGGACCTGCCCGGGTTGCGGGCGAGCCTCGTGGACGCGGACGTCGTACACCTCGGCGTTGCCGCGGAGCGCGACATGCGTGAGCGCGCCGACCAGCGGTACGACCTCGATCAGCGTGGCGGCCTCGACGTACGCCAGGCAGCACTCGGCCAGCGTGAACGCGTTGCTGGACAGCAGCGGGAGCGCGCTGGTGCCGTCGATGACGTCGCCGAGGGCGAGCCCGAGTTCGGCGAGCGGGCCGAGGTCGCCGGTACCGATCGCGCCGCCGCGGTGCAGGTCGGGCAGGTCGTCGTCGTTGAGCAGGCCGACGATCGCGTCGGCGACCGCCGGCTCGAGCCCGGAGCCGCCGGCCGCCAGCTGGTTCACCCGGATCAGCAGACCGAGCCGGACCACGTCCTTCGGGTACGACGTCGTACCGGTGGTGGAGTGTGACGCCAGCAGCCGGGCGCCGTGCTCCGGGTCGGACGTGAGCACGTCCCGGTTCGCCCCGACGCCGGTCGTCCGCCCGTACACCGGCCGTCGCCGCGCCACCTCGGCCACCACCTGCGCCGACTCCCGCATCCGCTTCCGCGCGTCGTCACCCAGCCGCACCGCCGTACGCCGCTGCCCCAAGGCCACGGCATCGAGCGGTGCCAGCCCGGCACCCGTGAGCTCGACCGGTTCCATCCCCACAGTGTGAAACCCGCACCCCGCCGACAGCTATCTGCCGCGCTGATCCCCCGTCTCGAATCCGAGACGCTCGGACCTGGGGAGGATCTTGTCCCGAATCGGGCGCAAAATCCTCCCCAGCCCGGGGGTCGCGCGAAAGAAGACAGCCCGTCAGTTGCCTGACGGGCTGTGGGTCACTTCTGGCCGTAGCGCCTCTTGAACTTCTCCACGCGGCCCTGGGTGTCCATCACGCGCTGCTGGCCCGTGTAGAACGGGTGGCTCGCGGACGAGATCTCGACGTCGACGACGGGATAGGTGTTCCCGTCCTCCCAGACGACGGTCTCGTTGCTCTCGCGGGTCGAACCGGTGAGGAAGCTGAAGTTGCCGGACTTGTCCCGGAAGACGACCCGGCGGTAGTCGGGGTGGATGTCCTTCTTCATGCTGCGGTACTTCCTTCCAAGTAGGGAGCGAACGGATCGGTCAGGGGGTGTACCGCTTCGTCCGCACGGAGTACACAACCGTCGAGGCGCTCCTGTAATTCCCGGACGTCCAGCGCGGGGCCGGTCAGCGACAGGTACGACGCGCGGTCGCCGTACTCGGGATGCCACTCGAGCGCGGACCGGGCCTGGTGCTGCTGCCCGACCGCCGGCCAGCGGTCCGCCGGGAGGTCGACCAGCCACGGGCCGAGGACGCCGAACGCGACGTTCGTCCCGAAGCTGTCCCAGCTCAGCCGGTAGCGGTGCTGGGTCGCGATCCACAGGGTGCCGCGGCCGCGGACGGTGCCGGCGACCAGGTCCTCGAGGGCGTCGTACAGGCGCTCGGGGTGGAACGGCCGGACCGCCTGCCAGACGAACGTCAGCCCGTCCACCGGCGCGGCGATCGAGCCGGGCTCGATGGTGCGGGGGAGTTGCGGGTGTACTTGCAGGAGTCCTGCGGGGCTGGTCCGGGTCGACAGCCTCGGGTTGATCGCCCGGAGCAGGCCTTCGGTGCGGTCGTCGGCGGTGCGGTTGTCGGTGGTGCGGTTGTCGGTGGTGCTGAGGACGGCGGCGTCGGCGTACTCGAGCTGCCGTACGACGACCTCCGCGGTCGCGCGCCCGTCCTCGGCCGCGGTCGGGATGCCGCGTTCGCGGAGCAGGTCCTCGCCCTGTACGTCGGTGAGGACGGTCGTGGTGTCGACGCTGGTGACGACCAGGGCGACGCGGAGGTCGGGGTGCTGGTCGACCTCGGTCGTGATCGCGTGGGTATCGCCGGCGGCCGGGACGTTGACGATCGCCACGTCGTACCGCTCGACGGCCGCGATGCCGGCGAGCAGCTGAACGAGGGAGCCGCGCATCGCGCAGGACACGCACGGGTGGCTCATCGTGATCACCTCGCGGTCGATCACGCCCGCGGCGGTCCGGGCGGTACGGACGACGGCGCTCAGGTCGCGTACGTCGTACTCCACCAGAACGCCCCTGGGGCCGGCCTCGGCCAGCAGATTCCCCGCGACGGCGCCCCGGAACCCGTCGTCGAGCCCCGTCAGCAAGGTCACCGGCAGCATCGACCCTCCCTCTTATTGAAAACGATAACCACTACAACGTACCCTGTCCGGCGGAATGCCCGCCACCCCGACGGCGTTCTGGTAGACAACAGAAAGGACAGCATGGCCAAGCGCAACGACCTCCGCCCCATCGTCAAACTCCGCAGCACCGCCGGCACCGGCTACACCTACGTAACGCGCAAGAACCGCCGCAACAATCCCGATCGGCTGGTAATCCGCAAGTACGACCCCACTCTCCGCGCCCACACCGACTTCCGCGAAGAGCGCTAGATGGCCACCGCGGCGAAGATCGCCAGGAACAACCACCGCCGACGCGTCGCGTCTCACCACGCACCCCGCCGCGCAACCCTCAAGGCGATTATCGCCGCCCCCGCTACGCCGCCCGAGGCCCGCGCCGAAGCCCAGCGGAGTCTCCAGCAACTCCCGAGAGACGCCAGCCCCACCCGCATCCGCAACCGAGACACCACCGACGGCCGGCCCCGCGGGTACATAGGCAAAGCCGGCCTCTCCAGAATCCACTTCCGCGAACTAGCCCACCGAGGCGAACTCCCCGGAATCACAAAGTCGTCCTGGTAGCACGCGAGCGAACCGCGGTCGTCGAGTCGTGGGAATCAGCTGGCGAAACCCAGCCACAGTCCAGCCTCCGCGCCCGGCACGATCTCCCGCTCCCGGTGTCGCGTCCGGTCCTGGTACGCCTCGCGTAGTGCCTCGCCCGTCAGTTCTTAACCGCCGTAGTACCCCGCCTGTTGGTTCTAGCCGTGGAGGCGGCGGGTTAGGGCTTTGGCGGCTTGGCGGATTTTGTGGGCCAGGTGGGGGCGGTCGGTGGGTGGGACCGTGTCGGTGCGGAAGGTGACGCTGATGGCGGCTACCGGGTGGCCGGCGTGGTCTAC
>NZ_DASRVN010000437.1:0-2707 GCF_035655035.1 Kribbella sp. | reverse complement strand
GCCCGACCGGCCGTCGCGGTTGGAGTTGTCGTTCGGCTGGTCCGGCTGGCCAGGACCGCCCTTCTGGAACAGGCGGTCCCAGTCATCGAACGTCTTGCGTGCGGTGTAGTCGACCCCCTCAGCGTACGCCGGGACCGTGGTCCCGACCGCGCCTGCGACGGTGAGATGGAGGAGGGTACGGCGTGTCACCCCAGGTCGAGCGCGAGAGGCAGCTCCCGAAGAAAGTCGACCGCGTCGAACATCGCCCCCGCCGACGCCACCCCGGCGGCTCGCGTCTCGCCGCCGAGGATCCGCCGTACGGCGCCCACCGCGAGCGGAGCCGAGATCGCGTAGATGTCCTGCCCGGCGGCCGTCGCCCGCGCGTCGCCCACCCGTACGTCGACCGTGAACGTCTGGTCCGACCGGCCCTGCTCGTCCACGGCCACCGGTGCCTGCGCCTCCGCCAGATCGCCCGCGGCCTCGACCGTCATGTACGTACGCACCTCCGGGACGTCGAGGTGGCTCGGGATCGTGACGATGTCCGCCATGCTGAACTCCGCGAACACCCGCCGCCTTCCGAGCGGCTCCGGGAACGTCCAGTCCTCCTGGATCGGCGGGTCCTGGTGGTACTGCAGCCGGCCGTCCGCGAACCGTACGCGGCGCCCGTTCCGCCGTTCGTGCGACACCTGACCGGCGACCCGCGTACCGGGGGTCGGGTGCCAGCTGCTCAGGCCGTAAGCGACCTGCACCACGTCGCTGGCCTCGAGTACTGCGGTCGCGAGCAGGTCGCCGAGGCCGCCGAAGAACGCCATCGCCGGGACGACCGGGACATCGCTGTGCCGGGCGAACGTCGCCACGTTGGCCTCGATCTCGGCGGCGACGTCGACGTACGGGATCCGCTGCCGCGCGGCCGCCTCGATCAGCGGTGCTGCCGTCACGGCGAACGGGCCCGCGCAGTTGATCACCGCGGCGGCGTTCTTCAGCGCGAGGTCGAGTGCGTGCGGGTCGTCGACGGCGGCCGGGCGTACGTCGAGGTCACCCCATAGCTCCGCGAGGGCGGTCGCGTTACGGCCGGAGACGGCGGTCGGGAGGTGCTGGCGGCGGAGTTCCTCGACGACGAACCGGCCGGTGTGGCCGGTGGCGCCGTACACGACGATGGCGTTCATAGGGCGAGTCTCGGGTCTTTCGAGAGCCGAGCGTGAGAGTCCGGAACGACACCATCCGTACACTTTCGGACATGCATACCGTCGCGCTGGCCACCGCCGGGCACCTGCTGCACTTCGAACTCGGCATCGCCTACGAGATGTTCGGCAACCCACCACCCGGCGCCACCGACTGGTACGACGTACAGCTGTGCGGCCCGGGTCCCGTCCAGGTCGGACCGTTCCTGGTGACGCCGTCGCACGGGCTGGACTTCCTGGCGCGCGCGGACACGATCCTGGTCCCCGCCCTCGCGGACATCGACCAACCGCCGGCTCCCGACCTGGTTGCCGCCATCCGCTCCGCCCATAGTTCTGGCGCTCGTATCGCGTCACTGTGCACCGGCGCGTTCGCCCTCGGCGAGGCCGGACTGCTCGACGGCCGTCAGGCGACCACCCACTGGGCCCACACCGCGGAACTGCAGCGTCGCTATCCCGAAGCAGCCGTAGACCCGGACGTCCTCTACACCGACAACGGCAACGTCCTCACCGCTGCGGGCAAAGCTGCAGCAGTGGACCTCTGTCTCCATCTCATCCACCTCGACCATGGCGCCACGACGGCGAACGCGGTCGCCCGGCGCCTCGTCGTACCACCGCATCGCGCGGGCGGGCAGGCGCAGTTCGTCTTGACCCCGGTCCAGGCGAGCGGCGACCACTCCCTTGCCCAGCTCCTCGCCTGGGCGCAGTCGCGGCTCGACGAGCCGCTGACCGTCACCGATCTGGCGCGGCAGGCGAGCACCAGTCCGCGGCACCTCGGCCGGCAGTTCCGCTCGGTCACCGGGCAGACGCCGCTCCAGTGGTTGCTGACCCAGCGCGTACGCCGGGCACAGCAGTTGCTTGAGTCCACCGACGCTCCCGTGGAGAAGGTCGCCGCCGCGACCGGTCTCGGTACGGCGACCACGCTGCGGCGGCACTTCCAGCGGGTGGTCGGCGTACCGCCAAACGCGTACCGGCAGTCGTTCCGCAGCACGTAGGCTCGGGCGCCATGAGCCTCCAGGAGCTGCACTTCCACCGGGCGCACCTCGACGCGGTCCGGGCCGGCACGAAGCGGATCACGATGCGGCACAACGATCCGATCGACGTCGGCCCGGCGACGCTCGTCTTCGAGCTCGACGAGGAGGTCCGGCTGCCGGGGCGGATCCTGTCGACGGTCGCCAAGCGGGCCGACAGCGTAACCGAGGAGGAGGCGCTCGAGGACGGGTTCGCCGGCGCGCACGACGTCGTCCCCGCGCTGCGCAGCTACTACCCGGACCTGCAGCCAACCGACGAACTCGTGATCGTGCGGTTCGAGCTCGTGTACCCGCGGCGGATGCACACCGTTCTGGACGCGACCGACGCCCGCGGGCTGGCCGAGTTCTACCGGGACCTGCTCGGACTACGGTTCCGGCCCGGCGACGACTCCGACTGGATCGTGCTGCTCGACGCCGACGGCAACCGCCAGCTCGCGATCCAGCAGGTCGCCGACCTCAAACGGTCCACCTGGCCCTCCCCCGACGTACCGATGCAAGCCCACCTCGACTACGCCGTAC
>NZ_DASRVN010000436.1:0-21441 GCF_035655035.1 Kribbella sp. | reverse complement strand
GATCACGCACGTTGCCCCCAGCTTGAGTCCCCGCCTCCGCGGACCGGGCCTCACCCTGCCCCAAAAACCTCCGCAAATCCTCCACACCTTCCCCCTGCCCACCACCCTGCCGCCACGCCTGCTGCCCGGGACCCTGCTGCCCTGCCACGTGCTGCTGTGCGTAAGGCGACTGCTGCGCCGCCTGCTGTGGTGCGTAAGGCGACTGTTGCCCGGCCGCCTGCGCGTAAGGCGACTGCTGCTGCCCAGCTGCCTGCTGTTGTGCATAAGGCGATTGCTGCACCCATCCCTGCGCCACAGCTGACGGCTGCGGTTGCTGCTGCGAGTACTGCGGCTGTTGTTGCTGCCCGGCCGCCTGCGGCGGCTGGTTGTACTGCGGCTCCTGCCCCCACGCCTCCTGCGCACCGGGTTGCACGTACGGGTTCTGCTGCTGGTGCCCGGCCGCATGCGGTGGCTGGTTGTACTGCGGCTGCTGCCCCCACGCCTGTTGCGCACTGGGTTGCGCGTATGGGTTCTGCTGCTGGTGTTGCGCCGGCTGCTGCTGCCCGACCTGCGGCTGTTGCGAGTGCACCGGCTGCTGCGGCGGGTTCGCCGGCTGCTGATACGCCTGCTGCGGGTAGGTCGGCTGCTGCCCTCCGAGCTGCTGCGGCTGGGCGTACTGCTGGCTGACGGGCTGTTGTGGCTGGGCGTACTGCGGCTGCTGCGCCCACGGCTGCTGCGCATTGGGTTGTGCGTATGGGTTCTGCTGCTGCACCGGCGGCTGCTGCCCGACCTGCGGCTGTTGCGAGTACACCGGCTGCTGATATGCCTGCTGCGGGTAGTGCTGCTGCCAGTTCTGTGGTTGCTGGCCTGCGGGTTGCTGGGGCTGGGCGTACTGCGGCTGCTGGCTTACGGGCTGCTGCGGTTGGCTGTACTTCGGCAGGCCTGCGGGCTGTTGCGGCTGTGCAGGCGGAGGCTGCTGGGCCCACGCTTGCTGCGAGTAGCCGGGCTGGTGTGCAGCCTGCGGCTGCTGGGGTGCGGCCGGTGCTTGCCAGACCTGCGTCTGGGGTTGCTGCCCAATCGCCTGCTGCGACGCCTGGGGGTGCTGTGGCTGTTGCTGGCCCCACGCCTGCTGAAGGACAGGCTGCTGCCAGGTCTGCTGGGGTTGTGGTTGCGCGTACGGCGATTGCTGCCCCCAGGCTTGCTGCGGCGTCGGCTGCACGGCCGGCGGCGGGGTCTGCGGGGGGTAGACAGGCTGCTGCGACGCCTGAGGGTGCTGAGGCTGTTGCTGGCCCCACGACTGCTGAGGAGTGGGCTGTGCGACGGGCGGCTGTGCCTGGGGCGGGTAGGCCGGCTGCTGCGGACCCTGGGGGTGTTGCGGCTGTAGCTGGCCCCACGGCTGTTGCTGAGGGGCAGGCTGTTGCGACGTCTGCTGGGGTTGTGGCTGGGCATAGAGCGATTGCTGGCCCCAAGCCTGTTGCTGAGGTTTGGGCTGTGCGACGGGCGGCTGTGCCTGCTGCGGGTAGGCCGGCTGCTGCCAGACCTGCGGCTGTTGGGATGGCGCCGGCTGTTGCCCGGGCTGAGGCTGCGGGGGAGGTGCCGGCTGTTGCCACGGCTGGGGGTGTTGGGGTGGTGCCGGCTGTTGCCCGGGCTGGGGGTGTTGGGGTGGTGTTGGTGGTTGCCACGGTTGGGCTGGTTGTTGTGGTTGGGTCGGCTGTTGCCAGGTCGGTTGCTGTGAAGGTGCAGGCTGCGACCACTGGTTGGTTGTGGGCGGCTGGGAGCCGGCGACCTGGGTGCCTGGGGACGGGAAGGCGAGTTTGGGCGGCTGCCAGGCAGTGGCGGCGGTCGGCGGTGGCCACTGGAGGTCGCCGGGGTCTGTGGTGCGGCCATGGTTGAGTTCGGCGTTGTTCAGCGCCAGGCTGAACGACGTCAGCGCCTGGTTCCCGATCTGGCTGCCCTGTGCCGCCTTGGTGGCGTAGTCCAGCGACTGGTCGCCTTGCACCGCCATCAGCTTGCCGAACTCCTCGCGGAGCGGCGTCACGAGTTGTGAGCGGACACTGTCCTTGTCGGCAGGGCTGAGCTTGTCCATCCGCTGCTCGACGACCACATCGGCCAGTACGTCGAACCGTTGATGCCACGGTGTCGCCTGCATCCGCTTGACGACCTCGGTCTCGCGTAGCCCGCTCAGCGTGGCGACGCCCGCGACGAGCTTGTTGCTGGCCGCCTGCAACGTCGGGTAGGCATCCACGGCCGCCTGATCCACCAGTGCCGGGTACTTCTGGTCCAGCCCGAGTGCGTAGATCGCGTGGTCGACGTTCTGCTGCGACCAGGTCTCGGTCATGCCTTCCTCGAGTGCCAGGTCGGCGTTGCTGTACTGAACCTGCCCCTGCTCGTCGACATGACCGATGTTCCCGGCCAGGTGCAGGCTCTCGTGTGTCACGGTGACCAGCGCGTCCCGGAGCTGGAACTGCTCGGCGTCGGTCAGCTGCTCGCCGGCGAACGCGCGCCGCAGCGGCTCCAGCACCTTGGCGTCGCTGACGGTCATGGTGCCGTCGGCGTGCGCCGTTCCGAGGGCGTCACCTTCCTCGAGGTACAGCTGGCCGTTCCATCGGCTCGACTGGCCCGTGTTCTTCTCGACGAGCTCGACGATCGTCCGGACCCAGGCGTACTCCGGGGAACGCGGATCGACCGCCGCACCGGTCTTAGCGGTGGTCATCGGCCGTTTCGAGGCCGGAGATCAGCCGCAGCAAGGTGTTGTTCATCCGCAGGATCGCTCCGGACTCGCGGGGCGGTGCCTGCTGGGCGAGGGCCGCGACCTGTTCGCTGAGGCGCCGCAGCTCGCTCAGGCGCTCGGGCACGGGCGTCTGCAGCGACATGCCTTGTGCGACGAGCGTCTCGGCGGAGCGGAACTCGGCGCTGCTCCCGCCCTGCGGCCCACCGGCCAGCACCGGGAGCCGCTCGGCCCGGGAGATCGCCCGCCCGCGCCAGAGGTCGTCCTCGATCTGTTCGGCGAGGCCGCGAAGCCGGGCGCTCTCGGCGGCGAGCACCGCCGGGTCGGCGCCGTTGAGGCGGAGGGCCAGGTCGCGTACTTCGGCGTCCACCCGCTCGAAGTCGGCCTCCCCGCTCACTTCCGGCACCTCCGCATGGCCATAGCTTGCCAGATCGGCCGTCCGCGATATCCGTTCGCCTGTCCGCGTGCCTGCGGTCAGACTGGGGGGATGGGTCACGTGGATGTCGCCGGTGTCGGGTACGAGTTGCCGGACGGGCGGGTGTTGCTGGACGACATCACGTTTCGGGTGGGGGACGGGGCGAAGGTCGCGCTGGTCGGGGCGAACGGGTCCGGGAAGACCACGCTGACGCGGATCATCGCGGGTGACCTGAAACCGCACAGTGGCAGCATCTCGCGGTCCGGTGGGCTGGGGGTGATGCGGCAGTTCGTCGGGTCGGTGCGGGACGAGTCGACGGTCCGGGACCTGTTGCTGGGGGTCGCGCCGGACGCGATCCGGGAGGCGGCGGCCAAGCTGGACAAGGCCGAGCTGGCGATGATGGAGGCCGACGACGAGAAGACCCAGCTCCGGTACGCGCAGGCGGTGGCGGACTGGGGCGAGGTCGGTGGGTACGACGCCGAGGTGCTCTGGGACGTCTGTACGACGGCGGCGTTGGGCATCCCGTTCGACCGTTGTCGCTGGCGTGAGGTGAAGACCCTGTCCGGTGGCGAGCAGAAGCGCCTCGTGCTGGAAGCGTTGCTGCGCGGGCCGGAGCAGGTGTTGCTGCTGGACGAGCCTGACAACTACCTCGACGTACCGGGGAAGCGGTGGCTCGAGGAGCAGCTGCGTACGTCGGACAAGACCGTCCTGTACATCAGCCACGACCGGGAGCTGCTGGCTAACACCGCTACTCGCATCGTGACGGTAGAGCTCGGTGCGGCCGGCAACAACGCGTGGACGCACGGCGGTGGGTTCGCGACGTACCACGAGGCTCGGCAGCACCGTTTTGAACGCTTCGAGGAGCTACGGAAGCGCTGGGACGAGGAGCACGCCAAGCTGCGCGCACAGATGCTGATGTACAAGCAGAAGGCGGCGTACAACTCCGACATGGCGTCGCGCTACCGGGCCTCGCAGACGCGACTGCGCAAGTTCGAGGAGGCTGGTCCGCCGCAGGCGCTGCCGCGCGAGCAGAAGGTCAGCATGCGCCTGACGGGCGGCCGTACCGGTAAGAGGGCAGTCGTGTGCACCGCACTCGAGCTGACCGGGCTGATGAAGTCCTTCGACCTGGAGGTCTGGTACGGCGAGCGTGTGGCCGTACTGGGGTCAAACGGCTCCGGGAAGTCGCACTTCCTCCGGCTGCTCGCTGCCGGCGGCTCTGACCCGGACGTGGAGCACCAGCCGATCGGGGACGTACAGATCACACCTGTGGCGCATACGGGCAACGCGAAGCTCGGTGCGCGCGTACGGCCCGGCTGGTTCGCGCAGACGCACGAGCACCCGGAGCTGATGGGTAAGACGTTGCTGGAGATCCTGCACCGCGGTGACGACCACCGTGACGGCATGGGGCGTGAGCTGGCCTCACGGAAGCTGGACAGGTACGAGCTGGCGCATGCGGCCGAGCAGACCTTCGACAGCCTGTCAGGCGGTCAGCAGGCGCGTTTCCAGATCCTCCTGCTAGAGCTGTCCGGCGCGACGCTGCTCCTGCTCGACGAGCCCACCGACAACCTGGACGTCGAGTCAGCGGAGGCTCTGGAGGAGGGCCTGGACGCCTTTGACGGCACGGTCCTCGCCGTGACCCACGACCGCTGGTTCGCCCGTGGCTTCGACCGGTACCTCGTCTTCGGCGCCGACGGCTCCGTCTACGAGCCGGACGAGCCCGTCTGGGACGAGGGCCGGGTGGACCGCGCCCGTTGACCTTAGAGTTCTCCCCACACTGTGGAGGGGGACTCCGATGACAGAAGAACTCGCGGCCAGGTGGGCCGGCACCGTCGTTCCGAGCTGGATCTACCGATGGCTGCTGCCGCTGGCGTGGTTCGGCGCGATCTCGGCGTCGCTGATCACCGACGTCGCGCCGTGCTCGGTGGACGACCCAACGATCTGCGGACCGGACCGGACCTTCTCGCTCGCTATGACAGCCTGCTTCGCGGCGCTCGTCCTGGCGTGGTGGCAGCCGACCGTCGCAGCCGTGGCAGGGCTGCTGTTCATGGTCCTGGAGCTGCTGTACGACGACGTAACCGGAGCGCGGATCGCATGGACCGCGTACGGCGTGCTCTGCGCGGTCCTGCTGACCTGGGCCTTCATGAGCCGTCGCAGGCAACGGTCGCTTGCAGCAGCAGCTCCACGACGACCGGTGCAGGTGCCAGCCGCTGCGAGTGTCGGTCTGACCGGCCGGCTTCTCGTTGCGGGCGCACTGGTGCTGGTAGGTGCTGCAGCGCTCGGCGTTATGCGCTGGCAGGACCATCGCGAACAGGTGCACGTAGGTCGTGCCGTCGAGCAGACAGCAGTCTCAAACGGCGTCAACAGCGACGGGGACCTCGTGCTGCGCCTAGCCGGCGGCCAGACCCACAAGATCTCCGTGATCGGCGACTACTCCGCGGGCACGGAGGTACCGATCCTGGTCGACCCGGCTGACCCGCAGTGGATCCGGCTGCGTGCAGAGCTCGCCGACAACACCTACTGGTACACGGTGGCACTCGGCGCCGGGATACTCGCGCTCCTGTTCGTACTGCGGGACCGTCGCCTCCGCGGCACCTACCTGCGCACGTCGTGGAGCGGGCAGGGCTTGCCGGTACGGATCGAGCCGGACGCGTCCTCGGCGTTCGCGATCCGCTCGGCGGACAACGCAGTACTGCTGGGGTTCCTGGACACGAGGCTCGACGACGAGGACAGCGACGTACGGCTGATGGATGCGTTCTCTGCGCTGGACGACGACGAGGATGAAGTGCCGGCGAAGCTCAAGCGGGAGTGGGCGAAGACGCTGCGGCGGTACCGCGGTGAGGCGTTGCTGGTCGGTGACCTGGTCGAAGGGAGTTGGCCCACGATCCTGTACGGCGACCAGGTACTACGGCCGCTCAGCCCGTTCCGGGCACCGCGTCGGCTGCCGTGGCGTACGGAGAAGGCCGAGGGACTGTCCGGGGAGGTAGAACCACCTGCTGAGCGCGCACCGGAGCCTGCTCAGGCCGTGCCGACGCTGCCGTGGCAGGTGCCGCTGGAGCCAGCGCCGTGGTGGACCCGTCCGGTGCTCGGCGTGCTACTGGTCGCAGGTCCGGTTGCCGCCGGTGTGCTTGCTTCCTGGGACGAGTGGTTCGGCGCCTTCCTGGCTGTGGTGATCGGTGCTCAGCTCGTGTACTGGCTCGGCATGCAGGTGTTCTACCGAGTCATCGCGACGGCCACCGACCTGTGGATCCGGGGCTCGTTGCTGGAACGGCGGGTGCCCTGGCGGTCTTTCGACGCAGTCGAGGTTGAGGACGACGGTGTGAGCCTCCAAACGGGCGACGACTACCACCAGATCGGCGGCATCGCCAAGAACGAGCAGGCCAAGGTCGCTGCCGTGTTCGAGACGCTCCGGCTCCGCGCCCGCACCGGTCTGCCGGATCAGCAAGCCATGCGACGGCCTGCCCCGATCCTGCTGGTCAACGCGGTGTTTGTCGCCGTCTGTGCGCTGGTGCTCGTCCTGGTCCGCTGGGGTCCGTTCTAGGGCCGGAGGCACCAGCCGTCGCGGTAGGCGGCCCAGTCCTCGTCGCTGGCGGCAAAGTCGACGTACAGCGCCAGCCCGAAGTTCTTACGGTTCGAACTGCCCAGACCGAGGCGGGCGCCGCGGACTGCGGCTGTGACGGTCTCCGCGTGGCCCCAGTGGGCGGCGTTGTTCTCCCAGTACGCAGGGAGTCCCATCAGCAGGTCAGTGCTCGCGGGAGTGACCTCCAGCGCCAGCTGGGTCTGCTTGGCGACGTAGCCCCCGTACAGGGACTCCAGCGGCATTGCGGTGTCGTACGACATCACGGCAATCTGGTTGACCCGCTCGGCGACCTGGCGGAAGTAGTCCTGGGTCCACCACTTCTCGATCGGGATCGCGTGCAGGTACCAGAGCGGGTCGATCTGCGCTGCCGCCACCGACAGCGTGGTGCCGAGCGCGCGTGTCTCGTCGAGTACGGCGAGGTAGCCCTTCGAGCCGGACCGGACCGGCTCGAAGTCGTAGTGGATGCCCTGGAAACCCTGCTGCAGAACGGCTTTCGCAGAGTCGACGACCCGCTGGCGGACCACCGGGTCCTCGAGGTTCATCCCCGGATTCTTGCCGGGCTGTACGACGTCGCCGAGCCACGCCTGTACCCGGACACCGGGCGCCGCCGCGTGCACCGCCTCGACGAACCAGCGCGCCTTCGGCGAAACCTTTGCCAGCGGCAACGATCCGTCGTGCTCCAGCGGTCCGGTGTGCACGTACAGATCACGGATCCCGGTGCTTCTCAGGCGGGCCGCCAGCGCGGTCACGTCGGAGGCGGTCTTGCGGCCGGCGACCCAGGCGTGGCCGAGCCACAACGCGTCCTGGTTCCGGGTCCGGGCGTCCGCGGCCGGGTCGCCGGCGTACTGCACGCGCAGCGAGATCGCGTACGTCCCGAGCGGCGCGACCACCAGCAGGACGGCCGCCAGTACGACCGCGACCGTGATCCGGCGCAGGCGTGACCACGATCGCCAGCGGCGTCTCACAAATGCGGCTTCAGGCCGTCGTACACGATCGCCAGCATCCGGTCCCGTACGTCGGGCGCGAGGCCGGCCGCGGTGGCGCCGCGGGACGCGCCGATCAGCAGCGCGTACACCTCGGCGAACCCGGCGTCCAGACGGACCGCGCCGGCCTTCTGCGCCGCGGTGAGCAGCCCGTCGAATGCCTGCCGCATGCCGTGCCCGGCCGCCCGTGCCTCCTCGCCCGCCGCCGCGCCGGACGCGGTCAGCGCCTCGGCGATCGCCAGCTTGGATGCCGACTCCGACACCACCTGGGTGAAGAACTCGTAGAACGCCGCCCCCGGGTCCGCGCTGCCGGCCAGCTCGAGCGCCCGGTCCCGCAGCCGCTCCAGGCGCAGGGTCAGGACCGCCTCGAGCAGCTCGGTCTTGGTCGCGAAGTGCCGGAACACCGTCGCGATCCCGACCCCGGCCAGCTTCGCCACGTCGTCCGTCGACGCCCCCGGCGAGCGCCCGAAGACGTCGTCCGCCGCCGTCATGATTCTCGCCCGGTTGTCCCGCGCGTCTGCCCGCACCCCAGCTCCCCTCCGTCGCCTCTCAGCCTAGAAGACGCCGCCGGTCCGGCTCCGGTTGTAAACGAAGTTACGACTCCATATATTTGATAGTCATCACTCCGCTTAACTCCCGTGAGGAATCCGATGACTCCTGAAGAGGTCTTCCTGAAACTGGTGCACGGCGTCGCCGACCGCGACTTCGCCGTACTCCCAGAGCTGTACGCCGAGCAGACCGACGTCCGGCACCCGATGCACCCGTACGGCGACCATCCGCTGCTCAGCCGGGACGCACTCCGCGAACACTTCGGCGGCGTCGGCCCGCGGGTCACCGAGGTGGTGCGCTTCCAGCCGGACAACATCCGCGTGCACCACACGACCGACCCGGAGGTGATCGTCGCCGAGTTCGAGTACGCCGGCACGATCCTCGCCACCGGCGCGCCGTTCCGGGTCCCGGCGATCTTCGTCCTCCGCGTCCGCGACGGCCTGATCGTCGAGTCCCGCGACTACCTCGACCACCTCGCGATGATCCGCGCCCGCGGCCAGCTCGAAGACCTCATCACCCACCTCCGGGAACCGGCGGGCGCCCCGGCGACGTCCTAGTCCGCAGAGGCGCCGGATGGCCCCGGACCGAGGCACCAAGCCCGCCCGGGGCCATCTCCAATCCCGGGCCACCGCAGCCGCGAAAAGCTGAGCAGAGGGCCGGCGTTTGAGTGGTTCACCGCTGAAGTGGCCGGTTACCGGCCTGCATGCAGCCACCAACGGGCAAGCTGAGAGGTGAGCCAATGCAAACAGCCGCCGTGAAACGGTCGGTTTCGCGGCGGCTGTTCGGGGTGGGTCAGCGGTCGCCCATGGGGACGTACTGGACGCCGCGGGCGCCGGTGTAGATCTGCTTGGGGCGGGCGATCTTCTGGTCGGTGTCGCCGAGCATCTCGAGCCACTGGGCGAGCCAGCCGGAGGTGCGCGGGATCGCGAACAGGACGGTGAACATCTCCGGCGGGAACTGCAGGGCCTCGTAGATCAGGCCCGAGTAGAAGTCGACGTTCGGGTAGAGCTTGCGGGAGACGAAGTACTCGTCCTCCAGCGCGATCTTCTCCAGCTCGACGGCGATCTTCAGCAGCGGGTTGATCCCGGTGACCTCGAAGACGTCGTCGGCGGCCTTCTTGATGATCTTGGCGCGCGGGTCGTAGTTCTTGTAGACCCGGTGGCCGAAGCCCATCAGCCGCTCTTCGCCGTTCTTCACGCCCTCGATGAACGCGGGCACGTTGTCGACGGTGCCGATCCGGCGCAGCATCTTCAGCACGGCCTCGTTGGCGCCGCCGTGCAGCGGGCCGTAGAGGGCGGCGATACCGCCGGTGACCGCGCTGTACGGGTCGACCTGGGTCGAGCCGATCGCCCGGACCGCGTTGGTGGAGGCGTTCTGCTCGTGATCGGCGTGCAGGATGAACAGGATCTCGAGTGCGCGCACCAGCCGGTCGTCGGCGGCGTACTTCGGCTCGCTCATCTTGAACAGCATCGACAGGAAGTTCGCGGCGTAGCTGAGCTCGTTGTCCGGGTAGACGTACGGCTTGCCCTGCGCGTGCCGGAACGCGAACGCGCCCAGCGTCGGCATCTTCGCGATCAGCCGGCGGATCTGCAGCGCCCGCGACTCCTCGTTGAAGATCTCCCGCGACTCCGGGTAGAACGTCGACAGCGCGCCGACCGAGGCGAGCAGCATGCCCATCGGGTGCGCGTCGTACCGGAAGCCCTGCATGAAGGTCTTCAGGTTCTCGTGCACGAACGTGTGATACGTCACGTCGTGCGCCCAGGCCTCGTACTCCGCCTTGTTCGGCAGCGCGCCGTTCACCAGCAGGTACGCGACCTCGAGGTAGTTGGACTGCTCGGCGAGCTGCTCGATCGGGTACCCGCGGTACTCCAGGATGCCCTTGTCGCCGTCGATGAAGGTGACGGACGACCGGGTCGAGGCGGTGTTGACGAAGCCCGGGTCGTAGGTGGCCAGGCCACCGTCGCCGTCGGTTGCACTGATCTGCTTGAGATCTGCGGCACGGATGGTGCCATCGGTGATGGCAAGGTCGTAGTCCTTGCCGGTCCGGTTGTCCCGGACGGTGAGCGACTGTTCGGTCACGATGCCCTCTTCGGAAGCTGGCGTCATCGCCTGGATGAATGAGGGTAGATCAGCCGGCGGGACGCGGGTCTGGACTGCAATCTTCACCGCTAAACTAGTGCGGTCCTCAGCTCGTTCCAAGCCGGGGTCGGTTCGGCGGGTCACCTCACTTTGACCCGCGTGGGCCGTCGCCGGTATTCTGGGCTGCTGTTGTGCGTTTCAGGTCCAGTACAGGCTCATGTCTTGTCGGCTGACCGCTCGCCGACGTCCAGTTTTGTTCAATCTCTGAGAAACGAAGGTCAACGACCGTGCGCACGTACAGCCCGAAGCCTGCTGACGTCACCCGTGAGTGGCACGTGATCGACGCCACCGACGTCACGCTCGGTCGGCTCGCCGTCCAGATCGCCACCCTGCTGCGCGGCAAGCACAAGCCGACGTTCGCGCCGCACGTGGACGGCGGGGACTTCGTCGTCGTCGTCAACGCCTCCAAGGTGGCGCTGTCCGGCACCAAGCGGACCGACAAGCTGGCCTACCGCCACTCGGGTCACCCGGGTGGTCTGACCGCCACGCCGATCGGCGAGATCCTCGACAAGGACCCGCGCAAGGCCGTGGAGAAGGCCGTCTGGGGCATGCTCCCGAAGAACCGCCTGAGCCGGAAGCTGCTCACCAAGCTGAAGGTGTACGCCGGTCCGGAGCACCCGCACACGGCCCAGCAGCCGAAGCCGTTCGAGATCACCCAGATCGCCCAGTAAGCGATCGACGAACCAGGTAAACGAGGATTCACAGCGTGAGCGACATCACCACCGAGACCGAAGAGTTCGACCCCGAGGTCCCCATCGACAGCGAGGGCCCGGTCGCCTACACCTCCGAGACCAACCCGGCTCCGGAGCAGCGCGCCGAGACGGGTCGGGTCGCGGTCATCAACCCGGCCGGCGCCACTGGTCGCCGCAAGGAGGCCGTCGCCCGCGTGCGGATCGTCCCGGGCACCGGCAAGTGGAAGATCAACGGCAAGGACCTTGACGTCTACTTCCCGAACAAGGTGCACCAGCAGCACGTGAACGAGCCGTTCGTCGTCGCGGGCCTCGAGGGTTCGTACGACGTGATCGCCCGGATCAACGGCGGCGGCATCACCGGCCAGGCCGGTGCGCTGCAGCTCGGCGTGGCCCGCTGCCTGAACGCGGCGGACCTCGAGGCCAACCGCCCGGGTCTGAAGAAGGCCGGTCTGCTCACCCGCGACGCGCGGATCAAGGAGCGCAAGAAGGCCGGTCTCAAGAAGGCCCGTAAGGCGCCTCAGTACAGCAAGCGCTGATCATCTGATGGGGCGTTTGTTCGGCACGGACGGAGTCCGTGGCCTGGCGAACGTGGACCTGACCGCGGAGCTGGCGCTCGACCTCTCGGTCGCGGCAGCTCACGTACTCGGCGAGGCCGGTGCCTTCGAAGGGCACCGGCCACGCGCCGTTGTAGGGCGGGATCCGCGTGCCAGTGGTGAGTTCCTGGAGGCGGCGGTGGTGGCCGGTCTGGCCAGCGCCGGCGTCGACGTCGTCCGGCTCGGCGTACTGCCGACCCCGGCCGTCGCGTACCTGACCGGTTCGACCGGCGCCGACCTCGGCGTGATGCTGTCCGCGAGCCACAACCCGATGCCGGACAACGGCATCAAGTTCCTGGCCCGCGGCGGGATCAAGCTCGACGACGTGATCGAGGACGCCATCGAGGCCCGGATGGGCGAGGAGTGGCAGCGTCCGACCGGCGCGTCGGTCGGACGCGTGACCGACGACGGCCAGGGCTTCGAGACGTACGTCGCGCACCTGGTCCGCTCAGCGCCGAACCGGTTCGACGGGCTGAAGGTCGTCATCGACTGCGCGAACGGCGCCGCTTCGGAGACCGCTCCGGAGGCGCTCCGCCGGCTGGGCGCCGAGGTGATCACGGTCGCCGCCGCGCCGGACGGCCTGAACATCAACCTGAACTGCGGGTCCACGCACATCGAGGGCCTGCAGCGCGAGGTGGTCGGGCACCGGGCCGACGTCGGCATCGCGCTCGACGGCGACGCGGACCGCTGCCTGGCGGTGGACGCGAACGGCGAGCTCGTCGACGGCGACCAGATCCTCGCGGTGCTGGCACTGGCGATGCGGGACAGCGGCCGGCTGTCGAACGACACCGTCGTGGCGACCGTGATGAGCAACCTGGGCTTCGTCCAGGCGATGGTCCGGGAGCGGATCGCGGTCGAGCAGACCAAGGTCGGCGACCGGTACGTGCTGGAGGCGATGAAGGCCGGCGGCCACAAGCTCGGCGGCGAGCAGTCCGGGCACGTGATCCTTTCCGACCACGCCACCACCGGCGACGGCACCCTGACGGCGATCAACCTGCTCGCCCGGGTGGCCCAGACCGGCAAGACCCTCGCCGACCTGGCCGGCGCGATGACCCGCCTCCCGCAGGTCCTCGTCAACGTCAAGAACGTCGACAAGTCCCGGGCCGGCACCGACCCGGCCGTCCAGACCGCCGTCACCGAGGCAATCACCCGCCTGGGCGACGCCGGCCGCGTCCTCCTCCGCCCCTCCGGCACCGAGCCGCTGGTCCGGGTCATGGTCGAGGCCGAGTCCTCCGACACCGCCCACGAGATAGCCCACTCGCTGGCCGACGTCGTCGCCACTTCGCTGAAGCTCTGAAAGGTGCGCCGGAAAAATCCGGCGCACCTTTCGTTTACCCCTGAAGCCCGGCGCGGACCGAGCTCAGGAAGTCCCCGAGCTGCTGCCCGACGAGGGCCGACTCCCGCAGTACGGCGTACTGCCGGCGGTAGACGTCCACGTCCTCCGGCCGTTCGACCGTCAGGTAGGCATGCATCGTCTCGACCTGTACGAACGGCTGACCGTCGTCGACGTCCTCGTTCAGAGTGAACCCGTGCCACGGAATCGCGTGCGCTTCGACGTCCAGCGGAACGACGCCGATGGTCACGTTGCTGAGCGTGGCAACGCTGGCGATCCGGTCCAGCTGCGCAACCATCAGCTCGCGTGGTCCGGGTCGCCATCTGAGGGCCGCCTCGGTGAGGATGAACTCGAACGTGTGCGACTGGTCGTAGAGAATCTGCTGCCGATCAAGCCGACGCTGCACGGCCGCCGCATAGTCCTGCCCACCAGCCAGATCCGACGCGATGAAGACAAGCCGCGCGTACTCGGCCGTCTGCAGCAGCCCAGGAACCAGCGACGACAGGAACACCAACTGGGTTCGTGCTGCTTGCTCGCGGTTCCGGACCTGTTCCTGCATCTCGGCAAAGCTGACTTCCTGCGCGAACTCGTGCCACGCGTCGGTCTGGTTCAGTGCCGCCTCGGTCGCCGCGACCATCTGATCGAGCCGGTCGGACGCACGGGACTGCTCCAGCCACAGCGTCAGCTCGGGAATCGAGGCGAGTGCGTCACCGCGCTCGATCCGGCTGACCCGCGACTGGCTGAGACCGGTCCGTTGAGCCAGTTGGCGTCCGCTCACGCCGGCCATCGTCCGCAGGCGTCGGAGCTCCGCGCCGATCTGCTGCCGCGGAGTTCGGGGAGTTCGATCCGGAGTACGCACGCAGTTACAGGTCTGCCTTCTGCTCGGCCAGGTAGCTGTTGAGGTCGATCGCATGCCGTCGTACGAGCTCGCGTTCCTTCCGGCAACGCTCCAGTACGGCGGGATCCGTCGTGTGGTCGAAGCCTACGAAATGCCCGGCCTCGTCGTAGTGCATCAGTACGACGTACGCATCCGGCGAGTCGGCATCGAACAACCAGAAGTCCTCCCCGAGCTCGGACAAGGCCTCGTCGACGGTGCGGTCCGCGATCAGGATGCGCTCGCCGGCCGCCTGCGACTCGACGTACCCGACAAGCTCGTATCGAAGGTACTCAGACAGCGGGTGGTCGACGACGTGGACTCGCTCCCAGCTCTTGCCCGCGACAGTTGTTGTGGCGATCCGAGCCAGCCACGGCTCGGTCCGCACTGAACGTTCGGGTCGGGCGGTGCCGTCACGGAAGGCCTTAAGCCGTGCGTCTTCTTCCGAGACCGCGTAGCTCTGAAGGTTCTCCAGACGGAACACGTCGGTGGTGAATCGATCGAAGTAGGCGTCGAAGTCTTCGAAGTTCACACGGCGGCTCCGTCACCAGCCTGCTTGGCGTACTCCAGCAGCAGCTCTCGAGGCACCAGTACGACGGTCTCGTGGGCCGGCATCTGGTCCAGCTGAGCCAGTGCGTCGGTATCAACCAACTGCGCACCCTGAACCGCTACAAGCGTGCCGTCGTCGGTGTCGAACACGTTGGGGCAGGGACCGTTGTCGCACGGGCCTGCACGATGGATGAGTCGCATCTCGCCTCCGATGATTCGAAATGAGTCGGCTCGTCAACGATGGCAGATGCGCAGTCTGCGGTCAACACGTCCTTCTCTCACTTGACAGGACGCATGTGAGGCAATCATCCTCGAGTCTTGTGAGTCAAAATGAGTCACTCAATCAGGTTGAAGCATCGCCCAGCAGCGCGTGGCCGACGCTCCGGCCGTCGCGGGCGGAACCTTGCGACGGCGCAAACCCCGAGACCGGGAGCGTCTGCGTCCTCGGCTATCACCACGGCTACCACCGAGACGCCGCCGGCGCCGAATGGCTTGATGCCGAGTAGGTCCCCCCGAGCGCAGAGGCGTGCGTGCCGAGCCCTGACCTCCACGCACGCCCCTGCATCCACCGGGGTGGCTAGGGCAGGCCGACCGCTGCAAGCGGGCTCGGCCAGGACTTCAGGGTGGCCAGTAGGTCTGGGTTCTGGGTGGTTGAGAGGGCCTCGGTGTAGGCGTCGGTGATGATGTCGGTGATGCGGACCGGTACGCCGGTGTTCGCCGAGCGTACGGCGGCTTCGACCATGGCGAGGCTGATCACGTTCGAGTGGACCTCGGACTGCGGCGTGGTCGACGTACGGACGGCGTTGACGAACTCCGCCAGGGAGCCGGCGATCTCCTCGGGTTCTTCGCCCAGGGGTGCCGGTACGCCGGGTTCGGCGACGGGAGCGTGGTCGCCGTCCCAGGTCGCCGTACCGCCTGGGGTGCTGGCCCGCCACAGGCCGTTCCAGGAGGTTTCGAGGCCCGGGGCGCACCAGCTGCCGGCGAACGTGAACCGGGTGCCGTCGGCGTAGGTGAAGATCGCGGACGCCGCCGCGTTGCCGTCGAACCAGCTCCAGGGCGGGTTGTACGAGTCGCAGTACACCGACACCGGTTCGGACCCGATCAGCTTGCGGGACAGGTCGAACTGATGGATCGCCATGTCGACGAGCAGCGGCTCGGCCATCCGTTCGCGGAACCCGCTGAAGTGCGGGGCCTTGTAGAACTCGCAGGTCAGCGTCCCGATCGGCCCCAGCTCGGCGAGCTGGCGCTGGAACGCGTCGACGGCCCGGAAGTACCGGCGGGACTGCGACACCATCAGCAGTTGGCCGCTCACCTCGGACGCGGCTGCCATCTGCAAACACTCGCGGACCGTCTCGGCCAGCGGTTTCTCGCACAGTACGGGGACTCCGCGCAGCAAGCCTTCTACGCTGATCTTCGGATGTGCTGCCGGGACGGTCACGTCGATGATCGCCTCGAAATCAACGGCAAGTTCGTCGATCGAGGCCGCGACCGGTACGTCGGGGTGGCCGTGTTCGTCGGCGGCGGCCCGGGCCACGGAGACGTCGAGGTCGACCAGGCCGGCCAGTACGACGTCGGGGTTGGCTGCGATGGTGCGCAGCCAGGCGCGGCCCATCCCGCCGGCTCCGACCTGCAGCAGGCGTAGGGGTTCAGGCATCGGCAGGCTCCTCGATGGGTCCGGTGTACCCGTGTCCGTTGAAGAAATCGTCGGTTTCGTAGCGCAGCAGCGTCGGCAGTTCCCGCTTCGGCAGGTCGGTGCGGGCCCAGGCGACGCCGTTCGCGATCACTTTACGGACGTCCTTGTGGTGGTACACCGGGTAGTCCTGGTCGCCGGGGGAGAAGTAGAAGATCTTGCCGTGCCCGCGGCGGAACGTGCAGCCGGAGCGGAACACCTCGCCGCCGGAGAACGAGGACACGAAGATCAGCTCGTCCGGTACCGGGATGTCGAAGAACTCGCCGTACATCTCCTGCTGCTCGATCTCGATCGGGTGCGGCACGCCCTGGGCGATCGGATGCGTGGGGTTGACCGTCCAGACCAGCTCGCGGTCCCGCTCGCTGCGCCAGCGGAGCGTGCAGGTGGTGCCCATCAGCTTGCCGAAGATCTTCGACCAGTGGCCGGAGTGCAGGACCACCAGGCCCATCCCGGACAGCACGTGCTGGTACACGCGCTCGACCACCTTGTCGTCGACCTCGCCGTGCGCGGCGTGACCCCACCAGACCAGTACGTCGGTGTCGGCCAGCACCTCCTCGGTGAGGCCGTGCTCGGGCTCGTCCAGCGTCGTGGTGGAGACCTTGACGTCGGGCAGGTTCTCGGCGATCCCGGCGGCGATCGTCGAGTGCATGCCGTCGGGATAGATCTCCCGGACGTGCGGCTCGACCTGCTCGTGCCGGTTCTCGCCCCAGACAAGTACGTTCATCGTTGGTATCCCCAATGGTCTCATTTGACGGCTCCGCCGATGGCGCCGGCGGCGATGTACTTCTGCGCGGCGATCAGCAGCACGATGGCCGGGATCGCCGAGAGCACCGCGGTCGCCATCACCGCGTTCCAGTTCTGCACCTGGGTGCCGAGGTACTGGTAGATCCCGAGCGTCACCGGGCGGACGCCACCCTTCGTGGTCAGCGTCAGCGCGAACAGGAAATCGCTCCAGGAAAACAGGAAACTGAACAGGCCGGCGGTGATCAGCGAGTTCCGGCTGATCGGCAGCACGATCGCCACGAACGCCCGGAACAGCCCGGCGCCGTCCACCCGCGCGGCCTCCACCAGCGACGGCGGCAGCGAGAGCATGAACGACCGCAGGATCAGGATCGCGAACGGGATCCCGCTGGCGCAGTTCGCGATGATCAGGCCCGGGATCGAGTTCAGCAGCCCGATCCGTTCGTACGCCGTGTAGAGCGCGTTCGCGATCACGATGCCGGGGATCATCTGCGAGATCAGGATCGCCAGCAGCCCGACCGACACCCAGCGAGACCGGAACTGCGAGAGCGCGTACGCACACGGTGTCGCGATCGCCAGGCTGAGCACCACCGTTCCGGCCGCGATGATCATGCTGGTGACCAGGTTTCCGCCCTGCTCGTCGAGCGCGCGTTTGTACCCGGAAAACGTTGGATGTAAGGGCAGGAAGCCCGCGGTCAGCGTGTTTCCGGACGGTTGCAGCGAGGCGTTCAGCATCCAGTAGACCGGGAACAGCATCACGCAGAGGATCAGCACCCCGATGACGGTGTACGCCGTACGTCGCATCGTGCCCCTCCTACTCGTCGGCCGCGCGACGGGTGCCGCGCAGGTAGAAGATCGCGAAGACGAACGAGATCGCGATCAGGATGTTGGACAATGCCGCGCCCTGGCCGAACCGGAACTCCACGAAGGACTTCTGGTAGGACTGGGTCGCCAGCGTCTGGGTCGCGTTCGCCGGGCCGCCGCCGGTGAGGCCGAGGATGATGTCCAGGACCTTGATCGTGTAGACGACCCCGAGCATCAGCAGCACGCTCGCCACCGACCGCAGGTTCGGCCAGGTGATGTACCGGAACGCGCGCCACCCGGTCGCGCCGTCCAGTTGGCCGGCCTCGTAGAGCTCCTCGGGGATCTCCGAGAGCCCGGAGTACAGCAGGGTGACGTTGAACGGGATGCCGATCCAGATGTTCACGCCGATCACCGCGATCAGCGCGACGGACGGCGAGTTCAGCCACGGCACCGGGTCGCTGACGATGTGCAGGCCCAGCAGCGTCCGGTTCAGGATGCCGCTGTCCTGCTCGAGGATCGAGCGCCAGGTCGCGCTGGACACGATCAGCGGCAGCAGCCAGGGCAGCAGCAACAGCGACCGGAGCACGCCGCTCAACGGAAAACGGTTTCGGAAGAAGAGCGCGAGCCCGAGCCCGATCGCGAACTGGAAGGCGATCGAGCCGACCGTGAACAACGCGGTGTTCAGCATCGCGTCCGAGAACAGCTTGTCGGTCACGACCGTGCGGTAGTTCTGCAGGCCGACCCACGGCGCGACGCCGGTGAAGAACGTCTTCAACCCGTAGTCCTGCAGGCTCATCAGCAGGTTCTTGACCACCGGGTAGCCGAACAGCGCGAGCATCGCCACCGCGGCCGGCAACACGAACAGCACCTTGGTCAGGCTCTCGCCCCGGTGGAACCGGCCGCGCACCTTCGCGCGGCCGACCGTACTGGTACGCGTCGTACGTGTGAGCGTCGCCATCGCCGATCAGCCGCCGGAGGCCTGCTTGAAGGCGTCCTGCGCCGTGGCCTTGCCGGTCAGCCCCAGCTGGATCGCCTGGTAGATCACCTTCGCGGCGTCCGGCCACTTGTCACCGAGCTTGCCGGTCCGCGAGCGGGCGGTCTTGACCTGCTCGGCGAACGCCTTCATCGACGGCACCTGCTTGACGTACTCGTCGAGCAGCGACGTACGGGTCGGGATCGTGAACCGGGCCTTCGCCCAGGCCAGCTCGTTCGCGTCCGAGTTCAGGCACTTCACGAAGTCGGCCGCCTTCTGCTGCTTGGCCTGGTCCTTGTTCAGCGGGACCGTCCAGGCCTCACCACCGAGCGGCGCGACCGGTGTCTGGTCCGGCTTGTTCACCGGGAACTTGACCACGTCCCACTTGATCTTGGGATTCTTGTTCAGCGCCGGGATCTGCCACGGCCCGTTGACCATCATCGCGGCCTTGCCGGCGATGAACTGGTCGTTCACGTCGCCCTGGGTCCAGTTGATCACGCTCTTCGACGCGGACCCCGACTTCACCAGATCCACCCACAACTGCAGGGCTTCCGCCACCTGCGGGCTGTTCAGGTTGGTCTCGTCCCCGCCGTTGGTCCACATCGCCGGCAGGAACTGCCAGGACCCCTCGTACGTCGCGTTCGCGTTGAAAGCCATCCCGTACCGGCCCGGCTTGGTGAGCTTCTTGGCCGCGGCCTTCAGCTCGTCCCAGGTCTTCGGGGGTTGTACGCCGGCCTCGGCCAGCATGTCCTTGTTGTAGAACAGCGCGATCGTGTTGGTCACCGGCGCCAGCCCGTAGAGCTTGCCCTGGTACGACGTCGCGTCGACCATGCCCTTGATGACGCCGTCCGCGTTCAGGCCCAGGTCGTTCAGGGGCGCGAGCGCGCCGGTCGCGGCGATCTGCTGGACGTCGGGGTTGTCGAGCATCAGTACGTCCGGCAGCGTCTTCGAGGACGCCTGCTGCAGCACCTTCTGGATCAAGGTGTCACCAGGCACCGTCTCCCGCTGGATCGTGATGCCGAGCTGCGAGGCGCAGCCGTCGAGTCCCTTCTGTACCAGGGATTTGTCCGGTTCGTTGTTGTAGTAGTCCAGGATCGTGAGGCTCTTCACGCTGGCGCCGGAGCCGGCCGCCTGGCTGCCGCCGTTGTTGCCGCAGGCGCCCAGCAGGAGCGACACCGTCGTCGCACCCGCCAGCGCGGCGGCGATCCGCTTGCTGATCATGACATCGGACTCCTTCAAAGCGTTTAACCGATGGACGAGGGGCGGAGGGAGTTGCTTGTGGATTTGGCGGTAAACCGCTTAACTGAGGTGTTGAAGGACTATGTTCCGTAGGTCACACCGCTGTCAAGAGTTCGGAGGGGGTCGATCGATGGTCACGATGAAGGACGTCGCTCAGCGGGCCGGGGTCTCGATCGCCACCGTCTCGTTCCTGCTCAACGACACCAAGCCGGTGACCGCCGCGACCCGGGCCCGGATCGAGCAGGCGATGCTCGACCTCGGGTACCGCCGGAACATGGTCGCCCGCGCGCTGGCGTCCCGGCGTACGCACATCATCGCGATGGCGTACCCGGCGCTCGAGCACAAGTTCGGGATGTCCACCGCGGAGTTCTTCACCAGCGCGGCCGAGGCGGCGCGCAAGGAGGACTATCACCTGGTGCTGTGGCCGGTCGGCAACGACGGCGTCGAGCTCCGGGAGCTGCTCGGGCAGGGCCTGGTCGACGGCGTCGTACTGATGGAGGTGCAGCTCGACGACCCGCGGATCGACGTACTGCGGAAGTCCGCGACGCCGTTCGCGCTGATCGGGCGGACGACGGAGCCGGCCGGGTTGTCGCACGTGGACATCGACTTCGACACCACGGTCGAGGAGGCGGTCCGGTACCTGTACGAGCACGGGCATCGGCAACTCGCCTTGATCTCGGGCGATCTGAACGATCCGCGGTTCCACGCGTACGGGCCGTGGGTGCGGATCGACGTGGCGTACCGGCGGGTGGCGGCGGCGTACGGGCTTCCGGTTGTGGTGCTGCCGTGCTCGGACACGACGTCGGCGGGGAAGGCCGCGGTGGAGCGGTTGCTCGGGGAGTACCTGGAGACGACGGCGGTGCTGGTGCTGAACGAGTATGCCGCGCTCGGGGTGGTGTCGGGGCTCAAGCGGGCCGGGTACGACGTACCGGGGGAGGTGTCGGTGCTGTCGCTGCTGATGGTGCCGGAGACCGCGGCGATGACGGATCCGGAGCTGACGATGATGCGTACGCCGGGTCCGGAGCTGGGTCAGCTCGGGACGGAGGCGCTGATCCGGCAGCTCGAGGGGGCCGATCCGCTGCCGCCGCAGCTGGTCCCGGCGAAGCTGTCGCCGGGCGCTACGGTCGCAGCGCCCAGAGCGCCGCGACCAAAGGCCGGTGCAGGTCGGCGCGGCGCGCGCAAAGCCCGATCGTGAGCGGGTCGAGCTCGGCCGGCAGCTCTTCCAGCTGATCGCGGACCGCGGACGATTCGAGCACCAGTCGCGGTACGACGCCGACGCCGCAGCCCAGCGCCACCAGGGCGAGCAGCGCTTCGTGGCCGTCGGGTTCCGCCGCGATCGTTGGCCTGACCCCCGTTTTCCGGAACCACCGGAACGCCGCCTCCCGAACCAGTCCCCGCGCCGGCACCACAAACGGCCCCCCGAGCGGACTGTCGGGTGGACGGGTGGATGGGTGGTCGGAGAGTGTGGTGCGGGATCTGACCAGGACCAGGTCGGTGACGGCGACTGTGCGGGTGATCAGGGTCTGGGGGAGGCGGCTCGGGATGCCGGCTACGGCGGCGTCGACCTCGCCCTCGTCGAGGCG
>NZ_DASRVN010000435.1:0-3824 GCF_035655035.1 Kribbella sp. | reverse complement strand
GGGCCGGGGTGGGGGGTGCCGGCGATGGCGGCGAGGAGGAGGGTGGCGGTGCGGCGGCCCAGCTCTTCGAGTTGCATGTCGACGGTGGTCAGGGGTGGGCGGCTGGCCGCTGTCATCACCGACCAGTTGTCGTAGCCGGTGACCGCGACGTCGCCGGGGACCGAGCGGTCGAGTTCGCGGAGGCGGTCGCAGACGCCGCGGGCGATCTGGTCGCTGCCGCAGGTGATCGCGTCGAGGTTCGGGCGGTCGCGGAGCAGGGTGTCGACCGCCATCCGGCCCCAGCGCTCGCTCCACTCGCCGAACAGCGGTTGCCCGGTGAACGTCGTACTCGCCGCCTCCAGCGTGGCCGCGGCCCGGATCCGGGCGCTGAGGTGGGACTCCGGCCCGGTGACATGGGCGATCCGTTTCCGGCCGAGGGTGTGCAGGTGCCGCACGGTGGACGCGGCGCCTCCGTGGTCGTCGACGACCACCGAGGTGTCCGACGGATCGGTGGACGGGCTGAACGCGTACACCACCGGGATCGGTACGTCGATCGGCTCCCGCGGCTCGACCCGGCGGCCGGTCACGATGATGCCGTCCACCCGCCGGGAGACCAGCGACTTCAGGTAGTGCTGCTCGCGGAGCGGGTCGTCGCGGGTGTCGCAGAGCACCAGCGCCATCTCCCCGGCGCTGAGCGCGTCCTCGGCGCCGAGCACGATGGGTATGCTGAACCGCCCGGAGCTGTCGGTCGTGATCAGCCCGACCGTGAAGCTGCGCCCGGAGGCGAGCGCCCGGCCGCGGCTGTCCGGAACGAAACCGAGCTGCTCGGCCGCCAGCCGGACCCGCTCGATGGTCTCCGCGCGCAGCGGTCCGCGACCGTTGAGCGCCTTCGAGACGGTGCTCGTGGAGACGTCGGCGAGCTTCGCCACCTCCTTGATCCCGGGTGGACGGGTCCCCCGTGACGCCATACCGCAACTCCTTTCCTGAGTTTCCGGCACAGTATCCCAATCATCGCGGACGCCCGGAAAGTTATCCACAGGTAAGGGTTGACCTTCGGGCCGACGGTGCCTACCTTCGAGCAGGAAAACGTGTTCCGGATTTTCCTAAACTCAGGAGAACGCGCTATGACCTCTCGCAGCCCGGCCGCCACCAGCAAGGGCCGCAGGCATCCCCTCGGACTCGGTCAGGTCAGCATCACCGGCGGCTTCTGGGCGCCGCGGCAGGCGCGGAACGGCGCCGACGCGATCCCCAGCGGCCAGGACCAGCTGGAGAAGGCCGGCAACCTGCACAACCTCCGGCTCGCCGCCGGCATCGGCGAGGGCGAGGCGATCGGCCCGGTGTTCGCCGATTCCGACGTGTACAAGTGGCTCGAGGCCGCCGCCTGGGAGTACGGGCGCAACCCCGACGACGACTTGCTCAAGCGGATCCGTGACCTGACCGCGGTGGTCGCCGCCGCGCAGCGCGAGGACGGGTACCTCGACTCGGTTGTCCAGCTCCGGTACGGCGACGAGGGCCGCTACCAGCAACTCGTCTGGAGCCACGAGCACTACTGCGCCGGCCACCTCATCCAGGCTGCGGTCGCGACGGTCCGCTGTATCGGTGAGCGCGACCTCCTCGACGTGGCGATCAAGCTCGCCGACCACCTGTACGCGACGTTCGGCGACGGCAAGACCGTCGACGTGGACGGCCACCCGGTGATCGAGATGGCGCTCGTCGAGCTGTACCGGGAGACCGGCACGGCGACGTACCTCGAGCTCGCGAAGTGGTTCGTGGAGGCCCGCGGCCAGGGGATCATCGAGCGGCACGGGCACTCGCCGGCGTACTTCTCCGACCGGGTCCCGGTCCGCGAGGCGACCACGGTCGAGGGGCACTCGGTGCGCGCGGTGTACCTGGCCGCGGGTGCCGCCGACGTCGCGCTGGAGACCGGCGACACCGAGTTGCTCGACGCGCTCAAGGTGCAGTTCGAGCACATGTGGTCGACCAAGACGTACGTGACCGGCGGGTTGGGCGCGCGCTGGGACGGCGAGGCGTTCGGCGACGAGTACGAGCTGCCGGCGGATCGTGCGTACGCGGAAACGTGTGCCGCGATCGGCGGAATCCAGTGGGCCTGGCGGATGCTGCTCGCGACCGGCGAGGCGGTGTACGGCGACGCGATCGAGCGGATGCTGTACAACGGTTTCCTGGCCGGGGTATCGCTGTCCGGAACCGAATACTTCTACGTGAACCCGCTCCAGCTGCGCGGTGCGGCGTACCCGGACAACGGGCGCAGCCCGGCGCACGGGCGGCGCGGCTGGTTCGACTGCGCGTGCTGCCCGCCGAACATCATGCGCACGCTTTCCAGCCTGGACGGGTACCTCGCGACCAGCACGGACGACGCGATCCAGATCCACCAGTACGCCGCCGGCGTGATCAAGTCCGGCGGCGTCGAGCTGACCGTGGACACGGCGTACCCGTGGGACGGCACCGTCCGCATCACGAGCGCGACGCCGGCCACGGTCGAGCTGCGCATTCCTGCCTGGGCGGAGGGTGCGACTGTCAACGGACAGGCGGTCGACGCGGGTCGGTACGCCCGGGCGGAGGGGACCGAGATCGAGCTGGTCCTGCCGCTCACACCGCGCGTGGTGGGTGCGGATCCGCGGATCGACGCCGTGCGTGGATGTGTCGCGCTCGAGCGCGGGCCGCTGGTGTACGCCGTCGAGCAGGAGGACAACGCCGGGAACGTCGACGATCTGCATCTGTTGCCTGAGGCACCGGTCGCGTCGGAGTCCACGAAGCTGCTGGACGGCGTGACTGTGCTGAGAGCCAAGGGACGTGTTGGGACAGGGCATCGGCCCGGTTGGTCTTTCGCGCCGGATGCCGCGGACTCCGTGGGCGAGGAGGTCGAGGTGGTGGCGGTTCCGTACTACGCGTGGGCGAACCGGGAGATCGGTGCCATGCGCGTCTGGCTGCCGCGGGTGTAGCGGTGTTCACCCGGCGGAAGTTCCTCGGCCTCGGCGCCGCAGTGACCACGGCCGGCTTCGCGTCCAGCTGCAGCTCGGTGCTGCCCGAACCCGACGTCCGGGCGGCGGGGTTCGGGCAGGACTCGACCGGCACCGTGCAGGTCTGGTGCCGGGCGGCGACGCAGAGCGGTCTGACCGACCTGGTGAAGAAGTTCAACGCGTCCCAGCGCCGGCTCACCGTCGAGCTGACGCCGGTGCTGGACGCGCAGTACGTGACCAAGCTGGCGACCGCGATCCGCGGCCGGAGCGTGCCGGACCTGGTCGACATCGACGACATCAACTCGATGCTGTTCAACTACCGGGACGCGTTCACGGATCTGACGGAACCGCTGTCCGCACTCGCTTTCCGGGACAAGCTCAGCCCGGGCCACCTGCGGCTCGCGACCAAGGACCAGCGGGTGTACGGCGTTCCGTACCTCGCCGACAACTCGATGTTCTGGTTCAACACCGAGCTGTGCGACCGGGCGGGCGTCGACCCGGACCAGGCCGTCACGTCGTTCGGGAACCTGCTGGACGCGGCCCGGAAACTACGGAAACTCGGTGACGATATCTACGCCTGGAGTTTCCCGGCGAACAGCCCGGGCGCCCTCGGGTTCGTCGTCCAGCCGATGGTCTGGGCCGCGAAGACCGATCTGATCCAGGGAACGATCGGCAGTCAGTCGGGGCACATCGTCGGGAACGACGTGGTCCGGCAGATGCTCGAGCTGCACCGGCAGTTGTGGGTCGACGACCTGGTGCCGCGGGCGAACTTCTCCGACGACGCCTCGCGCTGGGGCAGCGATTTCCGGGCCGGAAAGGTCGGAATCTTTCCGTCGAACTACAGCGTGGTCGTTTCCGGGTCCGATC
>NZ_DASRVN010000434.1:0-6397 GCF_035655035.1 Kribbella sp. | reverse complement strand
GGCGACCCGGGTCCAGCGGTGCGCTCAGTTGCTCCGGCCGGGCGGCGTACTCGCGGTGGTTTCGACGCATCACGTCGCCGGCGGTTCGGAGCAGTTCTTCGCCGACGTGCAGTCCTGCTACGACCGCTTCACCGACGACCCGGCGTCGACCGGTCTCCCGGCGGCGGACGACGTACCGCCCGGCTCCGCGGAGCTGGAAGGATCGCCCTGGTTCGGCTCCGTCGAGTGCCGGAGCTACGTCTGGGATCGCACCTACACGACGGCCGAATACCTCGAACTTCTGTCGTCGTATTCGGGGCATCGGGCCTTGACAACGGACCGGCGTGACCGTCTGTACGAGTGCATCGGCGCCCGCATCGACGCCGACGGCGGTTCGGTCACCAAGCGTTACCTGAACCAACTGACTGTAGGAATTTGTCTTCACCAACCTCTTGCATCGCGGTGCGCGGGCTGGTCAGAATAACCGGGCGGGAAGGGAGTTCACTTCGTCGACTTTCGGGTCCGACCTGAACCAGCCGCTGTGGCGGCTCGTGACTCCCTTACCCGCACCAAATCTCTTTGCCACAAAGGATCCTGGGCCGTGCAGTAGGCTTCTGACCATGGCCCAATATGTGGTGCAGCTGCGCTTCGACGTGTCCGAGACCGACCGCCGGCTGGAGGTCCGCCCGGCGCACCGCGACTACCTCGCCGCGCTCCGCGAAGCAGGCAAACTCGTCGCCGCCGGCCCCTTCACCGACGGCACCGGCGCCCTCCTCGTGTACGACGTGGCCGACGAGGCCGAGCTCCGCGACATCCTCGCGAAGGACCCCTACACCCCGGCAGGCGTCTACGAACTCGCCACGCTTGCCGAATGGCAGTCGCTCTTCCCGTTCAGCTGAGCCGGCTAACGCTGGAGGGATGCGAGCAGGGCGAGCGTCTTCGTCCAGCCCTGGCGGACGGCCGATTCGTCGGCGGCGCGGGTGCCGCCGAGATCGAGGTGCTGCCCGGTGACCGGGTGGATCTCCTCGGTACCGGACGGCAGGTACGGCGTACCCGAGACCAGGTGCCCGGCGCCGGGGACGATCACCGCCTCGTGCGGGTACTTGTCGTGCGCGTCGTCGAGCTCCTGCATGATCCGCTGCGCACTCAGCCGGGACCCCCACAAGAGGTCGTCGGACCCGGCCACCGCGAGCACGGGCCCGTCCACCTCGTCGACCGGGATCGGGACGAAGTCGACCGGCTTGCCCTGGTACGTCCACGCCGAGCCGTCCGGTTTCGGGAACGAGCTCGTGGCGGTCGCGCTCGGGGCGAAGAGCAGTGTGCCGTGGACGAGGTCCGGGAAGTGGTCCGACACCAGCAAGGCCGCCTCGGTGCCGTACGACACGCCCATCGCGACGAGCCGCGCCGGATCGACCGCGGGCTGCCGGGTGAGCCATCGCGCCGCGGACGCGAAGTACTCGACCGGGATGTTGCGCAGCTCGTTCGGCACACCTGGCGCATGGAAGTACGCCAGCGCCAGGACCGGATACCCGTGCGACGCCAGCAGTACGGCGTACAGCGTTGAAGGTATGCCGCCTTCCGAGCCGCCGAGCAGCAGTACGGCGGGATGCTTGGCGCCGTCCGGCTCCGGGGCGATATAGACACCGGTGAGCTTGTTCGTCGCCATGCTGAGCGACTTGGTCGTCGCACCGGCCGCCATCCACTGCCGGGTCAGGGCCGTCGTTGCGAGCCGCTTTCCGTCACGGCTGACGAAGACGTCGAGGTGCGCGACCGGTCGCCCGTTCTCGATCGGCGGGACGAACCGTTGCGTGCCGGCATCCCCGGTGGCCGGATCCAGCGACCAGAACAATCCCATGCCGTCGGCGTCCTGATAGCTCCCGCCCGACGGCTTGGCGCTGTCGAGCTCGACCGTCCCGTGGTCGTCGGCGGTGAACGTCGCCTCGCTGTGCCACGTCTTCCCGTCGCGATCGACGGCTTCCGCGCCGACCTGGACCGGCTTGCCTGCGGGCGCTCCGGTCACCTTCAGGTGGACCGGTTGATCGGCGAGCGTCGTCGCCTGGTCGACGGTCACGACCGGGCGGCCGGGTGACGAGCAGCCGGCGAGGAGCAGGCCCGCGGCTGCGAGTAGCGGTATGGACCGTTTCACCGCACCAGCATGACACCGCCAGCGGGTCCGGCCGTCAGGCCTCGGCGCCTTCGAGGTCGAGATGGTCCACGTACGCCCACAGCCAGACCAGGGGAGCGAGGACCAGTTCGGGTTCGTTGTCCTCGTCGGCGATGAACAGCATCGACCCCTCGCCATTGGTGATGTCCTCGCAGACCGCCTCGCACATCTCGAGCGCGATCTCGAACGGGAGCAGGCGCGGCCCGTTCTCCCAGCGGGGCTCGGGGAGCGGGAGGACGGGGGCCTCGTCGGTGCCGTCCAGCTCGACGGAGACCTTCTGCAGCTCCTCGTACAGGTCGTACGAGATCAGCCCGGCGAGCGGCCGGCCGTCGAGACCGATCAGGTACGGGTCGTCGGTGCCTTCGCGGAACGCGTCCCGGATGTCCGGCAGCGCCGCCTTCAGATCGGTGGCCTCGAGGTACGGCGCTTCGTCCGGCTCCGCGTCCGCGTCCGCCTGGATCAGCCCGCTGCGCATCTGGTCGAACTGGTGCAGCAGCTCGCTCAGCTCGTCGTACGCGCCGCCGCCCGGGGTCTTCTGGGCGCGCGCCTCCAGGTCGCGGAGATGCTCGACCAGGTCGTCCTCGAAGTGCAGCTCGTACCGCGGCAGGCCGGGCTCGCGGCCCGCGTTCAGCTGGGCGACCAGTTGCGTCGACACCGGGCCGATCCGTTCCGCGAGGACCTCCAGCGGCGTGGTCGGCATCTCCTCGTCGTCGTGCGCGCAGGAGTCGTCGTCGTTCTTGCCGTCGCCCTCCATCGCGAGCAGCACCTGGAACGCCTGGAAGGACAGCAGTGCCGCGGTCGCCATCGTCCCGTCGCCGATCAGCATCAGCGGGTTCCCGCCGGCCTCGGTACGGCGTACGTGATCCTGCATCAGCGTCGCGGCCTGCTCGACGTTCACCTGGCTGGCCAGCGACGAGAGCCCGTGGTCGGTGTCCACGCCGAGCAGCTCGACCAGGCGCTCGGAACTCATGTCGAAGTTCGAGCGCAGGTAGTACCGCAGCCAGCCGGCGTCGACCGGGTTGCCGAGCAGCTCCGCGATCCGGGCGCGGAAGTCGGCCAGGTCGGAGATCGCCAGCACCACGAGCACCGGCTGGTCGCCGTCGCCGATCACCAGCGGCCGGGTGTCACCGTTGTGGAACCCTTCGATGACCTGGTGCAGGCTGTCCGCGGCTGCTTCCAGCGGCCAGGACTCCGCCTCGAACTCGTTGACCACCGCGGCGGAGGTGTCGTCGGGCATCTGCTGGTCCTCTCCGGGTGGCGGCGGGAGTGTGGGCTAACTGTAGGCTGCGGGCGTTTCACCAGGTCAGGCGGGTCCTTCAAGACGCCGGCGTGACGTTCGCTACGCTCGTACCGGCGGGTCGCCGCAGCGATATCTCACATGTGAGATATGGTCCGGGGTATGACCGACGACTACCTGAGCCGGATCGGAAACCTCATCCGGGACGCCCGCAAGCACCGCGGCTGGACGCAGACGCAGCTGGCGGAAGTGCTGAACACCAGCCAGAGCGCGGTGAACAGGATCGAGAAGGGTCATCAGAACCTCACCCTCGAGATGCTCGCCCGGATCGGCGAGGCGCTCGACTCCGAAATTGTCTCTCTCGGTGGCGGCCCGGTCCACCTCCGTGTGGTCGGCGGACGCCGGCTGTCCGGCTCCATCGACGTCAAGTCCAGCAAGAACGCCGGCGTCGCGCTGCTCTGCGCCAGCCTGCTCAACAAGGGGCGGACGACGCTGCGCAAGGTCGCGCGGATCGAGGAGGTCAACCGGCTGCTCGAGGTACTGAACTCGATCGGCGTGAAGACCACCTGGCTGAACGACGCCGGCGACCTGGAGATCGTCCCGCCGGCACAGCTCGACCTCGCGTCGATGGACGCCGACGCGGCCCGCCGTACCCGCTCCATCATCATGTTCCTCGGGCCGCTGCTGCACCGTGAGGACGCCTTCGAGCTGCCGTACGCCGGCGGCTGCGACCTCGGGACCCGGACCGTCGAGCCGCACATGACCGCGCTCCGCCCGTTCGGCCTCGAGGTGAAGGCGACCGGCGGGCAGTACCACGCGCTGGTGAACCGGGCGATCGCGCCGGGCAAGCCGATCGTGCTGACCGAGCGCGGCGACACCGTGACCGAGAACGCGATCATGGCCGCGGCCCGCTTCGACGGCGTCACGGTGATCCGGAACGCCAGCCCGAACTACATGGTCCAGGACCTGTGCTTCTACCTCGACCTGCTCGGCGTGAAGATCGACGGCATCGGTACCACGACGCTGACCGTGCACGGCAAGGCCGATATCGACGTCGACGTGGACTACGCGCCGTCCGAGGACCCGATCGAGGCGATGAGCCTGCTCACCGCGGCGATCGTGACCAAGTCCGAGATCACCATCCGCCGGGCGCCGGTGGAGTTCCTGGAGATCGAGCTCGCGCTGCTCGAGGAGATGGGGCTCGACTACGACCGCAGTACCGAGTACCTGGCCGAGAACGGGCGGACCCGGCTGGTGGACCTGACCACCCGGCCGTCGAAGCTGCACGCGCCGATCGACAAGATCCACCCGATGCCGTTCCCGGGGCTGAACATCGACAACCTGCCGTTCTTCGCGGTGATCGCGGCGACCGCGACCGGGCAGACGCTGATCCACGACTGGGTGTACGAGAACCGGGCGATCTACCTGGCCGACCTGAACAAGCTCGGCGGCCGGGTGAAGCTGCTCGATCCGCACCGGGTGATGGTCGAGGGGCCGACGCACTTCTCCGGCGCCGAGATGATGTGCCCGCCGGCGCTCCGGCCGGCCGTGGTCGCCCTGATCGCGATGCTGGCCGCGAAGGGGACGTCGGTGCTGCGCAGCATCTACGTGATCAACCGCGGTTACGAGGACCTGGCGACGCGGCTGAACTCGCTAGGCGCTCAGATCGAGACCTTCCGGGACATCTGAGCCCTGCTCTGCCTCCTGGTCTTGGTCTTGCAGGAAGGCGACGGCTTCGGTGATCACCGCTGGGTCCGAGAGGATCTTGCGGTGGCCGAGGCCGGTCGTCGGCAGGAAGTGTGCGTGCGGGCCGTACTTCCGCAGCAGCAGTTGTGCTTGTCCGGGGTCCACGACGTCGTCCTCGTCGTTGTGGATCACCAGTAGCTCGGTCTTGCCGGCGGCGGCCGAGAACCGGTCCCAGATCGTGTTGTCGCCGTCGAAGTAGCCGCGCTCGATCGACCGCCGCAGTTCGCGGTTGAGCTTCGGGCCGAGCCCGAGCTGGGCGCAGAACGTGTCGGCGAGATAGCCGAAGTCCGCGACCCCGCTGATCATCACCATCCGCCTGGCGGCGACACCCTCACGGACGGCGTACAGCGCGAACGGTACGCCGAGCGAGTGCGCGATCACGCCCTCGAACGGGCCGTGCCGCTCCTCCAGGGCCCGGATGATCCGCTGGTGCCCGAGGATCGACACGATCGGCCCGGGAGAGTCGCCGTGCCCGGGCGCGTCGTACGAGACCGGGCTGTACCCGAGCTCGAGCAGCCGCGTGACGAATCCGGCGTACCTCGAGGCCCGTGATCGCCAGCCGTGCACGAGCAGCACCGGGCGCTTGCCGTCACCCCAGGCGTAGGTCGTCACATTGTCGACGATCTCCGCCCGCGCGGACGTATGGAGCGCGCGCTCGGCGTCCCGGACCGCGCCGCGGGCCAGCGGCCGGCGCCAGAGCTCGAAGGTGAGCCGCCCTGCCAGCCGAGACGAGAACAATCCGATTGTCAACAATCCTGCGCTGATCAGCTTTCTCACGAGGTCTCCTCGATGGCAAACTATACGAACGGTCGTATTATTAGTTTGTGACGGCGGCGGCGTCAACACCACTAGGATCTGGAGTCGTGGAGAAGGTCGACGGGCGGTTGGTGCGAGGTGACCAGACCCGGCGTGCGGTCCTGCGCCGGTCGGTCGACATCGCCTCGGTCGATGGGCTCGAAGGGCTGTCGATCGGCCGGCTCGCGGCCGACCTGGGGATCAGCAAGAGCGGCCTGTTCGCGCACTTCGGCTCCAAGGAGGAGCTGCAGCTGGCGACGATCCGGGCCGCGCGGAGGATCTACGCCGACACCGTGGTCACGCCGGCGTTCGAGACCGAGCCCGGGCTCGGACGCGTGTGGGCGCTGAGCTGGTGCTGGCTGGAGTACTCGCGGGAACGCGTGTTTCCCGGCGGCTGCTTCTTCCAGAAGGTCTCGCACGAGTACGCCGGCCGTGAGGGCGCCGTGCGCGACGCGCTCCTCGAGGTCCACTGGGAA
>NZ_DASRVN010000433.1:0-6672 GCF_035655035.1 Kribbella sp. | reverse complement strand
GGCAGGCCGCCCTTCGGGGCATAGAAGCTCATCGTTCTCCTCGGGTCAGCAGGCGGCCGCGCGGGTCGGCGGCGAGGTCGACGGGTACGCCGTGCAGCCAGGTGCTCCGGACGACACCGGTCAGGGTGCGGCCGTCGTACGGCGTGATCGCGTTCTTGTGCTGGAGCCGGCGCGCGTCGACGGTGAAGGTCTCGTCGGGAGCGAGCACACACAGGTCGGCGTCGTACCCGACCTCGATCCGGCCCTTCGTGCGCAGCCCGGTCTGGGCCGCGGGCGCCTCGGCCATCCAGCGGACCACGTCCGCGAGGGTGAACCCGCGCCGCCGGGCCTCGGTCCAGATCGCGGGCAGGCCGAGCTGGAGCGACGCGATCCCGCCCCAGGCGGTGCCGAAGTCGCCGGTGTCCAGGTGCTTGAGGTCGATCGTGGACGGCGAGTGGTCGGACACGATCTGGTCGATGGTGCCGCTGCGGAGGCCGTCCCAGAGCAGCTCACGGTTGGCGGCCTCACGGATCGGCGGGCAGCACTTGTACTGCGTGGCGCCGTCCGGGATGTCCTCCGCGTCGAAGCTGAGGTAGTGCGGGCAGGTCTCCGCGCTGATCCGTACGCCGGTCGCCCGGGCGTCGGCGAGCAGCGGGAGTACCTCGGCGCTGGAGACGTGCAGGATGTGCACGCGGCAGCCGGTCGTACGGGCGAGGTCGATGACGTGCTGCACGGCCTCGTTCTCCGCCGTGCGGGGACGCGAATTGAGGAAGGCTGCGTAGCTCGCGCCGTCGGGCGGGGTCGCGTCGTCGATCTGGTGGGCGTCCTCGGCGTGCACGATCAGCAGGCCGTCGAAGCCCGCGATCTCGCGCATCGCGTCCTCGAGCTGCGCGGGGTCGAGCGGCGGGAACTCGTCGACGCCGGAGTGCAGCAGGAAACACTTGTACCCGAACACGCCGGCGTCGTGCAGCGGGCGCAGGTCGGGGACGTTGCCCGGGATCGCACCGCCCCAGAAGCCGACGTCGACGTACGCCTGGGTCTCCGCGGTCTTCCGCTTGAGCGTGAGCGCCGGGACGTCGCAGGTCGGCGGGATGCTGTTCAGCGGCATGTCGACAATCGTCGTGACACCACCGGCCGCGGCGGCCTTGGTCGCGGAGGTGAATCCCTCCCAGTCGGTCCGCCCGGGGTCGTTCACGTGCACGTGGGAGTCGACGAGCCCTGGCAGCAATACCTCGTCGTCCGCCAGCCGGAGGTCCGCCGCGGCGTCGAGCTCGGCGTCGTACGGCGAGACCACGACGATCCGCCCGTCCCGGACCCCGACCGCGGCCGCCTGCTCACCACCGCCACGCACCACCCGCCGGGCTCGTATCACGAGATCCAGAGCGTTCATGCGATGCCTTTCTCTCTTCGTGTCATCGTAAGGTGCTCGACCGCGAGGCGTTCGCCGAGTTCTTCCAGGAGTGGGCGCGGCTCGGCGATACAGCGTCGTACGTCGGGCTCGACGTCGGTCAGCGCGTACGCCGCCGCGACACCGATCCCCCGGAGCTGCTCCGCGCTCAGCCGGTTGACCCCACAAACCGCAACCACCGGCACACCGTTGGACGCAGCTGCCACGCCGGCGACTGCCTTCCCGTGCAGGGTCTGTTCGTCGAGAGCGCCTTCGCCGGTGACCACCAGGTCCGCACCGGCGAGCTTCTCGCGGAACCGCACCATCTCCAGCACGAGCTCGATCCCGGGGCGGAGTTCCGCGCCGAGCAGTGCCAGCGCGGCGAACCCGACCCCACCGGCGGCTCCCGCACCCGGGGTATCACGCAGGTCCGCGCCGGTTTCCCGCGCAACCACGTCAGCCCACTTGCCGAGGGCCGCGTCCAGCTGCGCGACCTGTTGCGGAGTAGCACCTTTCTGCGGCCCGTAAACAGCCGCAGCCCCGCGACGCCCGGTCAACGGATTGTCGACATCGCACGCGACCACGATCTGTACCCCGTCGAGCCGTCGCCGGAGGGCTGCCAGCCGTCTGTCCGGAACTTTTTCGTCACGGAGCGACGAATTGTTTCCGGAAAGAGCCTCGATCAGCCCGCGGCCGCCGTCTGTGGACGCGCTGCCGCCTATTCCCAGGACGATGCGCGTGCACCCGGCGTCGAGCGCGGCCGCGATCAGTTCGCCGGTGCCGTACGTCGTGGCCGTGAGGGGCGCGGGTACGCCGCCGGGGAGCCGGACGAGGCCGGACACGTCCGCGAGTTCGACGACCGCGGTGTGCCCGGAACGGGCGTACCCGCTGCGGACCGGCTCGCCCGTGGGGCCGGAGGCGTCGACCGGGACCAGGGTGTAGCCGGCGGCGACGGCGGCTGACAGGGTCCCGTCGCCGCCGTCGGCTACTGGGACGGAGATCACGGTGGCATCGGGGCAGACTCGTCGTACCCCGGTGCCGACCGCTTCCGCGACCTCCGCGCTGGTGAGCGTGCCCTTGAACTTGTCCGAGGCGACGACGACCCGGAGGCCGAACCCCTCGAACGACGCGCTGCCCATCAGTCCAGCAGGGCGAGAGCGGTCGGCGCGTCCTCCGGTGCGATCGCCAGGTCCTCAAACTCGATCACGTTGTCGATCTCGACACCCATCGACACGTTCGTGACCCGTTCCAGGATGACCTCGACGACGACCGGCACCCGGTGCTCGACCATCAGCTTCTTCGCCTGCTCCAGCGCCGGCAGGATCCCGTCCGGCTCGGACACCCGCAACGCCTTGCAGCCAAGGCCTTCGACGACCTTGACGTGGTCGACGCCGTACCCCGCGACCTCCGGACTGTTGATGTTGTCGAAGGACAGTTGCACGCAGTAGTCCATGTCGAAGTTCCGCTGCGCCTGGCGGATCAGCCCGAGGTACGAGTTGTTCACCACCACGTGGATGTACGGGATGTTGAACTGCGCCCCGACCGCCAGCTCCTCGATCAGGAACTGGAAGTCGTAGTCGCCCGACAGCGCGACGACTGTGCTCTCCGGATCCGCGACCGCGACACCGAGCGTCGCGGGAACGGTCCAGCCGAGCGGTCCGGCCTGACCGGCGTTGATCCAGTGCCGCGGCCGGTACACGTGCAACATCTGCGCGGCCTGGATCTGCGACAACCCGATCGTCGACACGTACCGGACGTCCGGCCCGAAGGCACGGTTCATCTCCTCGTACACCCGCTGCGGCTTGATCGGCACCGCGTCGAAGTGCGTCTTCCGCTGCAACGTCGTACGACGCTCCCGGCACTCGGCGGCCCACGCCGTACGGTCCGGCAACGAGCCGGCCTGCTCGCGCGCGACCTCGACGAGGACCTCCAAGGCGGCGCGGGCGTCCGACACCACGCCGTAGTCGGGTGCGAACACCCGCCCGATCTGCGTCGGCTCGATGTCGACATGGATGAACTTGCGAGAACCGCGGTACACGTCCAGCCCGCCGGTGTGCCGGTTCGCCCACCGGTTGCCGATCCCGAGGACCAGGTCGGACGCCAGCAGCGTCGCGTTCCCGTACCGGTGCGAGGTCTGCAGCCCGACCATGCCCGCGCTCAGCGGGTGGTCGTCCGCGATCGCGCCCCAGCCCATCAGGGTCGGTACGACGGGAATCCCGGTGAGCTCGGCAAACTCCACGAGCAGCTCGGCCGCGTCGGCGTTGATGATGCCGCCGCCCGCGACGATCAGCGGGTGCCGCGACTCGGCGAGCATCCGCAGTACCTTCTCCGCCTGCGCCCGGGTGGCCGCGGGACGCGAGACCGGCAGCGGCTCGTACGTGTCGATGTCGAAGTCGATCTCGGCCAGCTGGACGTCGATCGGCAGGTCGATCAGCACCGGGCCCGGACGGCCTTCGCGCATCACCTGGAACGCCTTCTGGAAGGTGCCCGGGACCTGCGCGGCCTCCATCACCGTGACCGCCCACTTCGCGACCGGCTTGGCGATCGCGGAGATGTCGACGGCCTGGAAGTCCTCCTTGTGCAGCTTCGCGACCGGCGCCTGCCCGGTGATGCACAGGATCGGGATCGAGTCCGCGGCGGCGGAGTACAGGCCGGTGATCATGTCGGTCCCGGCCGGCCCCGACGTACCGATGCAGACGCCGATGTTGCCCGCACGGGCCCGGGTGTACCCCTCGGCCATGTGCGACGCGGCCTCGACGTGCCGGGCGAGCACGTGCTTGATGCCACCGTGCGCGCGGATCGCGCTGTAGAACGGGTTGATCGCGGCCCCCGGCAGCCCGAAGGCCTGCGTCGAGCCTTCCTTCTCCAGGATCAGTACGGCGGCGTCGACCGCCCGCATGCGCGCCATCAGTTGACTTCCTTTCCGGACATCCGCTCCACGCCGCGCAGCAGCGCGGAGTGGTCGAGCTTGCCGTCGCCGTTCGCACGGGCGGACGCGACCAGCTGCGCCACCAGGGCACCCAGCGGTACGACGACACCCGCCTCGCGCGCGGCCGCGGTGACGATGCCCATGTCCTTGTGGTGCAGGTCGATCCGGAACCCGGGCTCGAAGGAGCGCGACAGCATGTTCTCCTTCTTCTGGTTGAGTACGGTCGACCCCGCGAGGCCGCCGCCCAGCACTTCGAGGGCCGCCTTGGTGTCGACGCCGTACGCCTCCAGGAAGACGACCGCCTCGGCGACCGCCTGGATGTTCGCGGCGACGATCAGCTGATTGGCCGCCTTCACGGTCTGGCCGGAGCCGCTCGGGCCGACGTGCACGACGGTCTTGCCGACCGCGTCGAACACCGGCTTGGCCTGCGCGAAGTCGTCCGCCTCGCCGCCCACCATGATCGACAGCGCGGCGTTCTTCGCGCCCGCCTCGCCGCCGGAGACCGGGGCGTCGAGCAGCCGGAAGCCGAGCGCGCGGGCCTGCTCGGCGAGTTGCTGGGTGACGTCCGGGCGGATGCTGGAGAAGTCGATGATCAGCGCGCCGGTGTCGGCGTTCTGGAAGACGCCGTTCTCGCCTTCGAGGACGTCCTGGACGTCCGGCGAGTCGGGCACCATCACGCAGATCACGTCGGCGCCCTTGACCGCGTCGGCGATCGAGGTGGCGGCCCGGCCGCCGGCGTCGATCAGGGCGGCGGCGCGGTCCGGCGTACGGTCGAGGCCGGCCACGGTGTGCCCGGCGTTGGCGAGGTGCACGGCCATCGGGTTACCCATGATGCCGAGGCCGATGAAGGCGATATTGCTCATGTGTGTCGTCTCCTAAGTCAGCGGCGCTCGTACGGGAGCCAGCCGAAGCTTGTTTCGGTGGTGGTGGACGGCTTGTACTCGAGGCCGACCCAGCCGGCGTAGCCGTTCGTCTCCAGGGCGGTGAGCTGGTGCTCGAGCGGGAGCGTCCCGGTGCCGGGCTCGTTGCGGCCCGGGTTGTCGGCGATCTGCACGTGCGCGACCCGGTCGGTGTGCTCGGCGATCACCCGGTCGACGTCGTCGCCGTTGACCGCGAGGTGGTACAGGTCCGCGAGCAGCCCGACGTTCGGTACGTCGTACGCCGCCTGGACGCGGTCGATCACGCGGAGCGCGTCGGCCGCGAGCTTGAGCGGGTACCGCGCGGCGCCGCTGACCGGCTCGACGAGCACGGTGGCGCCGATCCGCGCGGCGGCCTTCGCGGCGAGGGACAGGTTCTCGACCGCGAGGTCGTCCTGTTCCTCGGCGGTGCTGCCCTCGACGCGGTTCCCGTACAGAGCGTTGAAGCCCTGGGCCCCGAGGCGTTCGCCGATCCCGACCGCGACGTCGAGGTTGTCCCGGAACTCGCCGGACCGCTTCGGCCAGGACACCAGCCCGCGGTCGCCGCCCGGCATGTCGCCGGCGAAGAAGTTCAGGCCGGTCAGCCGGACGCCGGCGTCGGTCACCGCGGTCACGAACGCCTCGACCTGGCGGTCCGGCGGGACGGCCTCGACGAACGGCCACCAGAACTCCACCGCGCTGAACCCGGCCCGCCGGGCGGCCGCGGGCCGCTCGAGCAGGGGCAGCTCGGTGAAGAGCAACGAACAGTTCACCGTGTACCGCAACTGGTGACTCATCCCGACTCCAACTTTCCGCATTGTGGAACTTGATTTCTGTTCTGCGAAAAGACCATAAGTCGACCGCCGCGGGCCGTCAAGCGTCCACAGGTCCTATATGAGAGCTGTCCCTCGTGTACGCGCGCGTTGTACGTTCCTCTAAAGGAGGTACGCCGTGCTGCTCGCCGAACTGCTCGACGCGCCCGAGCTCGGGTTACGCCTGCTGTACTCCGCGGGCGGCGTACTGGACCGTCCGATCGGGCGGCTGGTGACGACCGACCTGCTGGAGCCGGGGCGGTACCTGAGCGGCGGCGAGGTGGTCCTGACCGGGCTCGTCTGGCGGCGGCAGCCCGCGGACAGCGACGTGTTCGTGGCGTCGGTCGCGGCCCGCGGAGCGACCACGATCCTCGCGGGCAAGGCGCAGCTGGGCGACGTACCTGAGGATCTGCTGGAGGCGTGCCGCAGGCATCGGATGACGCTCGTCGAGGTGCCGGTCGAGGTCGCGTTCGCGGATGTCACGGAGTACGTCGCGGCGGCCGGGTCGGCGGAGACCGGGGCGCGGTTGTCGGCCAGTCTGGTGCGGCAGCGGCAGCTGTTGTCGTCGATCGCCGCCGGGCGCAGCCTGGACGAGCTCGCGGCCCGGATCTCCACCGAGATCGGGCACGACTGCCGGGTGCTGACCCCGACCGGGCGGCACGTCGTACC
>NZ_DASRVN010000432.1:0-6541 GCF_035655035.1 Kribbella sp. | reverse complement strand
TTCGAGGACTGCACGGTGGACGGCGTACCGATGGTCACGCCGGCGCCGGCTGTCGCTGCCGGCGCACCGGCCGCCGTACCGACCGTGGCCGGTCTCGACGAGAGCATGCCGCCGGACGACGAGACGCTGGAGGACGTACTCGCCGAGCTGGACGAGCAGGTCGGCCTGGACCGCGTGAAGCGCGACGTCCAGTCGATGGTGAAACTCATGCAGGCGGTCCGGATGCGGCAGGAGGCCGGGCTGCCCGCGCCGCCGCTGTCGCGGCACCTCGTCTTCGCGGGCAACCCCGGCACCGGCAAGACGACCGTCGCCCGGCTGTACGGGCGGGTGCTGAAGGCGCTCGGGCTGCTCCGGAAGGGCCACCTGGTCGAGGTCGACCGTACGGCGCTGGTCGGCGAGTACGTCGGGCACACCGGGCCGAAGACGACCGCGGCGGTGAACCAGGCGCTCGGCGGGGTGCTGTTCATCGACGAGGCCTACTCGCTGTCACCCGTTGGCATCGGCAACGACTTCGGCGCGGAAGCCATCGCGACGCTGGTGAAACTGATGGAGGACCACCGCGACGACCTGGTGGTGATCGTCGCCGGCTACGTGAACGACATGGGCCGCTTCATCGGCTCGAACCCCGGCCTGTCGTCCCGCTTCACCCGCACCCTGATGTTCGAGGACTACACCGCGGCGGAGCTCGTCGCGATCGTCGAGCACCAGGCCGGCGGCCACCAGTACGAGGTCACCGCCGACGCCCGCCTCGCCCTGTCCGACCTCTTCGAACGCATGCCCCGCGGCGAATCCTTCGGCAACGGCCGCTCCGCCCGCCAGATCTTCCAGGCGATGACCGAACGCCAGGCCCACCGCCTCTCCGAACTGACGGCCCCCACCCCCGCCCAACTGGTAGCCCTGGAATCACCCGACATCCCAGACAGCTTCTGACGCTCTTCTGTTACTGAGCGACGCCACCCTCCCCCAACTGCTTTTCTTTTACTGTGCGACGCCGTACAGGCGGTCTCCTGCATCGCCCAGGCCGGGGACTATGTAGCCCTTCTCGTTCAGGTGGGAGTCCATCCCGGCGATGACGAGATTGCAGGGCACGCCCAGGCCGGTCAGTTCGCGTTCGACGCGCTCGACGCCTTCCGGAGCGGCGAGCAGGCAGATCGCGGTGATGTGGTCGGCGCCGCGGTCCACCAGGAACTGGATGGCGGCGGCCAGCGTGCCGCCGGTGGCGAGCATCGGGTCCAGCACGTAGCACTGGCGCCCGGACAGGTCCTCGGGGAGGCGTTCGGCGTACGTCGAGGCAGTCAGCGTCTCCTCGTTGCGCACCATGCCGAGGAAGCCGACCTCGGCGGTCGGCAGCAGCCGGGTCATGCCCTCGAGCATGCCGAGACCGGCGCGCAGGATCGGCACCACCAGCGGCTTCGGGGCGGCGAGCTTCACGCCCTGCGCCTCCGCGACCGGGGTCCGCACGGTGACCGGACCGGTGCGCACGTCCCGGGTCGCCTCGTAGGCGAGCAGCGTCACGAGTTCCTCGGTCAGCCGGCGGAACGTGGGGGAGTCCGTGTGCTCGTCGCGCAGCGCGGTGAGCTTGTGGGCGACGAGCGGGTGGTCCACGACGAGGATCTGCATAAGGCCGAACGGTACCGTCGGCGATTCGGAGCGGGAAAGCGCGCCCGCTGTCAGACTGGATATCGCACCGGATTCTGCCCTGATCGCCCGCCAGGGAGTGCGCCGATGACCGAGAAGACGCCCGAGCAGCTCGACCGCCTGCGGCGCCGTGCGGCGTTCCTGAGGGAGCGCGACGAGGCGCGGGCCCTTCGCGACCGGATCGCGCCCCGCCGCGCCCGGGCCCGGCAGCTCCGGGAAGCGATGCGCCGGGCGACGTACCACCACTGATAATGCAATCGATGCAGCAACGAGATCGCTCAGCCGCCCGGACTCTGCGACGATGAGCGGGTGTCAGATACGGCTACGGACCTGGATTTCGCGGTCGCTGCCTACACCGAGGACGGGCACTGGACCGTCACCCCGCTGGTCCTGCGTGGTGAGCTCGACCTCGCCACGCTGGTCTCCGCGCTCCGCCGGTTCCCCGGAGACGGGGGCGTACTCGGGCTGGTGTCGGTCGACGAGGACTTCTTCGTTCTGGTCCGGGTCCAGGGTGGGCGCGCCCGGCTGCTGATCTCCGACGTCACCGCCGCGACCGAGTGGCCGCTGGCCCGGCAGATCGTCGACGAGCTGGACATCCCGCTGGCCGATGACGACGACGAGCAGGTGCCGGCCGGTGACCTGGCGATCGTCGCCGACCTGGGGATGTCCGCGATGGACCTCGGCGCGCTCTGCGACGACGTCGACCTCTACCCCGAGGAGATGTTGGAGGAGATCGCCGAGGAGCTCGGGTTCGGCAGCCAGTTCCACGACGCGGTCGAGGCCGTTGGCTAGCCCACTGCTGCGGCGCGAGTGGTCGCGGTTGATGGCGCTCGCGCTCGAGGAGGGCGAGCGGGCGCTGCCCGACGTACCGATCGGCGCGCTGGTGGTGACCGAGGACGGCGAGATCATCGGGCGCGGGCACAACGAACGTGAGGCGACCGGCGACCCGACCGCGCACGCCGAGGTACTGGCGATCCGCGAAGCGGCCCGGCACATCGGCGAGTGGCGGCTGACCGGGTGCACGCTGGTCGTCACGCTGGAGCCGTGCACGATGTGCGCCGGGGCGATCGTGCTGTCCCGGCTGGAGCGGCTGGTGTTCGCGGCGTACGACGAGAAGGCCGGCGCGGTGGGGTCGTTGTGGGACGTCGTCCGGGACCGCCGGCTGAACCATCGCCCCGAGGTGCTGGGCGGTGTGATGGCCGATGTGGCGGGTGCCCGGCTCCGCGATTTCTTCATCGGCCACAGACCTTGATATTGTCCTCGGCGGTGGCGTGTCCGAGCGGCCGAAGGAGCGCGCCTCGAAAGCGCGTGACGGGCAACCCCCGTCCGAGGGTTCAAATCCCTCCGCCACCGCCAACCGCCTTCGGGCGGCAGAGAGCCGGAGACCCTGATGCTGTGTGATGCGTCAGGGTTTTCGTCTCTCTGGACCTGACTCTCGGGACCCGACGCTCGACGAGAGGCCCCCATGGACGTTGCTGAGCTCGACCGGATCCTTCTCGGGGGCGCGGCTGTCCTGCTGGTGGCCGTGGTCGCGGTTCGGCTGTCCGCCCGGCTCGGGCTCCCGTCACTGCTGATCTACCTGGGCATGGGCCTGGCGCTCGGCGAGGCCGGACCCGCCCACATCCACTTCGAGAACGCGCAGCTCGCGCACGCGCTCGGCTTCGCGGCGCTGGTGGTGATCCTGACCGAGGGCGGCCTGACCACCCGGTGGAACGAAGTACGGCCGGTGATGCCGCTCGGCCTGGTACTCGCGACCGTCGGCGTCGCGGTGAGCGTCGCCGTGGTCGCCTGCGTGGGGCATTTCGTCCTCGGGCTGAGCTGGCAGCTGTCCGTGCTGCTCGGCGCGGTGACGTCGCCGACGGACGCGGCGGCCGTCTTCTCGGTACTCCGGCGGGTACCGATCCGGCCACGGCTGCGCGGGGCGCTGGAGGCGGAGTCCGGCCTGAACGATGCCCCGACCGTGTTGCTCGTCACACTCGTCAGCACCGGAGAGGTCGGCGAGAAGGGACTGGTGTGGTTCACCGGGCTCGTTCTGTACGAGCTGGTCGTGGGAGCGCTCTTCGGGTTCCTGATCGGCTGGGTGAGCGTGCGCCTGATCCGGCGGATGGCGCTCGGGTCGGCCGGGCTCTACCCGCTCGCGGTGCTCTCCGTGGCGTTCATCTCGTACGCCGGGGGCTCCGTGCTGCTGCACGTGTCCGGATTCGCCGCTGTGTATGTGACCTCGCTGGTGCTCGGGCGGGCGGAGTTGCCGCACCGGATGGCGACCCGGTCGTTCGTCGACGGGATCGCGTGGCTGGCCCAGATCGGGCTGTTCGTGATGCTCGGGCTGCTGGCCTCACCCGGGTCCTTCGGGTGGAACGACGTACTCGTCGCGCTGGTGATCGGGATCGCGGTGACCGTCGTCGGGCGGTTCGCGTCGGTGGCGATCTCGGCGGCGCCGTTCCGGTTGCCGTGGGCGGAGCGGACGTTCATCTCCTGGGCGGGGCTGCGCGGCGCCGTACCGATCGTGCTGGCGACCATCCCGCTGGCCGAGCGCGTGCCGCAGGCGGAGCGGATCTTCGACGTGGTGTTCGTGCTGGTGCTGGTGTTCACGCTGCTGCAGGGGCCGTCGCTGCCGTGGCTGGCGAAGCGGTTGAACGTGCTCGACGAGAACGCGGCGTACGAGGTCGACATCGACGTCGCGCCGCTGGAGTCGCTCGGCGCGGACATGCTGCAGGTGTACGTACCGAGCGAGTCACGGCTGGCCGGGGTCGAGATCGGCGAGCTACGGCTGCCGCCCGGCGTGTCGGTCTCGCTGGTGATCCGCGGCGACCAGGCGTTCGTCCCGGACCGCCGTACCGTGCTCCGGGCCGCCGACTCGCTGCTGGTCGTCACGCCCAGCCCGGTCCGCGAACAGGCCGTCCGCCGGCTGCGTGCCGTCTCCCGCGCCGGCCGCCTGGCCGGCTGGTTCGGCGAACGCGGCCGCGAACAGTCCTAGGCCCTAGTTCGGGTTCTGGCCGGACGGGATCGGTTGCGGGGTGTGGATGACCGGGAGGCAGACCAGCGTGCCGGCCTTGACCGCGACCGACGGGATGCCCTTGATCTTCACCGAGCCGAAGCCGGTGCCGATCACCAGGTCCACGCTGTGGTCGGTACGGCCGTCGCCGACCATCTGGGCCTTCTGGTTCAGCTGACCCGCGACCAGCAGCATCTCGGGCGCCGTCGGGGTGGCTCCGCGGAGCGCGACCACGTCGACCTTGTTGCCCTTCGGCTCGTTCGCGACCTTGTCGATGTTGAACCCGCGCTTCTTCAGCGCGTCCGCGACCCGGCCGGCCGAGCCCGCGCGAGCACCGCCGTTGTAGACGTTCAGCACCACCTGCTTGGGCAACAGCCGGTTGTTGGTGAGCTTCTGCTCGGTGCAGGTCGGGCCGGCGCTGGAGCTCATCAGCGACTTCCAGCCCCACCAGCCGCCACCGGCCAGTATTCCGAGCAGGATCACCATCGTGATCGGCGTACGCCACCGGATCCGCGAGTGCGGTCTCGGTTGCGGATGGATCGCTGTCATTTGCTCCACCCCCCGTGAGCGGCAGCCATAGGTCAGTCCACTACCAGTACCCGTGCATGCAGGACCTGACGCTGCTGCAGCGCGGCACGCAGTGCGCGGTGCAGACCGTCCTCGAGGTACAGGTCGCCCTTCCACTCCACGACGTGCGCGAACAGGTCGCCGTAGAAAGTCGAGTCCTCGTCCAGCAGCGCGGTCAGGTCCAGGGTGCCTTTGGTCGTGACGAGTTCGTCCAGCCGTACCTGCCGTGGTGGCAGGGCGGACCAGTCCTTGGGCCGCAGCCCATGGTCCGGGTACGGCCGATCGTCCCCGACGCGCTTGAAGATCACCCCCCGGAGTCTAGCCGGGGATCAGGTCCCGCGAGGAGGTCATGAATGTCACCGGAACACTCGTCGGCCGTTTTTCAACCTTTTGGACGAGTACGGCGTCTCGCACCGATACCTGAGGACTGTGGGCATGTCCGGTGATTCCCCGCCTACTGCGGGGCACTCGGCACCTCCTCGCTACGGCGCGGAATCACCGGACATGCCCTAGCATTCGAGCGGGTTATTTCCGTCAACCGGGGAAAGGCACGCTGAGATGGCCGAGAAAGCCGACGTCGTCGAGACCGTCAAGCAGGGATACGCGTTCGAGGGAGCGGCCCTCGAGCTGGGTGCGCTGCTGGTCGACGGCGAGCCGAAACCGGAGGCGGCCGTCCGGATCCCGCTCGGGATGATGAACCGGCACGGCCTGGTCGCGGGCGCCACCGGTACCGGTAAGACGAAGACCCTGCAGCTGATGGCCGAGCAGCTGTCGGCAGCCGGTGTCGCGGTGTTCGCGGCCGACGTCAAGGGCGACCTGTCCGGCATCTCGCAGCCCGGTACCGGCGGCGACAAGCTGCTGGCCCGGACCAAGGCGATCGGCCAGGAGTGGACCGCGAGCGGCTTCCCGACCGAGTTCTACGCGCTCGGCGGCCAGGGGACCGGCATCCCGATCCGCGCGACGATCACGTCGTTCGGGCCGGTGCTGCTGTCCAAGGTGCTCGGGCTGAACGACGTCCAGGAGTCCTCGCTCGGGCTGATCTTCCACTACGCCGACAAGGCCGGCCTGCCGCTGCTCGACCTGGCGGATCTCCGCGAGGTGATCAAGTACCTGACGTCCGACGAGGGCAAGGGCGAGCTCGAGGACCTCGGCGGGCTCTCGGCCGCGACGGCCGGCGTCATCCTGCGCGAGCTGATCGCCTTCTCCGACCAGGGTGCCGACGCGTTCTTCGGCGAGCCGGAGTTCGACACCCGCGACCTGCTGCGGGTCACGGACTCGTCCTCGCCGTCGGGCGCCGGACTGGGGGTGATCTCGCTCGTCGAGCTGCCCAACCTCCAGGAC
>NZ_DASRVN010000431.1:0-2491 GCF_035655035.1 Kribbella sp. | reverse complement strand
GCACAACAACCACGGCACCGGCATCCTGGTCACCTCGGGCTCCACCGGCATCGTGGTCTCGGGGAACGCGGCCAACTTCAACGCCGAGGGCTGGCGCCGCAACGCCAACGGCATCGACGTCACCAGCGCCGGCAACACCGTGCTGCGCAACGTCACCCACGACAACGAGGACTCCGGCATCCAGTTCTACCCCGGCGGCAACGACAACCTGGCCGCACTGAACGTCACGTACGACAACGGCGACCACGGCATCGACGACCTCAACGTCACCGGCGGCCGGCTGATCAGCAACACCGTCTACCGCAACTGCACGACCGGCATCAACGTCGAGGGCACCTCCGGCAACTACCTGGTCTACAACAACCTCGCGGCCGACAACGCCGTCTACCCGGCCTACAACGGCATCGCCTGCTCGCGGCGGGCCGGCAACATCGGCATCTGGGACTCCGCACCAGCCTCGACGACCGTGGACCACAACCTCGTCTGGCTGACCACGAGGGGGACGATGTACGCGTTCGGTACGACGTACACGAGCCTGGCCGCGATGCGGACCGCGACCCACCAGGAGGGACACGGAGTGCAGGCCGACCCGCGGTTCGTGTCCCCGTCGACCTGGAACCTCCGGATCGGGGCCGGCTCGGCGGCGATCGACCGCGGCCACTCGGGCGTCTCCGGAGCACAGCCGACCGACATCCTGGGCCGGCCGCGCGTCGACGACCCCGCGGCCGGCAACACCTTCGCCGAGGGACCGCGCCGGTACGACGACCTCGGTGCGTACGAGTTCCAGCGCTGATCCCGCGGCGCGCGAAAACCGGTTGACCGGCGGGGTCACGTCGCTGGTACCGTTCCGTCGTCCGTGACAGCACAGTTGGAGGTGAGGCCCCCATGAACGTTGCAGCGCAGTGGGTGCTCCCCCTCTCGTGGTCACGGGCGGGCGATTGACGTAGGTGTCGTCGGGAGCGCCGAGACAAGCTCCCGAAGGGAAACACCTATGAACTCCTTGCCTTCCACGCCAGGCCTCGGGGCCCGGCCGGTCACGGTCTCCCGGGTCGCCGAGAACCAGTGGCACGCGGTCCAGGACGACCTGACCGTCGGGCGCGGGTACGCGTCGCGGCGGCTCGACGGCCGGACCTTCCTCAGCATCGACACCTGGCAGGACGCCGTCTTCGACCGGCTCGCCGTCGCGATGCTGGCCGATCAGCCGGCACCGCGATACACCGTGGTCGACGAGACCGACCGCGACCTGACGGCCGCCTGGGAACGCGCCGGCTTCGTGATCGGGCGCCGCGAGTCCGAGTTCGTCGTACCGGCCGGACCGCACGCGGCGACCGTGCCCGACGGGGTGACCATCACCACCGCCGACGCGGCGCCGTTGCGCGCGCTGGACCGGGCGATCCGCGCCGAGGTCGAGGCCGGCCCCGGCTGGCACACCATGCCTGCGGAAGTCCTGCCCTGGCAGGGCGGAACGCGGCCGCTCGACCCGTCGAAGTACACGGTGGCGGTCCGGGACGGCCGGTACGTCGGGCTGCTCCGGCTGGCGACCCGGACCCGGCGCCCGCGGATCGGGCTGGTCGCCGTCCTGGCCGCCGAACAACGGCAGGGCATCGCCCGAGCCCTGCTGAGCCACGCCCTGAGCTCCGAGGCCACCGCGGAGGTCGACGAGACCAACACCGCCGCGATGGCCCTGTTCGAAGGGATCGGCCGGCGCACCGGCCGCAGTCTCGAACTCGTCAGCGGGAGGGCCTGACCATGCCCAGAACAGCAGGCGGTATCGAGGTCGAGGGCATCGTCGTCGAGTGCCTCCGGAACGCCACCTTCCGGGTCGAGCTCGGCAACGGCCACAAGGTGCTGGCGCACATCAGCGGCAAGATTCGGAAGAACTACATCAAGATCGTCCTCGAGGACCGCGTCCTGGTGGAACTCAGCCCCTACGACCTGGACCGGGGCCGGATCATCTTCCGCTACCGGAACTGAAGAACTGTCATCCATCACACAACCTCCCGTCCCGATCAAGACTAGAACATGTGTTCGATCAGGCGTTAATCTGAAAACATGTTTGGTCGGTTCACGGTTCGGCCGTCCGACGACGGATCCAACAGGTTCGGCGTCTGGGACGGTGCGGTCAACGGGTGGCGTGCGACAGGTATCGACGGCGAGGCGCGGGCGCGCGAGCTCGCCTTCGACCTCGACATGCAGTACGACGCACACGGCCCGCGGGCCGCGGACGACGTCCGGCGGATCGAGCCCGGTCAGCCGGTGGAGCGGGCCACCTGGTCCACCGGCGACCTGGAGGGCTGGATCCGGGACAACGGCGAGTGGATCGGCAAGTTCCGGGGCAAGGACGGCGAGCTCGCCTGGGTGCCCGGCAAGAACCTCCGCCCGCTCTAGACGGGAACCCCTAGACGGGAAAACTCTAAACGGGGTACCTGAAGATCGCCGCGACCGCGGCGCCTTCGGGTACGTCGGCGGCGCGGACGGCCAGCACCCGCCC
>NZ_DASRVN010000430.1:0-9112 GCF_035655035.1 Kribbella sp. | reverse complement strand
GACGACGGCCTCGTCGTACGCACCCGCGTCGCTCCGGAGGGCGTCGGCGTACGACGTACCACTGGACGGTCGACAGCGACAGCCCCCACCTCACGGTCGACGTACAACCGGAAGGCGAGTGATCCGGCACCGCCGTCACCCCACCTTGCACCAGTTGGCCACGTGTCGGCGTACGACTGCATCTGCCGGCTGCGTTGCAGCACGTGCAGTGGTACGGCGGCGGGCCGGGCGAAGCGTACGCCGACAGCCGCGAGTCCTCCCGCCTTGGCCGCTACACCCGCATCGTCGACGAGCTCCAGACCCCATACGTCGTACCTCAGGAGAACGGTGCGCGCATCGACGTACGGGGGGCCGAACTAACCGATGCCAATGGCAACGGTCTCCGCATCATCGGAGCGCCGCACTTTCAGCTGACCGCGCGCCGGTGGACCACCGAAGACCTGGAAACTGCACGCCACCGCTCGGACGTCACCCCACGCAACCACATCTACCTCAACCTCGACCTGGCCCAATCCGGCCTGGGCTCCGCCTTCTGCGGCCGACCCACTCGTCATGCTCTCGAGGTCGCGCCGTGCACCTTCAACCTGACCTTCCGCCAGACCACTGAAACAAGCGGTCAGACCTGGCCGGCCTTTTCCAGGGCGGTGCAGCAGGTGTTCACCAGGAGGCGGGTGACGTTGTAGGGGTCGATGTTGGCGTTCGGGCGACGGTCCTCGATGTAGCCCTTCTTGTCCACCGCTACCTGCCATGGGATGCGGACCGAGGCGCCGCGGTCGGAGACGCCGTAGCTGTAGACGTCGTGCGGAGCGGTCTCGTGGTCGCCGGTCAGGCGCTCTTCGATGCCGTCCCCGTAGCCGGCGACGTGCTCCTCGACCTTGCCCGGAGCGCCGAGGGACTCGCAGGCGGTGATGATCGCGTCGTAGCCTTCGCGCATGGCCCGGGTGGAGAAGTTGGTGTGGGCGCCGGCGCCGTTCCAGTCGCCCTTGGCCGGCTTGGCGTCCAGCGTCGCGGCGACGTCGTACTCCTCGGCGATGCGATAGAGCAGCCAGCGCGCCGTCCACAGGTGGTCGGCGACCTCGACCGGACCCGCCGGGCCGATCTGGAACTCCCACTGGCCGGGCATGACCTCGGCGTTGATGCCGGAGATCTTCAGGCCGGCCTCGATGCACGCGTCCAGGTGCTTCTCGACGATCTCGCGGCCGAAGACCTCGTCGGCGCCGACGCCGCAGTAGTACGGGCCTTGCGGGGCGGGGAAGCCGACGGCCGGGAAGCCGAGCGGGCGTCCGTCCTGGAAGAAGGTGTACTCCTGCTCGATGCCGAACCAGGAGTCCTGCTCGGCGTACCGTTCGGCGATCGGCAGGAGCTCGGCCCGGTGGTTCGTCGGGTGCGGAGTGCCGTCGACGAGGTAGACCTCGCAGAGAACCAGTCGGTGGTCGCCGCCGCGGATCGGGTCGGGGCACGAGAAGACCGGCTTGAGGACGCAGTCCGAGTTGTCACCGGGTGCCTGGTTGGTGCTCGAGCCGTCGAAGCCCCACTCCGGCAGCTCGGCGCCGTCGGCGAGAATCCTTGTCTTCGAGCGAAGCCTCGCGCTCGGCTCGGTGCCGTCGATCCAGATGTACTCGGCCTTGTAGGTCAACGTCCGTCCCTTCGTCGCGGCCGTCCTTCAGGTGCTCCTGAACCCGGCCGTCGTCGACAGTGCCAATCAGCCATTACGGACCTGTTGCCCGATTGTGAACACCGTGTTACCCGGGTCGGTTGAGAGGGGCTCGAACTAATCGTGGGGGGATGGCGTCGAGGAGGTATGGCGATTGCGGAGAGCGGCGTGGTGTTGCCGGGGGCTGTGCGGGGGTTGTGTGAGCGGTTCTTGGGGTTGGTGGAGGAGGAGTTGCCGGCGGGGTTGCTGACGGGGCTGTACCTGCACGGTGGGGTGGTGTTCGGGGAGTGGGTGCCGCGGGAGTCTGACGTGGACTATCTGGCGACGCTTCGGCGGCGTCCGGAGGCGGACGAGGTGGAGGCGCTGCGGCGCGTCCACGAGCAGATGGTGGCGTATTCGCCGATCCGGTTCGACGGGCAGTTCGTGCTCGCGGAGGACCTCGCCGAGGATCCACGGACGTTGCCGCCCACGCCGGCGTCGATCCATACGCGGGAGTTCGTGGTCGGGCACTCGCCGACATTGATCATCGTGTGGCATGAGTTGGCTCGGGCTGGGATTACCGTCACTGGACCGGATTTGTCCACGCTGAAGATCTGGACCGATGAGCAGGCGCTGCGTGAGTACACGGTGAACAATCTCGACACCTACTGGCGCGGGAACGCCGAGGGGCTGACCCGGGCGACTCCTGCCGATCTGCCCGTGGACAAGGATGAGCGCGACGCCCTGCTCTCACACTGCATTCTTGCGTCTGTACGTCTGCACCACCTGCTGGTCACCGGCGAGATGACCGCGAAGTGCCGCGCGGGGCGGTGGGCGCTCACGCAGTACGACGAACGCTGGCACCGAGTCCTCGAGGAGGGCTTGCACCTACGCGAGGGCAGCGGTGTCTCGCAGTACGTCGACGAGACAGAGCTCATGGCGGACACTCGCGATCTGCTGGTCCACGTCGTGGAAACCACTACCGGCAAGCCTGTGGTTGGTTGAACTGCGTGCGGTGCAGCACAAGGTTGGGCTGCGCCGCACGTGCGGTCACCGTGGTACGGCGAAGGTGATGTCGGTGGAGTTGCCCTTGCCGGGGACGTCTCGTTTGAAGAGGAGTAGGCGCTGGTCGGTGGTGCCGACGGTTTCGGTAGTACGGGTGAACATGAGGGCTGCGACGTCCTGTACCAGCCGGTGAGTACGGCGGACGTGTTCCTGCAGAACTACCGCCCTGGCGTGGCTGCACGCCTTGGCGTCGACCGGTGCACTGTTCAGCGCGGGCCGCCCGGACGAGCCGCCTGTTGCGGCCAGCTCGTCCAGGTGAACATGCTGGACGCCGTCGTCGCCCTGCAGATGCAGGAGCTGTCACTGCACACCGTTGGCGGCGTACCGCAGACACGGTCCGAGGAGGTCCACGCGCACAGCTACATCCGTGCGCCGTACGGGATCTTCACCACGGCGGACGGCTACATCTCGCTGGCGTTCGCGAACCTGCCGGTGCTGGCTGAGGTACTGGACGCGCCACAGCTCGCCGGACTGGCCACAGAGCGCGACGGCTTCGCCAGACGGGACGAGATCGCGGCCGCGGTATCGACGGTGCTACGACGCGAGTCCACGGAGCACTGGATGCTCAAGCTGCGTACGAGCGCCCGACCGAGGGGCCTGTGACGACCCCCGGTCGCTGCTCGAACGCGGCACCGTTCGCTGAGAAATGCCGGGTGACGCTCCGATCGGAGCTGCACGATTCCCCAACGCGCGACAGCATCGAACAAAGGGGAACGGAAAGCGCTCTCCATTGTGAGGGCGCCGGCAACCACCCAGGGAGTGTCGCGTGGCTCGAACAGACGCAGTCAGCACTTTCCGGACCGACAGGTCCGCATCCGACGAAACCGCCCCCGGCACTGGATCGGGGCCACCGGGCACAGCGACAGTGAAGCCGCTGTCCTGGTGGGCACGCGCCAGACGGGACAAGGTCCTGCTGCTGATGGCCTTGCCCGGCCTGGCGCTGCTGTTGCTGTTCCACTACCTGCCGCTGCTCGGGAACCTGATCGCGTTCCAGGAGTACCTGCCGTTCGTCCCGCTCGGCCGGAGCGCCTGGGTCGGGCTGGACAACTTCGCGGTGATCTTCAACGGCGACGCGGAGTTCCTCAACGCCCTCAAGAACACCTTGCTGATCACGCTGGTCCAGGTGATCTTCGTGTTCCCGGCGCCGATCGCGCTGGCGCTGCTGCTGAACAGCCTGCTGTCCGAGCGGATCAAGCGCGTCGTCCAGTCGGTGCTGTACCTGCCGCACTTCCTGTCCTGGGTGATCGTGATCGCGATCTTCCAGCAGATCCTCGGCGGCAGCGGCCTGATCAACAACTTCCTGCGCTCGCACGGCATGGGCACGATCGACTTCCTCGGCAACCCGGACAGCTTCATCGCGCTGCTCACCAGCCAGGTGATCTGGAAGGACACCGGATGGGGGACGATCCTGTTCCTGGCCGCGCTGACCCAGATCGACCCGGGGCTGTACGAGGCCGCGCGGGTCGACGGCGCCTCCCGCTGGCGGCAGCTGTGGCACGTCACGGTGCCCGGCATCCGCGCGCTGATCATCCTGCTTCTGATCCTGCGGCTCGGTGACTCGCTGACCGTCGGGTTCGAGCAGATCATCCTCCAGCAGAACCTGGTCGGACGGCCCGCGAGCGAAGTACTGGACACGTACGTCTACAACAACGGCGTACTGGCCGGGCAGTGGGGCGTATCGGCCGCCGTCGGGTTGGTGAAGGGTCTCGTTGCCGTCGTCCTGGTGATCGGCGCCAACAAGATCGCGCACGTCTTCGGTGAGGCGGGGGTGTACCAGAAATGAGTGCCCACATCGATGTGCTCCGCCAGAAGGGAATCGACGACGCCCCGGCGATGTCGTCGCGGGTGCTCAAGACCGTCGTACTGCTGGTCTGCTGTGCCGTTGTCGTCATCCCGTTCCTCGGGGTGATCTCGACGAGTATCGCCAGCCAGCAGCACGTGACGAACTCCGGCGGCTTCGTGCTCTGGCCGGACGGGCTCAACTGGGACGCGTACAAGGCGATCTTCAACGGCGGCGTCGTCCAGCGCGCGCTCGGGGTCAGCGTGGTGATCGCCGTCGGCGGCACGCTGGTCAGCCTCGCCGGGTCGACGATGCTCGCGTACGCGCTCAGCCGGCGCGGCTCGTTCGGGCAGCGGCCGATCCTGCTGATCGTGTTGTTCAGCCTGCTGTTCAGCCCGGGCCTGATCCCGAACTACCTGGTCGTGAAGGAGTTCGGGCTGCTCGACTCGTTGCTGGCGCTGATCCTGCCGACCGCGATCAGTGGGTTCAACGTGATCGTGCTGCGGTCGTTCTTCATGAGCATCCCGGACTCGGTCCTCGACTCCGCCCGGGTCGACGGCGCCGGCGACTTCCGGATCTTCTGGTCGATCGTGCTGCCGCTGTCCAAGGCCGTGCTCGCGGTGATCGGGCTGTTCTACGCGGTCGGGTACTGGAACGCGTTCTTCAACGCGATGCTCTACATCAACGACACCGCGAAATGGCCGCTGCAGCTGGTACTTCGGACGTACGTCATCAACAACACCGAGCTGAGCAGCGGGGACCTCGGCGGCGCGTCGGCCGATCAGCTGCCACCGCAGGAGTCGATCCAGATGGCGATCCTGGTGGTGTCGCTGGTACCGATCCTGATCGTGTACCCGTTCCTGCAACGGCACTTCGCCAAGGGCATGATGACCGGGGCGGTGAAGGGATGACGCTCCGTCGAAGGACGTTCCTGGCCGGATCGATCGCCGTGGCCGGCGGGTTGAGCGGCTGCTCCACGGTGACCCGGTCGACCGACATCGCCGCGTTGAACAAGCCCGTCGCGTTGCCGACGTACAAGCGGTTCGACGGGCCGAAGCCGGACCTGCCGCGGAGTCATCCGCTGATGCCGGACTGTTTCTACCGGTTCCCGGAGCATCCGGCGAAGGTGACCGTGGGCGCGCCCGGGGACGGGCACGTCGTGACCGGTTCGGCGCCGACGTCGAACCCGATCCCGCCGTCCGCGGACCGCAACCCGTACTGGCAGGAGCTCAACCGGCGGCTCGGCGCACCGCTCGAGCTGAACATCACCGCGGCGGCCGACTACCCGAACAAGTTCGCCACCGCGGTCGCGGGCGACACGCTCGGCGACCTGTTCAACGTGGACGGCGGGTTCGCGTACCTGCCGCAGTTCCTGGAGGCGCGGGCGCAGGACCTGACCGAGTACCTGTCCGGGGACGCGATCCTCGAGTACCCGTTCCTGGCGAACGCGCCGCAGGCGTCCTGGCGCGGGTGCGTGTTCTCCGGCGGCATCCGCGCCGTACCGATCCAGCGCGGGATCATGTCCTCGAACACGCTGCTGGCCCGGCAGGACCTGCTCGACAAGCTCGGCGTGGAGCTGGGGTCGCCGACGATCGACGAGCTGCAGCAGGTGGCGAAGGCGGTCACCGACGGGCGGAACAACCGGTGGGGGTTCGCGGTACCGCCGACCGCGACGCTCAGCGCGATGCTTGGCCTGCCCAACGGTTGGGAGGTACGGGACGGGAAACTCGTGCACAGCCGCGAGCTGCCGGAACACAAGGAGATGCTGGCGGTCACCCGGCAGATGGTCAAGGACGGCGTGATCCACCCGGACGGCGTTGCGAAGCCGAACCAGAAGGTGTGGTTCACGCAGGGGTCGGCGGTGATGACGCAGGACACGTACTCGTCGATCCAGAGCTTCTACCGGCGTGCCACCGACCAGTCTTTCGGCATCTCGATCCCGGTACCGCGGGCCGCCGACGGGAAGGTCGGCCGGGTCCTGCTCGGCTCGCCGAACAACTCGATCGCCGCGATCCGCCCGGGACCGCCCGCGCGGATCAAGACCCTGCTGCGGATCATGAACTGGTTCGCGGCGCCTTTCGGGACGGAGGAGTACCTGTTCCGGAAGTTCGGCCTTCCGGGGCGGCACTACACGCTGAACGGCACGGACCCGGTCCTCACCAAGGACGGGGGGAGCGAGGTCTGCCTGGGCGAGTTCCCCATCCAGTACCTCGCCGACGGCCCGTACCCGGCGTACTTCCCCGGCCACCCCGAAGCGGTCGACACGGCGTACGCCCACTTCAAGGCGGTCCTCCCGACCGCGATCACCTCACCCACGTACGGCCTCTACTCACCCACCCAATCCACCAAGGGCAAGATCCTCGACACCCGCATGGACTCCCTCACGAAAGACATCCAACTGGGTCGAGCCGACCTCAACTCCTGGGACGAAGCAGTAGCCAACTACCGCAAGTCCGGCGCCGACGCCATCCGCAACGAACTAGAACAAGCGCTCGCCATCAAGGGCGAGAAGTAGCGCGAGGGCTGCAGGTCGACAGGACGTAGGCATCCACCGCTGCGGCTCGCCGCTCGACGCGTGGGCGAGCCGCAGCAGTGGACCCGGGGGAGTTGGTGGGTTGGTTGTTCAGGGACAATGGGTGGTGATGACGCTTACTGAGCAACTTCCGGGGACCACCGAGCCTGATGCCCTGTTCGACGCCTTTCAGGGATGGGTGGGGGAGCAGGGGATCTCGTTGTACCCGGCTCAGGAAGAGGCGTTGATCGAGGTGATGACGGGATCGAACGTGATCTTGTCGACGCCGACCGGGTCCGGGAAGAGTCTCGTTGCCACCGGCGCGCATTTCGCCGCGCTCGCGCACGGGCAGCGGACCTTCTACACCGCGCCGATCAAGGCGCTGGTCTCGGAGAAGTTCTTCGCGCTCTGCGACGTGTTCGGCGCGGACAAGGTCGGCATGCTGACCGGCGACGCCGCCGTGAACGCGGGAGCGCCGATCATCTGCTGTACGGCGGAGGTCCTGGCGAACATCGCGCTCCGCGAAGGTCCCGCCGCGGACATCGGCCAGGTCGTGATGGACGAGTTCCACTTCTACTCCGAGCCGGACCGCGGGTGGGCCTGGCAGGTCCCGCTGCTGGAGCTGCCGAAGGCGCAGTTCATTTTGATGTCCGCGACCCTCGGCGACGTCGAGCGCTTCAAGATCGACCTGTCCCGCCGCACCGGCCGCCCGACGGCGATCGTCGCGTCCGGCGAACGCCCGGTCCCGCTCATCTACAAGTACGTCACCACCGCCCTGCACGAAACCCTCGAAGAGCTGCTCACCACCCACCAGGCCCCGGTGTACGTCGTGCACTTCACCCAGGCGGCTGCCCTGGAACGCGCCCAGGCGCTGATGAGCATCAACGTCTCCTCGAAGGAGGAGAAGGAGAAGCTCAACGAGCTGATCGGGAACTTCCGGTTCAGCAAGGGGTTCGGCCGGACCCTGCAGCGGTTGGTGAAGCACGGTATCGGGGTCCACCACGCCGGCATGCTCCCGAAGTACCGCCGACTCGTCGAGCAACTCGCGCAGGCCGGTCTGCTGAAGGTGATCTGCGGCACCGACACGCTCGGCGTCGGCATCAACGTCCCGATCCGGACCGTCGTACTCACCGCGCTCAGCAAGTACGACGGACGCCGCCAGCGGATCCTGAAGGCGCGCGAGTTCCACCAGATCGCGGGCCGCGCGGGCCGGGCCGGGTACGACACGTCCGGCACCGTCGTCGTCCAGGCCCCGGACCACGTCGTCGAGAACGTGAAGGCCCTGGCGAAGGCCGGCGACGACCCGAAGAAGCAGCGCAAGGTGCAGCGCAAGAAGCCGCCGGAAGGTTTCGTGACCTGGGGCGAGGACACGTTCGACCGGCTGGTCGCGGCCGAGCCGGAGGCGCTGCGGTCCCGGATGCGGGTCAGCCACGCGATGCTGCTGAACGTGATCGCCCGCGACGGCAACGCGTTCGAGAGCATGCGGCAGCTGCTCCGCGACAACCACGAGGACTCCCGGTCGCAGGTCCGGCTGATCCGGCGCGCGATCCAGATCTACCGCACGCTGGTCACCGCGGGTGTCGTCGAACGCCTCGACGAGCCCGACGAGAACGGCCGTATCCTCCGGCTGACCGTCGACCTGCAGAAGGACTTCAGCCTCAACCAGCCGCTGTCCACGTTCGCGCTGGCCGCCCTCGACCTGCTCGACCCGGCGGATCCGTCGTACGCGCTCGACGTGGTCTCGATCATCGAGGCGACGCTGGAGGACCCGCGCGCGGTGCTCTGGGCGCAGGAGCACCACGCCAAGGGCGAGGCCGTGAACGCGATGAAGGCCCAGGGCATCGAGTACGACGAACGGATGGAGCTGCTCGAGGACGTCAGCTGGCCGAAGCCGCTCCAGGAGTTGCTCGAGGCAACGTTCGAGATGTACCGGCAGACGCATCCGTGGATCGCGGACACCGGGCTGTCACCGAAGGCCGTCGTCCGGGACATGTTCGAGCGGGCGATGACGTTCGGCGAGTTCATCGGGTACTACGGTCTCGCGCGCTCGGAGGGCGTCGTACTGCGGTACCTGAGCGACGCGTACAAGGCGCTCCGGCAGACCGTGCCGCCGGACAAGGTC
>NZ_DASRVN010000429.1:0-1537 GCF_035655035.1 Kribbella sp. | reverse complement strand
ACCACGCGACCCAATGGGTCCTGCGCCTCGGCGACGGCACCCCGGAGAGCCATGGCCGCATGCAGGCCGCCCTCGACGCGCTCTGGCCCTACACGGGCGAACTGTTCGAATCCGACGTCCTGGTCCAGCGCCTCGCCGTTGCCGTGGATCCTTCGACATTGCAGGACGCGTGGCACGAACGAGTGCTGGGCGTCATCGACGAGTCGACCTGCAGCCGGCCCTCGTCGACGTACCAGCACACCGGCGGGCGCGAGGGGCGCCATACCGAACACATGGGCTACCTGCTGGCCGAGCTCCAGCACATCGCCCGATCCCACCCAGGTGCGACATGGTGACCGACGCTGCGATCTTCGAGGCAGTCGGCGAGATCACGGATCCCGAGATCCCGGTCCTGACGATCGCCGACCTCGGCGTCCTCCGTGGCGTTCGGCACGAGGACGGCGAGACGGTCGTGACGATCACCCCGACGTACTCCGGCTGCCCGGCCATGGACCTGATCCGCCACGAGGTCGAACTGACCCTGCGCTCCCTGAACGTGGAAGGCCGAGTGGAAACCGTCCTCTCGCCCGCGTGGACCACCGACTGGATGACCGACTCGGGCAAAACCAAACTGCGCGACTACGGCATCGCCCCGCCGTCAGGTGGACCGGTCCTGCTGCAGGTGAGCGTTCGCTGCCCCTTGTGCGGATCACCGAACACAACAGAGCTCAGTCGCTTCGGCTCCACCTCGTGTAAGAGCTTGTGGCGCTGCAACTCCTGCAAGGAACCCTTCGACCACTTCAAATCCCTTTGAACAGCAAGCACAGTAAGGCGATCTGATGACCACCGTCGCCCCCCGCCGCCGCGCCACCTTCCACAGTTTGAAGGTCGCCGCGATCGACCCGATCACCGACGACGCGGTCGCGATCACGTTCGCCGTACCGCCCGAGCTCGCCGCCGAGTACGACTTCACCGCCGGCCAGCACCTCACGATCCGCCGTACCGGGGAGGAGGTCCGCCGCAGCTACTCGATCTGCTCACCGGCCGGCTCCGGCGTCCTGCGGATCGGCGTCAAACGGATCCCCGGCGGCGAGTTCTCGGCGTACGCCGCCCGCGACCTGCGCGTCGGCGACGAACTCGAGGTGATGACCCCGCTCGGCCGGTTCGGTACGTCGCTCGACGCCGCCAACGCCAAGCACTACGCGTTTGTCGCGGCCGGCAGCGGCATCACGCCCGTACTCTCACTCGTCGCGACGATCCTCGCGGTCGAGCCGTCCAGTCGCGTCACGCTGCTGTACGGCAACCGGACCGCCGGGTCGGTGATGTTCTCCGACGATCTCGCGGACCTGAAGGACCGGTACGCCGAGCGCTTCCACCTCGTGCACGTGCTGTCTCGCGAGTCGACCGAGGTGGAGCTGTTCAGCGGGCGGATCGACGCCGACCGGTTGCGGCGGATGTTCGCGACGATCCTGCCGCTGGACTCGGTCGACGAGTGGTTCCTCTGCGGCCCGTACGCGATGGTGGTCGGCGCTCAGGACCTGCTGCTGTCCGAGGGGGT
>NZ_DASRVN010000428.1:0-32076 GCF_035655035.1 Kribbella sp. | reverse complement strand
CGCGGATGTTCGTCGGCATCAACGGTGGTCGTAGAACGCTTCCCGGGTACGTCGACCGAGACGATCTCCTCCGCCAGCCGCCCGTTCGCCTGCGCCTTCGCCGCCCGCTGCTGCGACCGCAACGCGAACAGGTCCTGATCCTCACGGCTGATCCCGAACTCGGCAGCCACGTTCTCCGCCGTCTCCGGCATCGAGTCGATCCCGTACTGCGCCCGCAGCACCGGATTCACGAACCGCCACCCGATCGTGGTGTCGAACACCTCCGCCTGCCGTGCGAACGCGGTCGTCGCCTTCGGCATCACGAACGGCGCCCGCGACATCGACTCCACGCCGCCGGCCACCACGATGTCGTTGTCCCCGGCAATGATCGACCGGGCCGCGTACGCGACCGCGTCCAGCCCGGACCCGCACAGCCGGTTGATCGTCGTACCGGGCACCGAGTCCGGCAGTCCGGCGAGCAGCACCGCCATCCGGGCGACGTTCCGGTTGTCCTCGCCGGCCTGGTTCGCGCAGCCGAGGATCACGTCGTCGATCCGGGCCGGGTCCAGCGCGGTCCGGTTCAGCAGCGACGAGATGACGTGCGCGGCGAGGTCGTCGGGCCGGACCGCCGACAGTGCCCCGGCGTACCGCCCGATCGGCGTCCGTACTCCGTCGACCAGAAACGCCTCACGAGTCATGTTGTTCCTCCGGAATGATCGTGCCCGGCAGTTGCCGGCTGCGGCCGCGGAACTCGGCGATCACCTCGTCGCCGCGGGTGACCGTGATGTCGTAGATCGCGTTCCGGCCGAACGTGGTCCGCTCGTGCGCCTCGGCGACCAGTACGTCGCCGCGGCGCGCCGGGGCCACGAACACGATGTCGCAGGCCTGCGCGACCGTGACCCGGTTGCGCGAGTTGCACGCGAACGCGAACGCCGAGTCGGCCAGACTGAACACGAATCCACCATGCGCGATTCCGTGCCCGTTGACCATGTCCTCGCGGACAGTCATCTCCAGCCGCGCGGTCCCGTCGCCGACCTCGACCAGTTTCATCCCGAGCCCGGCGCTGGCGGTGTCCTCCGCCCACATCGCCGCCGCCACCCGCGCCGCCAAGTCATCCATACGCCAGCCCTGTCAGAAGTAGGCTTGTGACACCCTAGTACCGGTTGCGCCAATGACTGTAACATCGCAGTCATGACCACGGACCTGCTCTCCTCCCACCGTGAGCGCCTCGACGGCGCGCTGAAGGCGATCCACGACCGCGGCTACCACTCCGCGTTCCCCGAGTCGCCGAGCCCCCGGGTGTACGGCGAGACCGCGGCGGCGGACGGCAAGGCGGCGTTCGAGGCCCATCTCGGTACGGCGTACCCGCTCGACATCCCGGGCGCCCGCGGCACGGTCGTCACCGAGCAGTCGCCGTACGGGATCGCGATGGAGGTCGCGTACCCGCGGGTGGTCGAAGAGGGCCTGGACGAGCTGCTCGCGGCCGCCCGGCAGGGCCTCGCGGACTGGCGGCGGGCCGGGATCGACGGTCGTACCGGGGTCACGCTGGAGATCCTCGACCGGCTGCACCGGCGGATCTTCGAGCTGGCGAACGCGGTCCAGCACACCAGCGGGCAGGCGTTCGTGATGGCGTTCCAGGCCGGCGGCGCGCACGCGCTGGACCGGGCGCTGGAGGCGGTCGCGTACGCGTACGAGGAGATGAACCGGTACCCGGCCACCGCGACCTGGGAGAAGCCCGCCAAGGGCGACCCGATCCGGATGGAGAAGACGTTCACGGTCACGGGCCGCGGCGTCGCGCTGGTGATCGGCTGCAACACGTTCCCGACCTGGAACTCCTGGCCCGGCCTGTTCGCCTCCCTGGTCACCGGCAACGCCGTCGTGGTGAAGCCGCACCCGCTCGCCGTGCTGCCGCTGGCGATCACGGTCGAGGTCTGCCGCGAGGTGCTCGCCGAGGCCGGCTTCGACCCGAACCTGGTCACCCTGGCCACCGAGCGGGGCGGCGACGGCCTGGCCAAGCCCCTGGCCCAGCGCCCGGAGGTGAAGCTGATCGACTTCACCGGCAGCAGCGAGTTCGGCGTGTGGCTCGAGCAGAACGCCACCCAGGCCGCCGTCTTCACCGAGAAGGCCGGCGTGAACGCGGTGATCATCGACTCCACCGACTCCTTCAAGGCGCTCTGCAACAATCTCGCCTTCACGCTGAGCCTGTACTCGGGCCAGATGTGCACCACCACCCAGAACCTGTTCGTCCCGGCCGGCGGTATCGAGACCGACGAGGGCCACAAATCCTTGGAGGAGGTCGGCGCCGGGATCGCGGCCGCGATCGGCAGGCTGCTCGGCGACGACGCCCGCGCGGTCGAGATCCTCGGCGGCATCGTCAACCAGGCCGTGATCAGCCGCCTCGAGCTGGCCGGCGAGTACGGCGACGTGGTGCTCCCGTCGCGCGCGATCCAGCACCCGGCGTTCCCGGAGGCGGTCGTCCGGACGCCGCTGCTGGTCGCGATCGACGCCGAGGACGCCGACCTGTACGGGCGGGAGTGCTTCGGGCCGGTGTCGTTCCTCGTCAAGACCGCCGACACCGCGCAGTCGATCGAGCTGTTCCGGTCGACGGTGATCGAGGACGGCGCGATGACCGCCGGGATCTACTCGACCGACCCGAAGGTCCTCGACGAGGCCCGGGACGCGGCCCTCGACGCGGGCGTCGCGCTGTCCGAGAATCTCACCGGCCAGGTGTTCGTGAACCAGTCGGCAGCGTTCAGTGACTTCCACGGCACCGGGGCCAATCCGGCGGCGAACGCGACATACACCGACGGCGCTTACGTTGCGAGTCGCTTCCGCGTCATTCAATCTAGGCGTCATGTCTGAGGCCTTGGATTCCGAAAACCTGCGCGAAGCGCTCGCTTACTACGACAGCTGGCTCAAGTTCAACCAGCACTACCAACGGATCCCCGGGGTCCAGGTCGCGGTGTACGCCGGCGACCGGGTGGTGTTCTCCGCCGCGTACGGTCACGCCGACGTGGAGAACGACGTACCGCTGACCGGCCAGCACCTGTTCCGGATCGCGTCGCACTCGAAGACGTTCACCGGCACCGCGATCCTGCAGCTGGTCGAGCAGGGCCGGCTGCGGCTGGACGACAAGGCGGCGCAGCACGTCACCGAGATCGTCGGTACGCCGATCGGCGAGCGGACCGTCCGCGAGCTGCTCGCGCACGCCGGCGGCATCACCCGGGACGGTGCCGATGCCGACTGGTGGCAGCTGGCGAAGGGCTTCCCGGACCGCGACCAGTTGCTCGACGTACTGCGGGAGGAGACGTCGGTCGTGATCTCGGAGAACGAGCGCTTCAAGTACTCGAACATCGGGTACGGCCTGCTCGGTCTCGTCATCGAGGCGGCCAGCGGGACGCCGTACAACGCCTATGTCCAGACCGCGATTGTGGACAAGCTCGGGCTGTCCTCGCTCGGTCCGGAGCTGGACCCGGAGCGGCTGCCGGAGTACGCGGCCGGATACAGCGCGCTGGCGTACGCCGAGAAGCGCGTACCGATCGAGCACGTGGACACGCGCGCGCTGGCGTCGGCGACCGGGTTCTTCGGCAACGCGCGCGACCTGGTGACGTACTTCTCCGCGCACCTGCCCGGCGACGACCGCCTGCTGACGGACAAGTCCAAGCGCGAGATGCAGCACCCGCTGTGGGTGACCGGCTCCGACGAGAAGGGCCGGTACGGCCTGGGCATGTCGATCTCGAAGGTCGGCGACCGGGACGTCTTCGGGCACGGCGGCGGGTACCCGGGCCACATCACCCGGAGCCTCTTCGACCCCGAACGGCACCTGGCCGTCTCGGTGCTGACCAACGCGATCGACGGCCCCGCGGGGCAGCTGGCCGAGGGGCTCCTGAAGCTGATCGACCTCGCGCAGTCGAAGGAGCGGGGCGACACGACCGGTCTCGGCCGGTTCACCGGCCGCTATGCGAACCTCTGGGGCGTCGTCGACATCGTCCTGCTGGGCGGCCGCCTGTACGGGACGGACCCGGCGGCGCCGGACCCCGCCGACGAGCCGCAGCCGCTCGAGGCGGACGGGGACACGTTGCGGGTCACCGGCGGCTACGACGGCTCGTACGGCGAGTCGTACCGCTTCACGTTCGCCGCGGACGGCACCGTCGAGACGGTGCGCGGTTCCAGCGGCGTCACCCTGTACCCCATCGACGGGTTCACCCTGCCGGAGCGCGTTACCGTGGCCGGGTGACCATTCACAGCGATCACCCCTTCCTGCCGCCGGAGTCGGAGCGGAGTCCGGTACGGCGGTTTCGCGGGCGGTTGCCGTCGCCGGTGGGGCTGTGGACGACGGCGTACGAGGGGAAGCGGGCCGGGCTCACGGTGTCGTCGATGCTGGTCGCGGACGGTGAGCCCGGGTACGTGATCGGGCTGCTGGACCCGGAGTCGGACCTGTGGGAGACGTTGCGTGCGGCAAGGACCGCCGTGGTGGCGCTGCTCGGCGAACCGCACCGGCAGCTGGCCGACGCCTTCGGGTACGTCGCGCCGGCGCCGGGCGGCCCGTTCAAGCTGATCGACTGGACGGACACCGAGTGGGGCCCGGCCCCGGTCGGCGTCAGCACCTGGGCCGGCTGCACCCTCGTCGACCCGGACCCACCAGAGGTCGGCTGGGGCCTGCAGGTCCAGCTGAAGATCGCCCACGTGGAGTTCAACGCCGACGACGCACCCGCCCTGATACACCGCCGCGGCCGGTACTCGACTATCTAGCCAGTGCCGAGCGGGCGGTTGCGGCTGCTGCGTCGCGGGCGGTGGTTTTCGAGGTGGTTGCGGGCTGAACTACGCTGACCGGTATGCGAGCCACGGTGATTCACGGAGCGTTCGACGTGCGGCTGGAAGAGCGGCCGGATCCGAAGATCGACGGGCCGGGTGACGCGGTGGTCAAGGTCGTTGCCTCGTGCATCTGTGGCTCGGACCTGTGGCCGTACCGCGGGGAGAACCCGGTGAAGCAGCCGCGGCCGATCGGGCACGAGTTCGTCGGCATCGTCCAGGAGATCGGCTCCGAGGTCCGGACCGTCAAGCCGGGCGACTTCGTGATCGCGCCGTTCGTGGTCAGCGACGGGACCTGCCCGCATTGCCTGGCCGGGTACCAGACCGCCTGCCAGAACCTGGTCGGTTACGGCAGCGCGAAGGCGGACGGCGGTCAGGGCGAGTACGTGAAGCTTCCGTACGCCGACGGCACGCTGGTCGCGACGCCCGAGGTGCCGGACGACTCGCTCGTCCCGTCACTGCTGACGCTTTCCGATGTGATGGGTACCGGATGGCACGCGGCGCGATCGGCCCGCGTGAAGGCCGGTGACACGGTCGTCGTCGTGGGCGACGGCGCGGTCGGGCTCTGCGGCGTACTGGCGGCGTCCCGGATGGGTGCGAAGCGGGTCGTTGCCCTGTCGCGGCATGAGCCCCGGCAGAAGCTGGCGAAGGAATTCGGTGCCACCGACATCATTTCCGAACGCGGCGACGCGGCGCGGGACGCCGTACTGGAGCTGACGAACGGCGTCGGCGCGGACGCCGTACTAGAGTGTGTCGGCACCGAGCAGTCGATGACCACCGCGTTCGAGGTCGCGCGGGCCGGGGCCACGGTCGGGTTCGTCGGCGTACCGCACGGGGTCGAGGTGCCGATCGGGACGATGTTCTCGCGAAACGTCGGCCTGAACGGCGGGGCGGCACCGTGCCGGGCGTACCTGCCGGACCTGATGGCCGACGTACTGGCCGGCGAGATCGATCCGGGCAAGGTGTTCGACTCGGAGCTCCCGCTCGCGGAGGTGGCCGAGGGGTACGCCGCGATGCACGAGCGGCGTTCGATCAAGGTACTGCTCCGGCCCTGACGTTCCGCGCAACGGCTGTGCGCGTAAACGGTGTTCGAACAAGGAATGTGCGCGCTCTCACACCGTCAAGGTGTACGGGGTCACGGCTGCGCAACGCGCCTGCGCGGAACGTTGACACTCGCGAGTAACAGTTCCAGAGTGGGGCCGGTCAAGGGGGCAACGTTGTCACAGGTGGCTCCATCACAACTGATCGGAGAGTGAAACATGCGTGGTGGTCTGAGTAAGACCCTGGCGCTGGTGGGTGCGGCGGGTCTTCTCGCGGTGAGCGCCTGCGGGAACAGCGACAACAGCAGTGGTGGCGGCAACTCGTCCGCGAGCAAGGACGTCACGGTCTTCACCTGGTGGGCCGACGGTGGTGAGAAGGCCGGTCTGGACGGCCTGGTGTCGGTGTTCGGCACCGCGTGCAAGGACTACAAGTTCGTGAACTCGGCCGTCGCCGGTGGCGCGGGCTCGAACGCCAAGCAGGTACTGGCGAACGACCTGCAGGCGGGCAAGCCGCCGTCCACGTTCCAGGCGCACGCGGGTGCCGAGCTGAAGGACTACATCAACGCCGGCCAGGTCGACGACGTCAGCCAGCTGTACAAGGACTACGGGCTGGACAAGGCCTTCCCGCAGAACCTGATCGACAACCTGACCGTGGACGGCAAGATCTACTCGATCCCGGCCAACGTCCACCGGGCCAACATGGTCTGGGCGAACCCGACCGTACTGAAGAAGGCGAACCTCGACGCCACCAAGGCTCCGGCCAACGTGGACGCGTGGATCGCCGACCTGACCAAGCTGAAGGCAGCGGGTGTGACCGCGCCGCTGGCGATCTCGAAGGGCTTCGCCCAGGAGATGCTGGTCGAGGCCGTACTGCTGGCCGAGCTCGGTCCGGACAAGTTCAAGGGCCTCTGGGACGGCAAGACCCCCTGGGCCGGTGGCGACGTGACGGCGGCGCTGAACAAGTACAAGACGCTGCTCACCTTCACCAACAGCGACCGCGAGGCGATCGACTGGCCGGACGCGCTGGGCTACGTGAACAGCGGCAAGGCCGGCTACACGCTGATGGGTGACTGGGTCGCCGCGCAGCAGCTCGCGGACAAGATCCCGGACACGGCGTACACCTACTGGCCGGCCCCGGGTACCTCCGAGGCGTTCCAGTTCCTGTCCGACTCGTTCACGCTGCCGACCAACGGTGCGGACCCCGACGGTGCCAAGTGCTGGCTGAAGACCGTCGGCTCGGCCGAGGGCCAGAAGGCGTTCAACACCAAGAAGGGCTCGATCCCGGCCCGCTCGGACGCCAACCCGGCGGACTACCCGAAGTACCAGCAGTCGGCGATGGCGGACTGGAAGAAGGACCAGATCGTCCCGTCCTGCGCCCACGGTGCCGCGTGCACGCTGGGCCAGAACAACGACATCCTGTCCGCGCTGAGCCAGTTCAGCGGCAGCCCGGACGTCGCGAAACTGCAGTCCGCGCTCGGTACCGCGATGAAGACGAGCTGATGTGTCGCGAGTTGCGAGCTGACGAGTTGGAGGACTGAGCGTGCACGGAAGAATCCGCACCTGGGGACCCGGAGCCCTGGTGCTGCTGCCGACCGTGCTCTTGCTCGGGTACTTCGTCTACGGGCTGATCGCGTGGTCCTTCAACACCTCGCTGACGAACCGGCACACGGCCCGCAAGGGCCCGGCCGACTACGTCGGGTTCGAGAACTACGGGCATCTGTTCGGTGAGGACCGGTTCCTCAACTCGCTGAAGAACCTCGGCGTGCTCACGGTGGCGTTCATCGTGGGCACGCTGATCTTCGGCCTGCTCTGGGCACTGCTGCTGGAGAAGGGCGTGCCCGGCGAGTCGATCTTCCGGTCGATCTACCTGTTCCCGATGGCGATCTCGATGATCGCCTCCGGGGTGGTCTGGGGCTGGCTGCTGAACCCGTCCCAGGGCGCCGACGCCCGCGGTCTGAACCGGCTGTTCGAGATCCTCCATCTGAACTTCCTGGAGAATCCGTGGTGGACGGCCGGTAGTAGATGGACGACGATGGCGTCCATCGCGCTGCCTGCGGTCTGGCAGCTGTCGGGGTACATCATGGCGCTGTTCCTGGCCGGTTTCCGGGGGATCCCGCCGGAGCTGCGCGAGGCGGCCCGGGTGGACGGGGCGTCGGAGTTCAAGCTGTACCGGCACGTGCTGTTCCCGCAGCTGTCGCCGATCGCGCTGTCCGCGCTGATCATCCTCGGGCACATGTCGCTGAAGCTGTTCGACCTGATCTACGCGATCACCGGGCCGAACCAGTTCCGTACCGAGGTGCCCGCGGTCTACATGTGGAACACCTTGCTGCGCAGCGACATGGCGAAGTCAGCCGCGATCGCGATCGTGCTGCTCGCCGTCGTCGCCGTCCTGGTCATCCCGTACATCGCCTACACCGTCCGGCAGGAGAACGAGGAATGAGCGTCGATACTGCTGCCGCCACCGGTCAGGCTGCCGCGGCGGTCCGCCGGAAGCCGCCGAAGAAGCGCGGCGTGATCGCGGACGGCTCGACCCGGCGCAGCCGGACGGTTCGGTACGTCCTGCTGCTGCTGTTCCTGCTGTTCGTGCTGATCCCGGTGTACGTCGTACTGGTCACCAGCTTCAAGACCTCCGGCGACACCACGGCCGCCTCGCAGTGGAGCCTGCCGAAGACCTGGACGCTGGATCCCTGGCGCAAGGCCTGGGACGTACTCCAGCCGTACATGATCCGGTCGCTGTCGCTGGCGATCCCGGCCGCGATCATCTCCTCGCTGATCGGGTCCGTGAACGGGTTCGTGCTGGCCCGCTGGCGGTTCCCGGGGGCGAACGTCGTGTTCGCGTTCATCCTGTTCGGGATGTTCATCCCGTACCAGGCGGTGATGCTGCCGCTGCGGACGACGTTCACCACGCTGGACGTCACCCGGGGTGTGCCGACGCTGATCATCGCGCACTGCATCTACGGCATCCCGATCTGCACCCTGATCTTCCGGAACTACTACGCCACCGTGGTACCGAACGAGATCATCGAGTCGGCCCGGGTGGACGGTGCCGGGCTGGTCCAGACGTACCTGCGGATCATCCTGCCGATCTCGATCTCCGGGTTCGTGGTGACGCTGATCTGGCAGTTCACCTCGGTCTGGAACGACTTCCTGTTCGCGCTGTTCCTGACCCAGCAGGACAACGGTCCGGTGACGCTCGGGCTGGCGGCACTGGCAGGTGGCCAGAAGGTCGACTACGCGGCCAGCATGGCCGGGGCGCTGATCACCTCGCTGCCGACGCTGATCGTCTACATCGTGCTCGGTCGCTGGTTCATCGGCGGCCTGATGGCGGGCGCGCTGAAGGGCTGACCTTCCGGAGTACTGCCGACGGCCCGTGCGCACCCGCGTACGGGCCGTCGTCGTCCGAGTTATCCACAGGACGCGCGCAGGGGCCTGCGGCGGACCGGCGGCGGACGGTAATCTCACGGAGGTGACCAAGTCTCCGAGTGGACGGGACGGACGGCGCAGCCATTTGCGGCTCGTCGGCTCCGATCCCGGCGAACCGTACGCGCCGCCGGCGGGTGTCGATGTCGACACCACGCCGAGTGTCGCCGTGCTGGAGACCCTGCTGGAAACGCTTGCCCTCGACCTGGCCGCGGCGCCCGCCGCGCTGCACCCGGTGATCGCCGAGGCGTCCGTGGCCCGCTCGGCGGCGATGCTCGCCGATCAGCTGTGGCCGGCCGGGCGGCCGGACGAGATCGGTGAGGTGGAGCGCTTCTTCTGGGCCGACGCAGCCCGGGTGCTCGGTGAGCGCCGCGACCTGGAGTCCTTCGTGCTGCTGACCAGCCTGGCCCGGACCGTCGGTCCGGCCGGCCGGCTGCCGCTGCAGCGGGCCCACGTGTCCCGGCTGCGGACGCAGGACGAGGTGCCCGAGTGGGTGACCCGGATCGCCGGGTTCCGGCTGACCAGCGCGATCGTGTCCGAGGACATCACCGGCGACGGGCTGAGCGTCGTGCTGGACTACGACGACGAGCAGCATCCGCACACCGTGGTGGTGTTCATCGACAACAACCTCGGCGCGATCATCAAGGACGTGTTCGTCGGCCCGCCGGTGGACCGCGTCCTGGAGGCGTACCAGCGCGGCGGCCGGGTGACCATCCGGACCGTGCGGCCGCCGGTCGCGGCCGGGATCATCCTGCAGGCGCTCGGCGAGACCCGGGACTACGACGATCCGCCGGTCAGCGAGGACTTCGAGTTCTTCACCGGCCTGCTGGTGAACCGGCTGACCCAGCTGCCGGAGCGCCCGGTGCGGCCGCCGATGCGGCCGTTGCTCACCCCGCGGCAGCGTGAGCAGCTGGTCGAGGACTTCCTCGAGTCGCGGTTCGCCGTTGGTCTGCCCGACGACGCACCGGACATCGTCCGGCTCTGGATCGATCACGCGGTCGACCACACCGTCGGCGGTCCGCTGCGGGTCAGTGGGGTGCTGGTCGAGCTGTTCCTGGCGCACTGGCTGCCCCGGAAGGTGCTTGCCGACAGCACCTACTTCGACGCGGTGCCGGTGGTGGTGAAGGCCTGGCTCGAGTTCGCCGGCGACCGCGGCAGCCTGCCGCTGGACACCGTCGACGAGGCGGTCGACGCGGTCGACGTCTGGCAGCCCGCGCTGAAGGCCGCCGCGATGATCGACCCGGTCGGCTCGAAGCCCGGCGAGCGCGTGTTCCTCGACGACACGACCAACGACCTCGAGGACGCCTACCGCGCGTTGGCCGGCCTCGGCTCCCCGCCGCAGCCCGACCTCCAGGGCCTGGACAACCACCAGGCCGCCACCTTGTCGGTGCTGGCCCCGCATGCCTGGCTGATGGCCGGCGAGACCTTGGGTACGGCGTACGCCCCGGACGCGTTCGACATCGCCGAACGCCTGGTCCGCGACGCCCCCGATCTCCTCGCCAAGGCCCGCCTCTCGACCTGGCCGCGCGCCATCGTCTGGCTGATCGCCCACCGCCACCGCCTGGTCGGCCCCGGCGAGACCCTCACCCCCTACACCCTCGCCACCGACCTGTCGTCCTCTCCCGCCACGTTGCGCAAGACCGCGAAACTCCTGACGGACACCCTGATCCTGCCGCGCTGACGACGTTCAGGAGTAGTTGTCGACGGCATCGAGTAGAGCCATCAGCGGACCGTGGTCGCCGACGGAACACCGGCGAGTGCCGTACGGCGATCTCCTCGACCAGTTCGTCGACCACCGCGCCCGGTTCGTCCGCCGTGATCGAGATGTCCAGGTCGGACCACCGATCCAGCGTCTCCCCGTCCCCGGACGCCGACCCGTGAACGCTGATCCCGCGAATCCGGTGATCCCGAGCCGCATACTCCGCAAGGGCCGGAGCAAGCGGCTGCTGCCAGCCCGACTCCGGCATCCCGAGGGGTTCCCCTGCCATACCCACACCCTGTCACCTCCCGCGAGATCCACGCGACGTGTGCGGCGGAGGCGTCTCGGAGGTCGCGTACGCTCGTTGGGTGGCGAGAGTGAGAGCACCGGAGCTGGTTGGTCGTGGGTGGCTGAACACGGGCGGTCGGGAGTTGGCGTTGGCCGACTTCCGGGGGCGGTTCTTGTTGCTGGACTTCTGGACGTTCTGCTGTATCAACTGCCTGCATGTGCTGGACGAGTTGCGGCCGCTGGAGGAGAAGTACGGCGATGCGCTGGTGATCGTCGGGGTGCATTCGCCGAAGTTCGCGCACGAGGGTGAGGAGGCGGCGGTCCGGGCGGCCGTCGAGCGGTACGAGGTGGCGCATCCGGTGCTGGACGACCCGGAGCTCGTCACCTGGCAGAACTACACGGCCCGCGCGTGGCCGACCCTCGTACTGGTGGATCCGAATGGGTACATCGTCGCGCAGTACTCCGGTGAAGGGCACCTGCACGCGCTGGATGCGTTGCTGGCGGAGCTTGTCGTCGAGCACGAGGCCGCCGGTACGTTGACCCGCGGCAGGTCGCCGTACGTCGCGCCCGTGGCCGAGCCGACCGACCTGCGCTTCCCGGCGAAGGTGGTTGCCCTGGACAACGGGTTCCTGGTCGCGGACGCCGGCAACCACAGCATCGTGGAGCTTGAGAAGGACGCGACCACCGTCGTACGGCGGATCGGGACCGGTGAGCGTGGTTTCGTGGACGGAGGCGCCTCCGAGGCGCGGTTCTCCGAGCCCAACGGACTGACGCTGCTCCCGGACGAGGTGGCGGCCCGAGTCGGGTACGACGTGGTCGTGGCGGACACGGTCAACCATGCGGTCCGCGGGATCCATCTGCAGAGCGGTGAGGTAACGACCCTGGCCGGCACCGGGAAGCAGTGGATGGACGGGGACGGGACCGACGTACTGAGTTCGCCGTGGGACGTCGCGTGGTGGGACAGCAAGGTGTGGATCGCGATGGCCGGCGTGCACCAGCTGTGGACGTACGACCCGTTCACCGGCGCGACCGCGGTGGCTGCCGGGACGACCAACGAAGGGTTGAAGGACGGGCCGCTCGACGAGGCGTGGTTCGCGCAGACCAGCGGACTCGCGACGGACGGCGAGCGGCTGTGGCTCGCGGACTCGGAGATCTCGGCGCTGCGCTGGATCGACACGTCCGTACACACTGCCGTCGGCACCGGGCTGTTCGACTTCGGGCTGCGCGACGGCAAGGCGAGCGAGGCGCTGCTGCAGCATCCGCTCGGCGTGACGGTGCTGCCGGACGGTTCGATTGCGGTCGCGGATACGTACAACGGCGCCGTACGGCGGTATGACCCGGCGACCGAGACGCTCGAGACGATGGCCACCGGGCTCGCCGAGCCGAGCGGTGCCGTTGTCGTAGGCAACGAACTGCTCGTCGTCGAGTCGGCCGCGCACCGGCTGACCCGGATCCCGCTCGGCGCGTCGGCGACCGCTGACGAGTTCAGCACCCGTACCCAGCGCCCGCCGATGGACCTGGCGGCCGGGGACGTCACTCTCGAGGTCGTCTTCACGCCGCCGCCCGGCCAGAAGCTCGACGACCGGTACGGCCCGTCGACCCGGCTGCTGGTCTCGTCCACCCCGGACAACCTGCTCCGTGAAGGCGCCGGCGACTCCACGGACCTGGTACGCCGACTCGTCATCGATCCGCACGCGGGTTCCGGCGTACTGCATGTAGCGGTCCAGGCCGCTTCCTGTGACGACTCCGCCGAGGTCGAGTTCCCCGCCTGCCACATGCACCGCCAGGACTGGGGCGTGCCGGTCACGATCACGCCCGCCGGCCGGAACCGGCTCGAACTGGTGCTGTCCGGCGGCAGCTAGGAGTTTGTGGTTCGGGTACAGGGAGGCGTCAGACAGTCGCGGCCCCGACGGAAGCGAGGACGTCGATGAGTATCGGTGTGGGGATCTTTCTGATGGCGGTCGGTGCCATCCTGGCGTTCGCCGTGCGGGACAGCGCCGGCGCGGTGAACCTGCAGGTGGTCGGCTACATCCTGATGCTGGCCGGCCTGGCCGGCATCCTGCTGTCGTTCTACATCACCAACCGCCGCCGCCGGGTGGAGACCAACGCCATCGACCCGGCCGTCGAGGAGGAGTACCGAGTCGTCGAGGAACACCACCGGGACGTGAACGAGTAGTGCTCAGCTGGTCTTGAGCTCGATGTCGCCGGAGGTGGTGGTGGCCGAGACGGAGTGCGAGCCGCTGTCGGTGTTGCCGAGGTTGTTGTTCACGTCGCCGTGCCGGGAGTCGGTGGTGACCTTGTAGTCGGTGCCGGGGGCGGTGATCTCGATGTTGCCGCTGGTGCCCTTGGCGTTGACGTCGTCGGCCTCGGCGAGGTTGAGTTCGATGTCGCCGGACGTGGTCTCGACGTCGACCGGGCCGCCCTTCAGGTCCTTGCCCTCGATGTCGCCGGAGTTCGCCTTGACGTCGAGCTTGCCGTTCAGGCCGTGCACCGACACGTCGCCGGACCTTACGTCGAGGTTGACGTCGCCGTCGATGTCGCGGAGTTCGAGCTTGCCCGAGGTGGACTTCGCGTCGACGCCGCCGACGCCGGTCAGCTGGACGTCGCCGCTGCCGTTGTCGCCGGTCACCTTCGTGCCGCGCGGGACGGTGACCTCGTAGTCCGCGCTGCACCCCCAGCCGCAGTCGCCGTCCAGCTTGAGTACGCCGTCGTGCACCGAGTACGCGTCGCCGTGCTTGAAGAGCCAGAAGGTGCGCTTCTCCCGCACGCTCGTCGTGTCGTCGTCGGAGACCCTGATCGTGATGTCGGAGTGGCCGGCGGCCAGCTGGACCGAGGTGATCTTGCCGTCGACCTTGTGTGTGTCGTCGGAGTTCCGGTCCCCGAACTGCCAGAACGCCAGCCCGGCGGCCGCTACCAGCAGGATCACGCCGAGCTGCTTGTTCTCCGCCATCGTCCGCCTCTTCTCGAGCCCACCCGCGTTGTCGCAACGACAGTAGGCGTCGAGCAGCACCCCCAGGATCCGGCAGATCCCCCGAGGCCACCCTGAGCACTCCTCAGGGATCTACCGATGCAGCTCTCCGCGGGAGACGGCGGCGGCGAGGTCGTCGCCGGTGGTGCCGAAGAAGGTGCGGGCCCAGAGGGAGTCCTCGTACCAGTACGGGCCGTCCTTGCCGGGCAGGGACGCCGGTGCCGCGCCGCGCTTGAGGGCCTGGCGGCACTCGTTGCACAGCGGGAGCGTCAGCGTGGTCCCGTCGGACTCGACCTTGGTCGGCCGCGCGGTCGCCCGCCCGTGCAGCGGGTTGAAGGCACACAGGTCCGGTACGTCGGTCACGCGCCGGCCGGCCGCGGTCGCGACCGCGGCGTCGTACTCGCGACGGCCCTTGTCCAGCAGCACCATCGCGCCGACCAGGTCGACGAGGTCCGGCGACGTGGAGTCGAGGATCTTCGACGCGGCGGCGTGATCGTCGAGCGCGGCCTGCTGGTGCGCCAGCCCGGCGCCCTCCGTCGTCGGCAGCGCCGCGAGCTGCGAGCCGAGCGTGGTGAGCTCCGCGCTCGTGTCCCGGGTCAGCTTCCGGCGCCGCTCGGCCGCGACCGTCGCGGCCACGTGCGGCGGGATCTGGAACGTCTTCTCCCGGCGCGGCGCCGAACCCCGGCCGCGCATCCGCCCGATCACCAGGCCGAGCGCCACCAGCACGAGCAGACCGCCGACGATCCCGAGCGTGATCACGGTCCCGTGCCCGCCGGACGCCGAGTCGTCCCGTTGCGTCGTCGGCGTACCCGACGTCGGACGCGTGGTGGTCTTCGGGATCCCCGGCTGGGCGAGCAGCTCGTACATCCGGGCCACCACCTCGGTCGGCCCCGCGTCGTACCCGGTGTCGTCCAGGGCGCGCGCCCGGGACGCGTTCAGCTTCTCGTCGCTGACCTGCGGCAGGTTGTTCGCCTGGTACCACGGGAAGCGGCCGCCGCCGTCGACCACGACGTACAGGCCGGGCTTGCGGAGCGCGTCGATGACCAGCGTGAGGACGTTCTCCTCCTTGCCCTCGAACTCGTCACTCGGCGTCAGCGGCAGGATGATCGTGTACGTCGGGTACCCGAGCGCGGCCGCCTTCTTCTTGACGTCCGCCCGCAGGTTCGCCGGCAGCGCGGTCTGGTACGCCGGGTCGATGTACAGCGGGTCCTTCTTCAGCGCGGTCGCGATCTGTTGCGCCCGCTGCGCCGGGGTCGCGGCCTGGGCCGGCGCCACGACGAGCGTGAGCAGCACGGCAGCAAGGGTGGTGAGCAGAATGCGCGCCTTCACGAGCGTCCCTTCCGTCGTCGTGGGGTGGCGATCGCCGCCACGAGCAGTACGAGTCCGCCGAGGATGCCGCCGCCGAACATCCCGAACGCGGTGCCGCCGGCGCCGTTCGCGAGCGCCCTGCCGACGGTGAACCTGTCCTCGGACGACGTCGACTCGGGCTCGGGCGTCGGGGTCGGCGTCGGTGTCGTCCGGGCGGGTTCCGGCGTACTCGACGTGTACTGCTTCATCCCGTCCAGGTAGTCCGCGAGCTGGCTGCTCAGCGACTGCTTCCCGGTCGAGTAGGTCCAGGACGGCGCGTACGCGGCGATCTCGTGCGCGACGCCGTACGTCCGGTCGCCGTCCATCACCAGGTACACGCCGGGCTTGCCGTTCGCGACCGCGAGCCGGCCCGCCAGCAGCGCGGTGTCGCCCCGCTCCGGGAACCATTCCCCGGTCGGTACGACAGCCACGTACGTGGGGAACTTCGACCCCGCGAGCACCTTCAGGACCTGGTCCTGGTCGGCGATCGAGACGTAGTCCGGGTCGACGTAGAGCGGGCGCTTCGCCCACTCCGCGACCGCGCCGGTGATCCGCGGATCGGTCGGCGTAGCCGCCCAGGCGGTCCCGGTCAGCAGTACGACCGTTGCCGTCAGCAACAGGAGTAGCCGCCTCATCGGGTCTTGTCCTTCCAGGCCGCGACCCGCTCCGGCAGGTCGTCCGAGAGCGCGCCGAAACCGCTCGCGACCATCGGGTTGTCGTCCGGGTCGAGCGTCCAGTACGGCACTTGCTTGCGCTTCGACACCACCCGCAGCCCGCGCGGCGTCTTCCCACGCCGTACGACGCTCGCGCACTGCTGGCAGGCCGGCACCTCGACGTCGTCCGACCAGTCGACCGTCGCCGTACCGGGGTTGTGCCGCGGGTCGAAGAAGCATGGCGGCTGCAGGGCCGCGCCGGACGCGACCCGCTCGGCCTGCCGGGCGAGGACCAGCGCACCGGCCGCGGCGAGCAGGTCGTCCGGGTGGTCCGCGCGCAGCGTCCGCGCCGCGTCCAGCCGGCGGTACGCGTCGTCGCGCTGGTCCAGCTGCTCGGTCGTCCGGTTCCGGCGCTTGTCGAGCCGGGCGACGGCGCCCTCGGCGGCCTTGATCTTGTCGTCGGCCTTGAGCTCCACGTCCCACGCGTCGACCGGCGGCTCGTCCTTGGCCGGCGGATCGCTCTGCTTGGCCGTCCGCCGGCGGCGCCGCAGCCCGAGCAGCAACGTCAGCGCGAAGCCGAGGACCCCGCCGATCCCCATCCCGACGTACGCCGCCCGGTCCGCCTTGTCGGTCCCTGACAGGCCGTGGTCGCTGTAGTCGCTCGGGGGCCGGCGGTCACCCACCGGTACGGTCGGCAGCGCGCGGCCGTCGAGCGCCGTCGAGGCCTCCTGGATGGTCCGTACGATCGACGGCGCCGGGCGGTCCGTGACCACGTCGAGGCGCTGCTTGTCGTCGTTCTGGACGCTGACCAGGTCGCGGCCGTGCAACCCGCCCGGGCGGTACATCTCCGCGGTGATCGACCAGTAGGTGTCGTTCACCACCGCGAGCAGGTACAGCCCCGGCGTACCGATCCGGGCGTGCAGCAGGGTCGGCAGGTTGTACCCGGCCTCCTTGATCGGCGGGGTCCACGGCACGATCGCGACGTACACCGGCATGCCCGCGGTCCGCATCGCGGCGCGGGCCCGGGCCAGCTCGGTGGCCGGGATGCCGCCGGCCAGGCGCGGGTCCACCCACACGTGGTCGGTCCGCCAGGCGGCGGCGATCCGGTCCGGCAATTCGGGCGTGTCCGCCCGCGCCGGGAGGGCGGGGAGGAGGACAAGGGCCGCGAGCAGGGCGGTGAGGAAACGGGCGCGCATCGCGGACAGCGTACGACGACCAGACCTGGACACAGGCATACGGACGCACGCGGGCATCGGACGGTTCCCGTCGCCGGAGTTGACGCGACCCTGGCTCGGACAGGGGAAACCAAGCCAGGGTCACGGTGTTGCAGGGCAGAAACGTTGCCGTATCCGCACGCTCCGCAACAGGGCAGATCGTGGGGCAACCTGGGGCAGATCGGCGGGGTTCATGCCCCGAACCCTCCGGCTCGACCCGCGCAAGTGGCCGAGCCGGAGGAGCCTCAGAACGCGGACTCGGGGAGGTCCATCACGTCCAGGTCGGTGAGCTCGGCCTTCACCCGCTCGGCCCGGACCGACGGCATCGTGGACCGCACGAACCACTGCGCCGCGGCCACCTTGCCGGTGTAGAAGTCCTGGTCAGCGGCGGAAAGCTCGCCGCCGAGCCGCTCCAGCGCGACCTCGGCCTGGCGGAGCATCAGCCACGAGCAGACCACGTCGCCGAGGACGAACAGCAGCCGCGAGGTGTTCAGGCCGACCTTGTAGACGTTCCGGGGGTCGCCGTTCTCCGCCTGGGGATTGCTGGCCATCAGGGCCTGGCCCATGATGCCCAGGATCTTCTGGGTGTCCTCGAGGCCCTTGGCGAGCAGTCCGCGCTCCTCCTTCAGGCGGCCGTTGCCCGCCTCGGAGGCGACGAACGCCTGCACCTGCTCGGCGAGATGGCCGAGCGCCTTGCCCTGGTCCTTGATGATCTTCCGGAAGAACAGGTCCTGGCCCTGGATCGCCGTCGTGCCCTCGTAGAGGGTGTCGATCTTCGCGTCCCGGACGTACTGCTCGATCGGGTAGTCCTGCAGGAAGCCGGAGCCGCCGAACGTCTGCAGCGACTCGGTGCCGAGCAGCGTCCAGGACTTCTCCGAGCCGTAGCCCTTCACCAGCGGCAGCAGCAGGTCGTTGACGCCCTCGGCGAGCTTGTCGCGCTCACCGGCGTACCGGGCCTGCTCGGCGCGGTCCTGGTACGTCGCGGTGAACAGCACCAGCGCCCGGAGCGCCTCGGCGTACGCCTTCTGCGTCATCAGCGAACGCCGTACGTCGGGGTGGTGGGTGATCGTGACCCGCGGCGCGTCCTTGGCCGGCTGGGTGAGGTCCGCGCCCTGCACCCGCTCCTTCGCGTACTCGAGCGCGTTCAGGTAGCCGGTGGAGAGGGTGGCGATCGCCTTGGTGCCGACCATCATCCGGGCGTACTCGATCACCTGGAACATCTGCGCGATGCCGTCGTGCACCTCGCCGAGCAGCCAGCCCTTCGCGGGGATGCCGTCGCCGAAGGTCACCTCGCAGGTCGTGGAGACCTTGATGCCCATCTTCTTCTCGACGTTCGTGACGAAGGCGCCGTTGCGCTCGCCGGTCAGCTCACCGGTCTCGAGGTCGAAGTCGTACTTCGGAACCACGAACAGGCTCAGGCCCTTCGTGCCCGGGCCGCCGACCCCCTCGACGCCCTGCGGGCGGGCCAGCACCAGGTGGATGATGTTCTCGGTCATGTCGTGCTCGCCCGAGGTGATGAACCGCTTGACGCCCTCGATGTGCCAGGAGCCGTCGTCCTGCAGAGTGGCCTTGGTCCGGCCCGCGCCGACGTCGGAGCCGGCGTCCGGCTCGGTCAGCACCATGGTCGCGCCCCAGCCGCGCTCGATGATGTGGTGCGCGATCTTCTGGTCCCGCTCGGTGCCGTTGCGCCAGAGCACGTGCGCGAAGTTCGGGCCGGCGGCGTACATGTGCACCGGCGGGTTGGCGCCCAGCACCAGCTCGGCGGCGGCCCAGCGCAGCGACGGCGGGGTCGGCTGACCGCCCAGCTCGGCCGGGAGCTCCAGTTTGAACCACTCGGCGTCCATGTAGGCGTGGTAGCTCTTCTTGAACGCCTCGGGCATCCGGACCTCGTGCGCCTCCGGGTCGAAGACCGGCGGGTTCCGGTCGGCCTCCGCGAACGACTCGGCCAGCTCGTGCTTGGCCAGCCGGTCGACCTCCGCGAGAACCTCCCGGGCGGTGTCGACGTCCATCTCGGCGTACGGGCCCTGTCCGAGCACGTCACCCCGGCCCAGAACCTCGAGCAGGTTGAACTCGATATCCCGCAGATTCGACTTGTAATGGCTCACGAAAGCTCCCTTACTCACGAGTAACTTAAGTATATACCCGTCGGTAACGAAGACAAAGGGGGTTTGCTGTGACCTGTGACCAGGCTGATATACGAGACGCACTCGATCACCGTCGACAACGAGAACGGGATCGCCACCGGCTGGCTGCCCGGCGAACTGTCCGCGGAAGGCGTGCACCTGGCGAAGGAACTGGGGGAGCGCCGGCGGGACGTCGACGTGGTCTTCAGCTCTGACCTGCTGCGCGCGGTCCAGACCGTGGAGGTCGCCGGCTTCGTGGTGCCGCACCTGCAGGACTGGCGCCTCCGCGAATGCAACTACGGCGAACTCAACGGCGCCCCGGTGGATGCCCTCGACCCCCGCATCGAGCGCGTACACACGCCGTTCCCCGGTGGCCAGTCGTACGCCGACGTCGTCGAGCTGACCCGCTCGTTCCTTGCCGACGTCAAACGGTGGTACGCCGACGCGGCGGTCCTCGTCGTCGCCCACTCCGCGAACAGATGGACGTTGGAGCACCTTCTCGGAAGTGGCCGCCCGCTGGAAGAACTGATCGTTGCCCCGTTCAACTGGCAACCGGGATGGGAGTACGCGTACTAGCTGGGTGAACCGTTCGCCGTCTTAATATCTGGGGACCAGAAGGAGGCCGCTGACGGTCTCAGGGGTGTAGAGGAGATGGCGATGGCCTTCGGGCGTGGGAAAGCGAAGGACGACCTGGCCGGCGACCAGGCGGAGACGAATCAGCGCCGGTTCGGGAAGGTCGTCGACCGGCTCCAGACGAACGGCCAGACCGCGGCCGCGAAGAACGTCATCAAGGGCGCCGGCCGGGGGGATTCGCCTGAGGAGCTGCAGCGGCGCGTCGACAGCGCACGTGACGGCAGGACCGGCGGCCAAGAGCGCGGCTGAACCCGAGGGCCGGCGGCGATCGCCGCCGGCCTTCCTTTGCGCCTAGGCCGTGTAGACGGTGTTGCTGCCGTAGAGCTTTTGGGTGAAGGCGGACATGTATGCGGACGTGTCCGACTCGGTGAGGTTGTAGGTGAGGAAGACGCCGTACCCCTCGCTGACCGTTCGCTGGGCGAGGCTGGCGGCGGTGGACGAGCTGGTGCCGGTGTAGGAGATCGCGGCGGGGGAGAGGCGGGACTTCTCGCTCGGGCCGGCGGGGATGCCCCACGTGCCGTAGTACGGGTTCCAGGCGTAGTCGAAGGTTTCGGCGATGCTCTGGCCGTTGTAGCTCAGGCGGGCCGCGGCCGGGCCGATGTCGTACAGCGTGATCAGCTTGTTCGGCAGCTTCGCGCGGAGCGCCTGCACCAGGTACACGAACGAGAAGTCGTTCGGCTGGCCGGTGCCGTTGTTGCCGTAGTCCGCGTACTCGTCGTCGAAGTCGATGCCGTCCAGGCCGTACTGGTTGACGGCGTCCGCGAGCTGTTGCGCGAACGCGTCCGCGGACGCCTGGTCCGGGAAGTTCGCGAAGCCGGCGCCCTGGTGGTTGCCGAGGATCGACAGCAGTACCTTGATGCCCTTCTGCTGCAGCGGGCGCACCTGCGTGGCGACGTTGTCGAGCACGCTCTGGACCTGCTGGTTGAACGACAGGTATGCCTTCGAGCCGTCGTAGTTGATGTTCGCGGCGAAGATCACCGCGATGTCGATCACCTGGGCGCCGCCGTTCGCCAGCGTGTACTTGCCGGCGCTGAGCATGCTGTGGTCGTTGACCTCGATGTACGCGACCGTGATCGGTCCGGTCGTCGCGCGCGGGCGGCGCTTCGCCGCGGCCTCGGCCGGCAGGGCGGCACCGGTGGCGGCTGCCGCGGTACCGGCGGCCAGGGCTGACAACAGGGTCCTTCGCTTCATGAGCTGATCGACTCCTCGTCAAAGGGGGCGGGATCGCTATAGCGGTTAAGTAGCTGCCGCCAGCCGACGGGTCAGGCCGGGGGCGACTGCTGATAAACCGGTATAGCGTCACCGATCATCAAACGGTGATCACCGGCTGTCAAGGCCCGGGCTCGCGGAGCCGGGCCTCGATGACCCAGACTGGAGGTTGCGACCGGCCACCGACGGGAGTGACATGCGAGTGATCGGACTGATGTCCGGGACGTCGTACGACGCGATCGACGCCGCCGCCGCGGACCTGCGGCTGGACGGGGACCAGCTGGTGCTGACCCCGCTGGGCATGCTCAGCCAGCCGTACCCGGACGACCTCCGGGCGGCGGTCGCGGCCGCGCTGCCGCCGGCGCCGACCACGATGGAGCAGGTCTGCCGGCTCGACACGGGGATCGGGCAGGCGTTCGCGGCGGTCGCGCTGCAGGCGGTCGAACAGCTGTGCGGCGGGTACGCGGACCTGATCGTGTCGCACGGGCAGACGATGTTCCACTGGGTCGACGGCGGCGCGGTCCGCGGGACGTTGCAGCTCGGGCAGCCCGCCTGGATCGCGGAGGCCACCGGCGTACCGGTGGTGTCGGACCTGCGGGCGCGGGATGTCGCCGCGGGCGGTCAGGGGGCGCCGCTGGTCAGCATCATCGACGTACTGTGGCTGCGCGGACGTCCCGGCGTACCCGTCGCGCTCAACCTCGGCGGCATCGCGAACATCACCGTCGTGCACGGCGACCCGGTGGCGTTCGACACCGGTCCGGCGAACGCGCTGATCGACGCGGTCGTGGCCGACCTGACCGGGCAGCCGTTCGACGCGGACGGGGTGATGGCCGCGCGCGGGCAGGTGCATCTCGAGCTCCTCGACCGGTTGCTGGCCGAGCCGTACTACGGCCGCCCGGCGCCGAAGTCGACCGGGAAGGAGCTGTTCAACCTCGCGTACGTCGCGCACGCGATGGAAGGGCTGCCCGTGATCCCGGCCGAGGACCTGGTCGCGACCGTGACCACGCTGACCGCGCGGACGGTGGCCGACGCGGTACGGCGGTACGGCGGGACCGAGGTGGTGGCGTCGGGCGGCGGGATCCGGAACCCGGTGCTCATGCATCTGCTCGCGGACGAGCTGGAGATACCGGTCCGGACCACCGACGAGCTGGGTATGCCGTCGGCCGCGAAGGAGGCGTACGCGTTCGCCGTACTCGGCTTCCTGACCGTCCACGGCCTCGGCGGGACGGTGCCCAGCTGCACGGGCGCGCGGCACTCCAGCGTGCTCGGATCGGTGACTCCGGGACCCAGCGGCCTGCCCACGATTTCCGGCGAGGCACGACCTCCCCTGCGCCTCGTGGTGGAATGACCGCACACTAGAGCTGTGACGAGGTTGTTCGTGGTGACGGGGGCGCCCGGGTCGGGAAAGACCACGGTTGTGCCCGAGCTGGTCCGGCTCAGTCCGGGCAACATGGTCGTGATGGACATGGACGAGCTGCTGGACGACGACGGCCGGCTGCTCGGGATCAGCATCGCCAGTCCGACGGCGGCGCCGATCTGGCCGGCGTACAACGCGCTGTGGTTGCGGATCACCGAGCTGATCCGGCGGTCCGGCATCCCGGTGCTGCTGCTCACCCCGGGGCTGCCGGCCGAGCTGCCAGAGGGGCGCTGGTTGCACCTCGACTGCCCGGACGCCGTACGCCGGAAGCGGCTGGCCGCGCGCGGTTGGCCGGAGGAGCAGATCGACGAGGCGCTCGCGGATGCGGCCGAGATGCGCAAGTACGTGCCGCGGTCGGTGCTTTCGGATGTGAATCCGGAGCGGTGCGCGAAGGGCATCCTGGACTGGGTCCGTGGCGAACGCTTCGGCAAGACCCTCAGCCTGTGGGGCCGGCTCCGGAGTTGACCTTTCCGGAACATCTTCGCCGCCTGGTGCCGGCTTGTTTCCGGAAAGCCGGGTTGACCTTCGAGTTGGTGCAGGGGTGAGGGTCGGGCACATGACGATCAGTGAGTTCGCCCGGCTCGTCGGGCTGGCGCCGAGCGCGCTGCGGTTCTACGACGACTGCGGCCTGCTCCCACCCGCCGAGGTCGACGCGACGAACGGCTACCGGTACTACGACCCGTCCCAGGCCGGCCGCGCCCGCCTGCTCCGCGACCTCCGCGAGATCGACCTCCCCCTCCCGGAGGTCCGCCTCGCCCTGGACGCCCCGCCGTCCGAGGTCGCCGAGCTCGTCCAGGCCCACCTCCGCACGCTGGAGGCCAAGTCCACCGCAACCCGCGAAGCCGCCACCCGCCTCCTCACCCAACTCCTCTCCCACCAGACCACAGCCCTTCTCGGCGGCCCCGAACTCGCCAGCGCCATCCGCCAGGTAACCCCCGCCGCAGGCCCGCCGGGCGGGGCACCCACATCCCACCCAGCCACGGCGGAGCCCGGCTCCGCCTCCAGCGCTCCCTCCACCAGCACGCCCGCGGGCGCTCCTCCGGTGCAGGAGTCCGGCTCCGGCGGGACGCCTACCCCAACTGCGGCTGCGGGGGATTTGGGACTCGTCTTGAGTTGTGTGCTGGTCGAGTTGTCGGCGGAGGAAGTTGTGTTCGTGGCGACCGACCGGTATCGGTTGGCGGTGCGGAGTGTTCGGCCGGTGGAGTTCGGCGGGCTGAGCAGGCGGGTGCTCGTACGGGCCGCGGACCTGGCCGCGGTGAGCCGGTGGGTCGCGGCGGGGGACGTCGTACGGATCGAGGTGGACGGCGGGCTGGTGCTCGTACGGGGTGACGAGTCGCGGGAGTTGGCGGTCGTCGACGCGGAGTATCCGGCGTACCAGCAGATCCTGGAGGGGCTGGCGCCGCCGGTCTGCCGGGTGGTGGTGGATCGCCTGCGGTTGCTCGCCGCACTGGACGGGCGCGAGATTGTTGCCTTTGACATCGATTCGGAGGTACTGCGGATCGGCGACGAGGTGCGGCTCGACGTGATCGGGACCGGGTCCGCGCGGATCGGGTTCACCGCGGCGTTGCTGGCCGCGGCGCTGGAGGCGAGCGTCGGCCCCGACGTACTGCTGGAGATCTGCGACCCGTCGCGACCCGTCGTCGTAAGGTCGGCGGATCAGGGCACGTTCACCACGTTGGTGATGCCTGTCCGGCTGGACGGGTGAACCGGGCGTACTACGGCTGGCTGGCAGGTTCCACCCTCTCGGTACTCGGCGACACCGCACTGTTCTTCGCCCTCGGCTGGGCGGCAACCGGCATCGGCCCGCGGGTCGCCGCGCTCGTGCTGACCGGGTTCACCCTGCCGCGCGCCGTACTACTCCTGCTCGGCGGCGTCCTCGGCGACCGCATCGGCCCGCGCCGCCTGCTGCTGAGCTGCACCGCGATCGTCGGAACGTGCTGCTTCTGCCTCACGCTCGTGGTCGGAGTGCGGGGCGTCTCGGCCGGGGTGTTGCTGGCGACGTCGATCACGGTTGGAACCGTCGACGCGTTCGCCCTACCTGCGTCGGGCGTCCTGCCGCGGCTGTTCGTACCGGACGATCAGTTGCCTCAGGCAATGGCTCTGCGCACCTCGGCATCGCAGGTCATCACGCTCGCCGGCGGGCCGATCAGTGGGATGCTCGTCGCGACGGTGGGGCTGGTCGGCGCGTTGGTACTCGACGGTCTCACGTTCGCCGTGCAGTTCCTTGTTTTATTGATGTTGAGACCGCCGTACGACGTACCTCCGCAACCCGAACGCCCTTCGGTGGTGCGGGCGGCGTTGGACGGATTGCGCGTGGCGATCGCGGATCCGGTGCTGCGGATGGTTCTGGGAGTGGTCGGCCTGGTGGCGGCGTTCGTCCTGCCGGTGACCTCCCTGTGCGTCCCGCTGCTCGCCCGCGCGCACGGCTGGGCGGCCGGTCAAGCGGGGTTTGTTGTCGCAGGCAACGTTTGTGGGAGTTTGCTGGTGACGGCTCTGGTGGCACGCTTCGGCACCTTCTCCCGCGCGGGTGTAGCAGGCGGCATCGGCTGCCTACTCGCCGCCGCAGGCATCTCCGGCCTCGCGCTGGCCCCCACGATCCCGCTCGCCGTCAGCGCCACGCTCGTGCAGGGCCTAGGCGTCGGCTTGTTCACGTCGCACCTCGCTCCGGTGTTCGTCCGCAGTACGCCGACATCGCACCTGACTCGACTGCAATCCCTGCTGTCGTTGGTGCAAACCGTGCCACTCCTGGTGTCCACCAACCTGCTCGCGACCCTCGACGTACGCCACGCCCTGGCGCTTGCCGCCACCGCGACCGCGCTGGCCGGCCTTATGTTGCTGAGGCTCTGAAGTCGATCTCGAACGTCGGGTACTCCGGCTGCGGACACGGCTCCCCGCGATACCCGAGCGCCTCGTAGAACGGCGCCGCCCGCTCGTGATGCGCCTGCCACTCCAGATACCGCACCCGAGTCGAAGCCCACTCGACCACCGCCGCCATCAACTCCCGCCCGACGCCGCCACTCCGCCGCTCCGGCACGACATACAGATCATGCAACCGCCCGTGATGCCGCGGCCCACCCCGCAGATGCGTCCCGTAGTCCTGCACCGCCGCGTACCCCACCAACCCACCGTCGTCGTACCCCAGCGCTACCCACCGCGGATCCACCACCAGCTCCGCAAAGAACCCCCGACTCTCCTCCTCCGAAAACGCGGTCCCAAACCCCTTCACCAACGGCCAGAACCCATCCCAGTCATCCAACGTCACCGCCCGCACACCCATCCCCCCACCCTCCCAGCCACCCCACGCCAGCAGCATCAGGTTTTCCTGGTTGTGTAAGACAATGCGTCTTACACAAGTTCCATGGCAGACACCATCACCATTCGAAGCGACGCGGAGACCGAGCATGCGTTGGAGGTGCTGACGCACGACGGCAGCTCGCGGTCGGCGGTGATCAGGCAAGCGGTGCTCGAGGCGGCGCTCCGCCTGGAGCGGGCCGCCGAGATGCGCCGGGCGGTACTGCGGATGCCGATCGGTGAGCCGGACGGCGTCGACGTCGGCGCGGAGCTGTCCCTGGAGCGGGACGGCGAGCGCTGATGATCTACCTCGACTCGGCGGCGATCGTGAAGCTGGTGCACGCCGACGCCGAGTCGGCCGCGCTGCGTGACTGGCTGGACGAGCGCGCGGAGACCGCGTGGGTGAGTTCGGTGCTCGCCGAGATCGAGTCCTTCCGGGCGCTCGCGCGCCATGCGCCGGAGGCCGTGGCGCGGTTGCCCCGCGTGCTGGACCTGATCGAGTTCCGCGACCTGGACGCCGGCAGCCGGATCGTCGCCCAGACCGTGCCGCCGGTGACGGTGCGGAGCCTGGATGCGATCCACCTGGCGACGGCTCTGCGGATCCAGCCGCTCACGTCGCTCGTCACGTACGACAAACGCCTCGCCGACGCCGCCCGCACCGCCGGCCTCACGGTCGACGCGCCCTCGTAATCCCCTCCGCCGTCCGAACTATTGACAACATGCTGTCGTGATGACAATGTGTTGTCTATGACGAAGACGGCGTATGTGGCGGTGTACGAGACGTTCGCGGACTGGGAGGTCGGGTATCTGACCGTGGAGTTGCGGACCGGGCGGTTTACCGGGGAGGCGTGGCGGGTGGTGACGGTTGGGGAGTCGCTCGAGCCGGTGGTGAGTATGGGTGGTCTCCGGATCGTGCCGGATGTGACGATCGCGGATGTGCAGCCGGACGCCGGGGATCTGCTGGTGCTGGCGGGGTCGGGGCAGTGGGACAACGGGGGTGGGGAGGAGTTCGCGAAGCTGGCCGGGCGCTTCCTCGACGACGGCGTACCGGTGGCGGCGATCTGTGGTGCGACGGCGGGGCTGGCGCGGGCCGGGCTGCTGGACGGGCGGAAGCACACGAGCGCGGCGAAGGAGTACCTGCAGGCGACCGGGTACCAGGGCGCGGACGGGTACGTCGAGGCGCGCGCGGTGATCGGCGGGGACCTGATCACGGCCGGGCCGGACTCGCCGGTGCAGTTCGCGCGGGCGGTGCTGGAGCGGCTCGGGCTGGCGGACGAGCGGAAGCTGGAGGCGTACGAGGGCGTGTTCCACCGTGCGGACCCGGCCGCCTACGCCAACCTGGTGGGATGACGCGCGAGGACGAGGCGGCGGTCGTTCCGCCGCGCGACGAGTGGCCGAAGCCCGGCCCGCAGTCGGAGGGTGGTGCGGCGTTGACCGATGTCGTCCTCGCCACCTTCCGGCTCAACGCGCGGCTGATGGAGGCCGCGCAGGGGCTGGCTGCCCACGGTGGGCTGACGGCGGCGTGGTGGCAGGTGCTCGGCGGCGTACTGCGGGAGCCGCATTCGGTGGCTGACGTCGGGCGGATCATGGGGGTGAGCCGGCAGGGCGTGCAGCGGATCGCGGATCTGCTGGTCGAGCGCGGGCTCGCGGAGTACCGGCCGAATCCGGCGCATCGGCGGGCGAAACTGCTCGCCTGTACCGAGGCCGGGCACTACGCGATCCGGCAGATCGCGGTCGCCCAGCACCCGTGGACCTCGGAGCTGGCGGAGACCGTCGATCTCGACGATCTCCGCACCACCCTGCGCACGATGCAGGCGCTGATCACCAAGCTGGAAGAAGCGTGATCGCCAGACTCTCTCCGTAGGTGTGGTGGGTGGTGAAGGTGAGCCTGGTGCCGATCGCCGTCCGTGTCACCTGCACTGCCTCGGTTGCTGTCGCGGGTTTGAGGTACTGCGCCGGCAGCGTGACGGTGATGGTGTCGCGCTGCGTCGTCGGATCGGAGACTGCTACCTGCACGGCTGATGCCTGCCGGCGGACGAGTACTGACGCCGGGCCGTCGATGGTGACGCCCGGGAGGTGGTGCAGGCCGGGAGAGAAGCTGTTGGCAGCGGTGAGGCGGAGGCCGTTGTGCTGGATCGCCTGGAGTCTGGTCGTGTTCGACAGCAGGGTGAGCCGGTTGTGCTGGTAGGAGTTCAGCGCGGATTCTGTTGCGTTGGGCACCAATGCGTAAGCGAGGGTGTGCTTGCGACCGGGCGGCTGGGCATGGGTGAGCGCGAAGACCTGCTTGGTGACCGCCGTGTCCGGGTTCGAGGTACGCACCACCCGCCGGCTCCGCGTCACCGTCTCCACCTGCGCCGAGACATCCGCCGCCTGCAGGAAGTAGTAGCCGACGGCAACCGTTCCGTCGGTGTACCGCAACCACCGCGACGACCGGGAGACGTCCACCGGCGCGGTGGCGGACGCGATGCGGGTGTCGAGCGTGGTGGTGACCGGCCGGGTGCCGTCGCCGACGCCCGCGGCCAGTACGACGATCTCGTCGTCGAGCAGGAACCACGACTTGGTGGCCGACGCGTTCTTGTAGACCACGAAGTCCGCGGGCAGTTCCGCCCGGGACGCGTACGCGAAGTCGTCGGACTGCACCCAGCCGACCGCGCCGTACGCGTCGAGCGTCGCGCCGCCGGAGTACACGTTCGTCCCGACCGGGAAGTACACGTAGGTGTTCTGCGACTCCGACGACGCCGTGAAGCCCGCGGCCGCGTTGTCGTAGTACGCCGTCCCGTACAGCTCCGGTACCGACTTGCGCGTCTGGACCGGTGCGGTCACGCCGCCGAGCGCGTACGGCGACACCGTGGTGAAGTAGTCGATGCCGAACGCCTGCGTCTGGTCCTGCCCGGACAGGTACAGGTAGTGCGCCCCGTCGCCCTGGAACCACGGCAGCAGGTTCTCCCCGCTCATGTACTCGTACTTGCTGATCCGCGACGAGTTCCGGGCCAGCGCGAACGCGTACCCCGGCCGGCGGTGCACGGTCCGGTCCATCGCGTTGAACGCCGTACTGAGCGCCGCCGGGTTGAGGTCGGCCGGCACGATCGACGCGTCCGCCTTGAGGTCCGCGAACCGCCCGACGCTGACCGGCGACACGAAGCTGTTCGCGTTGATCGTCGGCCGTGCCGTGAACTTCGCGAACGCCTTCAGCCGGGCGGCGTCCGGGCCGGCGGCGTAGTCGGCGAGGTCCACGATCGCCTCCACGACGACCGCGACGTCGTCGTACCCGGTGCCCGTCCGGGAGACCGCGCGACCCTTGACGATCTCCATCATCCAGCCCTCGAAGATCAGCGGCGCGAACCCGTGCTCGACCCAGCCCTGCACCACGCCGACCAGGTCGTCGCCCTGCGCGTACTCCGTGCCCGCGAGCACCTTGATCGTCTGCACGACCCGGCTGAGCAGGCCCTTCCCGTACGAGCCCGTGTACGCGACGGACGCGTGCTGGATGAACGACCCGTCCGCGTAGTACCCGTCCGTGACACCGTGCTGCAGGTTGTACGGATCGACGGTCGCGAACACCGTGAACTGGTCCTGCAGCGCCTTCCGGATCCGCGCGTCGTCGTTGAGCAGCGCGCCCTGGAGCACCCGGTTCGCGGTGATGTCGACGAGGTTCGCGCCGGTGTGGAACCGGGAGTCGAGGTCGACGTCGCCGTTCTTCCCGTTGCGCAGGTACGCGTCCATCGAGGCGACGTACGTCGTGACCAGGTCGGCGGGGGCGTCGATCAGCGCGAGCGTCTTCGACACGAACGTCGAGATGCCGATCTCCCAGGTGAACCAGTTGCCGTAGTACCCCGTCGACTGGTCGCCGTAGTAGTTGTCGTACAGCCACACCAGCCCGTTCGCGATCCGGTCGCGCACGGCCGGGGTGTGCAGGTCGGGCGCGGCGCCGGGGCGGCGGTAGGCGAGCGCGATCTCGTAGAGGTGCTGGTACGACGAGCTGAGGTTCGGGTCGCTGGTGCCGAGGGAGAGGCCGGCGAACAGTTGGCCGGTACCGGCGCGGTCGAGGGCCGACAGCCAGGTACGGGCGGTGCTGTCGATCGCGGCGACCTTCGCGGCGACTTCCGGGCGGGCGTTCGATTCCGCCGTACCGGCATAGATCGCGATCGCGTTGGTGAGCAGTTGGCCGGGATCGGCGGTCGCGGCCGCCGCGGTGCCGGCAGGCCGGACCGCGGTCAGCAGGGCGGTGGCAGGGACGAACGACAGCAGGCGGCGACGCGTGAGCTCCACTGGTACTCCCGGGCGGATGGGAAAACCTGACCCCGGGAGTCAATCAGTAGGAACTATCTTTCGGCAATCGCTTACCGGTCGAATTTTCAGAGTCCGCCGGCGCCGATCAGCTGCGGCTCGATCGAGAGCACGTTGACCGGCTTGCCGGACGCCTTCGTCGGGATCACCAGCGCGACCTGGTGCAGGTAGTCCTGGTGCAGGCTTTGCGTGTACTTGACCATGCTGCTGAACGCGGTCGCCTCGCCGCTGGTCCAGTACGCGTTCGAGCCCGGCTCGACGCGCTGCAGGTACTGCTCGGTGAGCGACAGGAACACCAGGGCGTCGCCGTTCGAGGTGATGAACGCCAGCGGGTCGCCGGACGGCAGGAACGCGTCGGTGACGCTCGCGATGTACGGCTCGGCGGTGTCGGAGGCCTTCGTCTTCGCGCGCAGGTCGAGGAGGTTCTTCAGGCTGGGTGAGGTCGCGAACGTCTTCGCCTGCGGTGCCTTCACGCCGCCGGTCAGGTACGCCGCGAGGTCCTTCGCGACGGCGCCCGGCTGCGCGCGGAGCAGGTTCAGGTCGGCGGTGTCCGGCGTACGCAGGCCGTCGAGGGACGGCACCGGGACCGTCTTGGCCGGGTAGACCGAGTGCGTCAGCAGCCACGGGGCGCCGGCGCTCTGCCGCTGCCAGACGCCGAGCTGGCGGCTGCCCGGGGCGTTCGAGATGCCGGAGCTGACCACGAACCGCATCGGGTACGACGCGAACTGCGGGGCGCCGATCTCCGGGTTCGTGTAGCTGAACGGCTTCGACACCTCTTTGCCGGCGGCGTCGAGCTTCCGGCCGATCTCGAAGCCCGCCCGGGTCTGGGCGAGGGTCGGGTCGCCCTCGATCGTCGCGGAGATCTTCGCGTCGCGGGTCCGGTTCGCCTGGTTGTTGAGCTGGTTGTACCGCTGCACGACCGCCTGCGCGTCAGCCAGCGTGACCGCCGGGCGGGTGTCCGGCACACTCAAACTGTTCTTCGGCGGCATCAGCCCACAACTCGTGGCCGTCAGCAACAAGGCTCCACTCGCGAGCAGCGCGGCCGTCCGCCGCACCGCCTCATCACTCTTGACAAACTCCGGCGACTCAGCCAACGGAACAGTCGCCTTCTCATCTGCCGGGCCTGCCGACTGTACGGACGCCTCCCCGTCCAGAGCCCCGCCCCGCCGCCCCTCACCGACGCCCCGCTCAACACCTCCGTCGGCGGTGCGCCGCGTGGCGGCTTCGTCGCCGTACGTTGTGCGCTCGTTCTCGTAGCGGGCGCCGGCGCCGATCAGGACCGGAGCCTTCGCCCGCTGTACGGCGGCGGCGGACATGAACATCGGCGCAGCCGGGACCGCCGGCGTGTTCCGCACGGCAACAGGCTGCATCCGCGCGGAGACGGGGGCGGAAGCGGAGGGCACGGTGGGCGCGGCAGCCGCGGGGGCGACGGGCGGAATGGCAGCCGCGGAGGTGGACTCGGAGGCGGCGACGGGGGTAGCAGCCGCGGGAGCGGCGGGGGTGACGGCCGCAAGACCGGCGGTGGGACTAGTAGCCGTGGGAACGCCGGCGGCAGTGGCAGCTGCAGGAGTGGCGCCCGTAGGACCGGCGGCGGGAGTGGCAGCCGCAAGACCGGTGGCGGTGGCGGCAGCTGCGCGGACGGCGGATGGGGTAGCTGCGGCGGGAACGGCGGGGGTGGGGGCGGTGGTTGCTGGGG
>NZ_DASRVN010000427.1:0-2859 GCF_035655035.1 Kribbella sp. | reverse complement strand
GGCGGCCTGGAGCGACTGGACCTCGGCGGGCGGGACGTCCAGTCCGATGTCGACCAGGTGGACCGGCCCGCACGCGGACGCGGCCGGATCGACCAGATGGCAGACCTTGTGCGTCCCGAACGTGACGGTCAACGCGGCCCGCACATGCGGCTCGGGCGTCTCGCCGGTGTCCACGTCCACCCCCGACGGGGTGTCGACGGCGACGATCGGTACGCCGTACCGCTCGACCAACCGCACCACCGCCAACGCATCGGGCCGAAGCCCCGGCCGCCCACCGATCCCCACAATCCCGTCAACCACAACATCCGCAGACGCGATCGCATGCTCAACCCCCGCCCCCACCAACACCCCGCTGGCCGAACCACCCTGCACCCCACCAGCCGGAAAAACCTGCACCGCACCAGCCGGACCACCCTGCACCGCACCAGCCGGACCACCGTGCGCCCCGGCGACCGGAGCAGCCTGCACTCCACCAGCCGGAGCAGCCTGCGCTCCGGCAGCGGCGGCAGCATGCGCCCCTGCGGGCAGGGCCGGGTGGGCTCGACCGCCGGCTGCCTGGAGGGCGGCGAGGCCGGCTTGGTGGGCGTTCGGGGAGAGGAGGACGGCGGTCACCTGGGCGCCGCGTCGCGCGAGGCGGGCTCCGGCGTACAGGGCGTCTCCGCCGTTGTCCCCGGAGCCGACCAGCAGCACGACCCGCGCACCGTACGTGCCACCCAAGAAGTTGCCAATGGCAACCGCTAGGCCAGCCGCCGCGCGCTGCATCAGCGTGCCCTCAGGAAGCCGGGCCATCAGCTCGGCCTCGGCCGCGCGGACCTGCTCGACAGTGTGCGCCTGGCGCATCGGTCAGCCCTCCAGGACGACGACCGCGGACGCGATGCCGGCGTCGTGGCTGAGCGAGAGGTGCAGGCTCTGGACGCCGAGCTTGGCTGCCTGCGCCGCGACCGTACCGGTGATCTCCAGCCACGGCCGCCCGGTCTCGTCGGTCTGTACCTCGGCGTCGTGCCAGTGCATCCCGGCCGGCGCCCCCAACGCCTTCGCCAGCGCCTCCTTGGCCGCGAACCGCGCCGCCAGCGAAGCCGGCGGCTTCACCGCCTCCAGCGCGGTGAACACCCGGTCCCGCAACCCCGGCGTCCGCTCCAGCGTCCGCATGAACCGATCCACGTCGACCACATCGATACCCACGCCGACGATCATGCGAGCAAGACTAACCGAGGCGGCCAGGGCGACAGGAGGTGTGCCGCCGCCCGGCCGATTTCCTCGCGTGCCCAGGCGTGGAGTCCGCCGCAGTGGGCGTATACGTCCTGTCGAGCGGCCGAGCTACACCGGCGGCGCGGTGGAGTGACGAATCCGCATGTCGACTGCCAGGTCCAGACGGAGGGCGGTCGGGGTCTTGCCCCGGGAGAGGTCGAGGACCACCCGGGCGGCCAGTTCGGCCATCTGGTGAAGGGGTTGGTGGACCGTGGTGAGAGCGGGCGTGACCCACTGCGCGACGGGGAGGTCGTCGTAGCCGACCACCGAAAGATCGCGCGGGATGTCGAGGCCCAGCTCACGAGCCGCCTGGTACACGCCGAGCGCCTGCATGTCGCTCCCGGCGAAGATCGCCGTCGGCGGGTCGGGCAGGCGGAGCAGCGTCAGCGCCTCGCGGTATCCGCCGCCGACCTCGAAGTCCGCCCACCGGATCAGCTCCGGCGCGATCTCCACGCCGGTCGAGCGGAGCGCGTCGGTGTAGCCGTCGACGCGTTGCCGGGAGCAGAGGGTGTCGATCGGGCCGCCGATCATCGCGATCCGTTCATGCCCGAGGGTACGCAGGTGCGTGGTGGCGAGCCGCCCGCCGTTCCAGTTCGCGGAGCCGATCGACGGTACGTCGTCCCCGACGTCGCCGACCGGGTCCACCACCACGAACGGGATCCGCCGGGTCTCCAGCTGCGCGCGCTGGTCGGCATCCAGGTCCGAGAACACCATGATCACGCCGACCGGCCGCCGGTTCAGCACCGACTCGATCCACTCCTGCCGCGGCCGGAGCGCGCCGCCGCACTCGGACAGCACCAGCTCGACGCCCTCGGACCGGGCAACCTCCTCGACGCCGCGGATCAGCTCCATCGCCCATTCGCCGCCGAGCTGGTTGAACACCAGGTCGATCATCGGACCGGCCGCAGTACTCGCGCTCCGCCGTCGATACCCGTGCTCCTGGATCAGGCTCTCGATCCGGGCCCGGGTCGCCGCGGCCACGTCCGACCGCCCGTTCAGCACCTTGGACACGGTCGGCACCGACACCCCGGCCTGCTCCGCAATTTTCGCAATCGTCGGCCGCTCGCCCACCACACCTCCCGGTCCGAAACTTTCGCTCCAGCCTACCGGTGGATCGTCCTGCCATGGGTGTCCGGGATGCCGCTCAGGCGATAGAAGTAGGTGTTGACCTGGTCGCGCCACTCCCGGGCGTTGGCCAGTTGCCGGTCGAAGCGGGCGGTGACGTTCTCCCGTACGGCGGGCTCGAAGCGCTCGGCAATCACCCGCCAGCGCGCGACGATCGCCTCCACCTCGGCGTACCCCTGGAAGTGGGTGTCGTAGATGTGCTGCAGCACCGTGCTCCCGCTCTGCAGCACGTGGTCGTACGGGACGTGGTGGAAGAACAGCAGCAGCTCGTCCGGACACGTGTAGACGTCCTCGTACACGCTCGCGAGCGGCTCCGGGTACTGCCCGGTGAACCCGGAACCGGTCTTCACGGTCCGGTCGGCGCCGACGCCGTACCGGTCGGCGTAGTGGTACGCCCCACGCCCGGAGTACTCGTATCCGTTGACGTTCGGCCCGTAATGCGTCTCCGGCGTGACCATGTACCCGACCCCCAGCGGCGCGGTGTAC
>NZ_DASRVN010000426.1:0-21892 GCF_035655035.1 Kribbella sp. | reverse complement strand
GCTCGGGACCTTCGCGGTACGTGAGCATCAGCAGCGTCAGCGCCGCCGGGGCCGCGATCGCGCCGCCGATGCCCTGCAGGACGCGGGCGGCGAGCAGCAGTTCGGCGTTCGGGGCGAGACCGCCGAGCAGTGAGGCGAGTGTGAAGATGCTGACGCCGGTGACGAACACCCGGCGACGGCCGAGCAGGTCGCCGGCCCGGGCGCCGAGCAGCAGCAGACCGCCGAACGCGAGCGCGTACGCGTTCTGGACCCAGGACAGGCTGGACGGGCTGAAGTGCAGGGCCTGCTGGATGTGCGGCATCGCGATGTTCACCACGGTGCCGTCGAGGATCACCATCAGCTGGGTGACCAGGATGACTGCGAGAACTACCCCCGGTCGCCGCGCGGGCGTGCCGGAATCGGCGCCCGGCGGCGCCGCGGTTGTTGCCGACATATTGCTCCTTACCCCAGCGGGGCTACAGTTGTGAGAGAAAGCGGAGACTTCCTCCGGATACGATACGGAGGCATCCTCCGCTTTGCAAGGGATATTGTTGGCAAGACCTCGGGAGGAGGCTGGATGGTGTCGGAACCACTGCCCTGTACGCGGCCGACCCGCGCGGACGCGGCCCGGAACTACGACCGCCTGGTGACGGCCGCCCGGGACGCGTTCGCCGAGCACGGCGCCGACACCGCGCTCGAGGAGATCGCCCGCCGGGCCGGCGTCGGTATCGGCACCCTGTACCGCCGCTTCCCGAACCGGACCGCCCTGCTCGAGGCGGTCTACGTCGACGAGATCCAGTCCGTCGTGGACCGGGCGTACGACTTCGATCGGGAACTGGAGCCGTTCGAGGCGCTGTCCGCCTGGCTGCGCAGTTTCGTCAGGTACGGCGTGTCCAAGAAGAGCCTCTCCCACGAGCTGACCCTTGCCATCGGCGCGGAGTCGCCGTTCTTCGCCGCCTGCAAGACGAACGTGCAGGCGGCCGGGAATCTGCTGCTGGACAAGGCGAAAGCGGCCGGCGCCGTCCGGCCCGAGGTGGATCTGATGGATCTGCTGCGGCTGGTCGGCGGCATCACACATTCACCCGACACGCCGCCGGAGCAGGCGCACCGCCTGCTCGACATCGTGCTCTGCGGACTCAGGCCAGGAGCGCCCGCAGCTCAGCCAGTGCAGGGTTAGCGGCGTCCCGCTCGGTGTACTTGAGCGGCAGGTCCGGCCACGCGATCGCGAGCTCCGGGTCGAACAGGTCGACCGCGACCCGCTCCGGCGACCAGTGCTCGTTCACCAGGAAGTTGTACGTCGTGTGCGGTGCCAGCGTGCAGAACGAGTTCCCCACGCCGCCCGGCACGTAGAGCGCGTCCGCCGGACCGAGCTCGAAGGTCTCGACCCGGCCGAAAGGAGGACCTGGACGCAGCTCGACGAGTGCGGCGAACACCCGGCCGAACGTCGGCGACAGGTACTTGTCCCACGGCTCGGCGTGGATCCCGCGGACGATCCCGGCGTCCTCGAAGTACGCGACGTTGTGCTGGACGACGTCCATCCCGAGCGCGGCGAGCTTCGCGCGGTGGAAGTTCTCCTTGAACCAGCCGTCCGGGTTCGGCTTGAGCTCCAGCTCGATCCGCAGCACGCCCTCGATCGACGTCTCGTGCACCTTCATCGGCGTACCTGCCGGCGGGCGTCGAGCGTGGCCTGGTCCGCGGCGGTCAGTCCGGCCTCCCAGCCGGCGCCGTTCGTGATCCGTGTCCGGCGACTCGTGGTGTTCGGGAAGAGCCTGGCGAACAAGGCCTCCACGCGTTCCTCGCGTTGACTCAGCGCCGGCAGCAGCCGCTGCGCGTCGGTCTCCGGTACGGCGGCCTCCGCCGCGGACGCCGTCGCCTGCAGGCGTTCACCGATCCGCATCGCATACGCCATCAGGAAGGACTGCCGGAACGATCGGGTCCGCCCGGCTTGTTTGCCTGCGGCAAGCATCGCCCGATTCGCCTGCACCAGCAGGGATGTGCTGAGGATCTCGGTGTGCTGCAGGTCCAGCTCGGCACCCACCACGGTGACGACGGCCAGCGAGTCGATCACGACCGTACGGCAGCGGTTCGCCGCCGCGACCGCACCGACGAGCTGTGCCTTCGCCGACACGTACGGCGTGTCCACCCACAGCCGGCGCGCCGCCGAATCGTCCGGCAGCTCCTGCTCCGCCTCCACCAGCGCACTGTCGAGGGAGAACTTCGCCATCAGCTCCTGCGCCTTGCCGGACAGGGCTTCCGCCTCGTCCGGGAACTCGGTCGCCTCCGCCTTCGCGAGCAGTGCCCGGATCCGCGCGAGCATCTTGGAGTTCGCCGGTACGGCGGAACGCTCGCCGCGGGCCGGCGTACCGGGTAACGGGAACAGCCGGGCCATGATCGGCAACGTCTGCAGGAATCCGGCCAGCGACAAGGCGTGGTGGAGCACGAGGAACCGACCGAGGCGCGCATCGACCGCCCAGGACGTGAGGCTCAAGGCCGCGAAAGGCTGCGCGACCCCGGCCTCGGCGAGCTGGTCGAGCCAGCGCGGGTCGATCGCGTCGGTCCGGTAGGCCTGGTGCTCCGCGGAGATCGCGGCGAGCAGCAGCGGCTCGATCCCGGCGTCCAGCTCGCGACGCCCGTACTGGACGACGTCCGCCGGCGCCCAGCCGCGCTCCCACGCGCCGCGCACCAGACTGGCGAGGAACGCCTGCAGACAACGATCCACCTGCGCCCGGTCACGCTCGTCGTACGCCCCGAGCCGCGCCAGCTGCGCATCCGCCCGATCATCACGCCGGGCAACACTCGCAGCCGCGATCGGCAACAGCCGCAGCACTTCCTCGTCACTCACGCCGCAGAGTCTGACACCGCGCGTGGGCCCGACTCAACCGAGGTTTCGGTCAGCTGTGGACAACTCCGTCGGCGATCGCCAGCTGGTAGTTCACGAACTTCTGGTGGGTCGTGAAGCCGAGCTTCTCGTACAGGCCCAGCGCACCGGTCGGGTTGTCCGCGTCGACGCCCAGCCCGGCCCGCTGGTAGCCGGCCTGGGCGGCCTCGGCGAGTACCTTCGCCAGGGCCGCGCGGGCCAGCCCACGACCCCGGTACGCGCGCCGCGTGCCGACCTGACCGACGTACAGCTCACGGACACCGGTAGCCTCCGCGACGGCTTCGTACTCGAAGCAGTTGACGTACGTCGCGATCGTGTCGCCGTCCAGCACGTAGTACGACTGCCCGCCGCGGAAGGCCCGCGAGTTGACGACGCGGGCCTGGAAGGCCTCGAGGCTGCGTGGCGTGAAGCCCCAGTGGTCCGAGAACGACTCGTTGTGGGCGTCCAGCAGCTCCTTCGTGTACGCCGGGTCGAACGTGACGAGCCGCAACCCGTCCGCCACCGCTACGTCGGGGACAGGCTGATCGAGCGGTCGGTGCATGTCGAAGTAGTACCGGACCGGCTCGAAGCCGAAGCCCGTGAGCAGTTCGGTCGCACCGGTGTTCGTGACCACAGCGCCGGCCCCCACGACGCCCGGCGCCTCCGGATGCGTTGCGGTGTGCAGCTCGCCGGCGCGCTTGATCAGCCACTGCACGAGCTCGGTGCCGAGGCCGCGCCCCCGCCGGTCCGGGTGCACGGCGCCATCGGTCTGCACCCGGTCGACGTCCACCACGGTCTGCGACACGCGCGCGAGACCGTAGCCGACCAGCCGGTCGCCGTCCCAGAGCGAGATCGTGTCCCGCTCCAGGTCGAGACCCGGCCGGCGGAGCTCTTCGGCGAGATCTTCCGCGGAGAAGTTCTCCCCATCGCGATCCGCCTGCGCCTTGGCGGCGACCAGGACCGCCATCTCCGCGGCGTCGTCGAGCGTCAGCGGGCGGGACTGGATCCCCTCAGGCAAGTTCATGGGTCGAAGGTACGGCGTCCCGCCCGCGAACAGCACCTCAATTAGGCGAGTTGCTCCGCGAGCCAGCGCACCGCCATCGGGTAGCGGTACTCGATCCCGCCGTGCGTGCCCTCGAACAGCTCGAAGTGCATCCGCCCGTCCGGTACGCCGCCCTGCTGCGCGGCCCGGTGGAACGCCGTCGCGCCCAGGTCGAGGTAGTACTCGTCCTGGCGGCCGGCGTCGATCCACACGGCACGCAGCGAGCGGAGCGCGTCGGCGTACCGCTCCTGCTTCGCCATCTCGACCGGGTCGAAGGACATCCAGCGTGACCACACCGTGGGGACGATCGCGCCGACGTCGTCGAACGGCAGCAGCACGGTGCCGTCGGACTCGGCCGAGTACGCCGACGCGTACCCGTACATCTCCAGCAGGTGCAGATCCTCCATCGTGGTCCGCCCGGCGCGGGTCTCCAGTACTTCGAAGTACTTCTCGAAGCTCCCGTCGTACTTGTCCCGCAGGGTCCGCGCCCGCTCCGGGAACTCCGGCCGGTAGCAGACGTCGAACAGCGCATCACCGGCGTGCGTCGCGAGCGCGCCGAACACGTCGGGCCGCATCAGCGGCGTCACCATCGCGGTGTAGCCGCCGCTCGACTTGCCGGTGATCGCGCGGTGGTCGCGGTCCGGGATCGTGCGGTACGTCGCGTCGATCCACGGCACGATCTCGTCGCACAGGTACGACTGGTACCGCCCGGTCCCGGGCGAGTCGAGGCACTGGCTGCCGCCGAACTTCGTCCACGAGTCGACGAACACGACGACTGCCTTCGGGGCGCCCTCCTCGGCGAACATCGCGTCCAGCAGCTCCGGGTACGGCTGCCGGAACGGGCTCCGGTTGAACCACATGCCGACGTGGCCGGTGTAGCCCATCGTCACGTAGATCGACGGGTACCGCTTGTCCTCGTCGTCGTAGCCGGGTGGAAGGTAGACCAGCACGGGGCGTTCGTTCGGATCGCCGAGCGGGTTCCCGCGCAGCAGTTCGCTGGTGTACGTCGTCTGGACCAGGCGTCCGTTGTACTCGGCCGACCACGGCAGCATGCGGTACCTCCTACATAGCGTCAGGGGCCTCGATCCCCAGCAGGCCCAGTCCATCCTGCAACACCTTCCGGGTTGCCGTGCAGAGGGCGATCCGGCTTGCTCTGGTCGCGCCCTCACTGCTCAGCACCGGGCACTGCTCGTAGAACACCGAGAGTGCGGACGCAACGTCGTACAGATAGGTACAGAGCCGGTGCGGCTGGAGCGTGTCGGCGACCTGCTCGACGGTGGCCTTGAAACCCGTCAGGAGCAGCGCCAGCCGTTGCTCGGCCGGGTCTGCGAGCACGGTGACCTCTGTTGACGCCTCGGCCTTCGACAGGAGCCTGGTGAGCCGGGCGTGCGCGTACTGCAGGTACGGCCCGGTGTTGCCGGTCATCGCGACCATCCGGTCCAGGTCGAACACGTAGTCGTTCCCCCGGTCGCTGGACAGGTCGGCGTACTTCACCGCACCGATCCCAACGGCCCGTGCTGTCTCTGCCCGGTCTACGGCCTCGGCGCGTTTCACTGCACTGTCCAGTAGTTCGACGAGCTTGACGGTGCCGCCTTCTCTTGTTTTGAACGGCTTTCCGTTCGGTCCCAGCACGGTGCCGAACGAGACGTGTTCCGCGGGCACGTCCAGCCAGCCGGCTGTTCTTGCGAGCGTGAAGATCATGTCGAAGTGCAGAGCCTGCCGGTGGTCGACCACATACACGATCCGGTCTGCGTGGAGCGTGTTCACCCGGTGGCGTACGGCGGCCAGATCCGTTGCGCTGTAGCCGAATCCGCCGTCGGACTTCCGCACGATCACCGGAAGCGGACTGCCGTCGCGGCCCTGGAACCCAGGCAGGAAGGCGCAGAGTGCGCCGTCCGACTCGGTCAGGAGGCCCTGCTCGTCCAGCTCTTTCACGACCTGCGGCAGATCGTCGTTGTACGCACTTTCCCCAACGACGTCCGTCCGCTGCAAGCCCGTCCCCAGCAGCGCGTAGACCTTGTCGAACTCGTCCAGCGACACGTCGACCATGTGCTGCCAGATCGCCCGGGTCTCCGGATCGCCCGACTGCAGCACGACCACCCGCAACCGGGCCTGGTCCGCGAAGTTGCCATCGGCATCGAAGTGCTTCCGGCTCCGCTCGTAAAGATGCTGCAACCCCTCCAGATCAAGGGATTCCGCCGCGAGGCCCTCCGCGAGCAGCTGCTCGATCATCATCCCGTACTGCGTTCCCCAGTCGCCGACGTGGTTCTGCCGGATCACGTCGTACCCGGCGAACGTCAGTACGTTGCAGAGCGCGTCGCCGATCACCGTGGACCGTAGGTGCCCGACGTGCATCTGCTTCGCGACGTTCGGCTGCGAGTAGTCGACGACGACCCGCTGACCGTTGCTGCTGAACGTCTCCGGCTCGTTGACCGCCTTCGCCAGCGTCTGCGGGAGCAGCGTCAGGTTGATGAACCCCGGCCCGGCGATGGACGGCGGCTCGCAGAGATCGTCGAGCTGTAATGCCTCGACAAGACGTGCGGCAACCTCCCGTGGCGGTTTGCCCAGCGCGTTGCCGATCCGGAGCGCGAGGTTGGTCTGGTAGTGGCCGAACTGCGGTTTGGTGCTCGGCCGGAGCTCCGGGTCGTACGGCGTACCGAAGACCGCTTCGGCGACGGACGTGATTCTGGTGGAGAGGACAGGCAGGAGTGCGGACATGACAGAGTCCTTCAGGGAGACGCGACTGGAACAGGCTGAGGTGTTCAGACAGTGCGTCGTCGTCGCAGGCTGAAGCGCACGCGAAGGGCGTGGGAGGGCTTCAGGCTGATCGACATGTCAGCCATTATGCACGAAGTACGCCGACGGCGCCGGGGTCCGGTCGGCCAGCGGCACGATCGCCGGTACGTCGGTCTCGCCCAGCAGCACCCGCCGGACCACCCGCTCGGCCGCGTGCCCGTCGTCGAACTCGCAGAACTTCTCCCGGAACAGGTGCCGGTGCTTGGCCGCCTCGGGAGCGGCGAAGGACCCGCTCCGCAGTACGCCGAACAGCTCGTCCGCGGACCGCGCGACCACGCCGGGGGAGAACTCCGTGACGTCGAAGTACGTCCGCTGCCGATCCTCGTCAGCTACGTGCAACACGATCGGCCGGTCAAGGTTCGCGTAGTCGAAGGTGATCGACGAGTAGTCCGAGATCAGCACGTCGGCCGCCAGCATCAGGTCCTCGACCGGTGCCTTCGGCAACAACACGCGCGCCTGCGGACCGGCGGCCAGGGCGAGCTGGCCCGGGTCGAGGCCGTCGCCGGACGTCGGCGCGTAGAGGATCACCAGGTGCGAGTCGTCGTACCCGAGACCGGCCCGGATCGCCCGGACCTCGTCGAGGGTCGCGGTCAGCAGCCGGTCGTTGCGCGGGTACCCGTACTCGAGCTCCTCGAAGTACGCCGGATAGGTGCGCTCCCAGATCTCCGAGGAGTACCGGTTCGACGACAGGTTGAAGTCCCAGCGGTCGACCTCGCGCATTAGCTCCTCCAGCCCCTCGGCCGGCAGGTCGACGCGCGTCAACGGCGTACCGTGCTGGGTCTGCAGGTGGATCTGCCCCTCGCGCTTGTCCAGGTCCTTCGGCCAGTTGGTGTTGCTGACGAAGTACGTCGCCCGGCCGAGCAGCTTCTCGTACGCCGGGGAGCCCGCGACGACGTACTCGACGCCCTCCGGGATCGCGGCCAGGTGCTCGCTGTCGACCACCCAGACGCCGCGCAGATGCGGTGCCAGCTCGGCCGCCTTCTCGTAGATCGCGCGCGGGTTCCCGGCGTACTGCGCGAACGAGTAGGAGCCGTAGGCGACCAGGTTCGGGTCGAGCTTGGCGCGGCGCAGTAGCTTGCCGACCGTCTTCCGCGGGCTCGGCACCTGCAGCATCCGGGCGCTCGCCTTCAGCGTGGAGTAGGTGGCGTAGTCGTCGTGGATCAGCAGCCAGCGCTTGAACCCGCGGGCCGTCCGGTCGGTGCTGTACCCCTCGGGCTTCCAGCGCCTGGCGAACTCGTGCGCGGCGTGGAAGAAGTCCGCCCGGTCGTCGGTGTCGATCCGCTCGGGTTTCGCGAGTACGGCGAGGATGTGGTCGAGCGACCGGTCGAACGCGAATCGGCGCCAGCCGGTCAGCTCCGGGTCGGACTGGATGAACGCGTGCACCCGGTCGTACTGGTCGAAGATGTCCCACTGCCGGCGGCCGCTGGTGGCGTGGATGTTGCGGCCGGTGCGGTGCTGCCGGTAGTGCACGACGATCCGGTCGAGGGTGGCGATCCGCTCGGCGGTCAGCATCGTCGAGTACGTCCAGGGCGCGTCCTCGTAGAAGCCGGACGTGAACGCGAAACCGTGCCGGGTGAGGAACGCGCGCCGGTACGCCTTGTTCCAGACGACCTCGAGGAAGGTCAGGAAGATCGGCCGCTCGGCCGCCGTGAACACGCCGGCGCCCTCGCGCGCGAACGCGTCGTGGCGCTGGCTGCCGAGCACCCGGCCGTCCCAGAAGATCCGCTCGTAGTCGAACATCACGATGTCCGGGCCGTTGGTGGCCTCGGCCCGGGCCGCGATCGCCTCCAGCGAGCCCGGGGTGTAGCTGTCGTCGGCGTCCAGGAACAGCACGTACTCGCCGCGGCACTCCTTCAGCCCGGCGTTCCGGGCCGGGCCGAGCCCGACGTTCTCGTCCAGGTGCAGCACCCGCACCCGCGGGTCCACCGCGGCGTACTCGTCCAGGATCCGCCCTGACCCGTCCGGGTCCGCGTCGTCCACCCCGATCACCTCGAAGTCGGTGAACGACTGCCCGAGCACCGAGTCCAGGCACGGCCGCAACCACGCCCGCGAGGCATGGCAGGGGACGACAACGCTGAACTTGGGGGCCATGCCTCGTCATCTTAGAGGTCCCGCACAGAGGTGACGCCGTCGCGAGCGGGGCGGCGCGTAGCAGGCGTCACCTCTGTGCGGGACCTCTTAGAGTCAGGGCATGAGTGTTGACGTGTTCGAGCCGTTGGCGGGGCTGGAAGGGGTCGGGTCGGCGGCGCGGGCGGCTCGGGACGCGGTCGACGTACTGCTCCGGGACCGCGGGCTGCGGCGGGTCGGTGCGGACATGACCGCCGAGGCGCTGCTGCGCGGCGCGCACGCGTCCGCCGCGCTGGCCGGCAGTACGTCCGCGGTGGACGACGTACGGCGAGGTGCCGCGGACGGACTCGCCTCCGGCGCCGTACGGATGACCGGCGAGTTGATGGTGCTCGCGTCGCAGGTGGACAAGGCGCCGGTGCAGGTCTGGACCAGACTGCACCAGTTGGCGGCGGCCGACCTGGTGGGCGAGGACCAGCTGGGTCATCTCCGGACCGCCGCGGAGCCGGTGCCCGACGACATCCCCGGCCTGCCGCCGGCACCGCCCGCCGACGAGATGTGGGAGCGGCTGAGCGCGCTCGCGCAGAACCTCACCCGCCCGACCAAGGCACCGGGCCTGGTGGTCGCCGCGATCGTGCACGCCGAGCTCGCCGTACTCCGCCCGTTCCCGGCCGCCAACGGACTCGTTGCCCGGGCCGCCGAACGCTGCCTGTTGGTTGCCCGGGGCATCGACCCGGTCTCGGTCACGGTCCCCGAAGCTGGTCACTATGTGTTGCGGGCAACCTATGCGCCGGCCCTCGCCGACTACACAGCGCGAGGTTTGACCGGCGTCCGTGACTGGTTGCTGCGCAGCTGCGAAGTCGTGACAAAAGGTGCCGAACTCTCGCCGCTGGCCAAGTCGTAGCGTGCGTACGGCGCTCTCGAGTGAGAGCGCCGTCGCGGGCACGTCACCCTGGTTACCATGCGTGCACCGGTTTGCCGCCTCAGGACGATGCCTGGGTCGCGCTGCCCCTTTGGGATGGGCTGGTCGCCGCGTGGGTGCCTGGGTTGTCGTGCAATCTCTACCGGACCCGAAGGCCCTTTGTTGATTCCTTTGTACTCCTGAAACCCCTTTCTGGGAAGGGGATGCGGTGTCTTCATGGAGTTGAGAACAATGAAGCTATCTTCAGCTTTCAGCGGGTCCGGGCGCGCCGCCGGGAGGCCATCAGAAGTGCTCCCGCGGCCACCGCGGCGATCACGCCGGCCGCTACAGCGGGTCGCCGTACGCCCTGGAGACCAGTGTGCTCCGAGGGCTCCGCGAATTCCAGGATCGGCCAGCCGCGCTCGATCGCGATCCGCCGCAACGCCTTGTCCGGGTTCACCGCGAACGGGTGCCCGACGGCGGCCAGCAGCGGTTCGTCGGTGATCGAATCGGAGTACCCGTAGGAGGTCGCCAGGTCGTAGCCCTCGGTGGCGGCCAGCGCCTGCATGGCGGTCACCTTGTGCGGACCGTACGCGTACTCGGCGATCTCGCCGGTGTACTTGCCGTCGGCAACCACCATCCTGGTGGCGATCACCTTGTCGGCGCCGAGCATCGCGCCGATCGGCTCCACCACCTCGGCGCCGGACGAGGACACGATCACCACGTCCCGGCCGGCCCGGTGGTGCTGCTCGATCAGCTCGACGGCCTCGGAGTGGATCATCGGCCGGACGATGTGGTCCAGGGTGTCGGCGACGATCGCCTTCACGGTCGAGACGTCCCAGCCGGTGCACATCGCCGAGATGTACTCGCGCATCCGCTCCATCTGGTCGTGGTCGGCGCCGCCGAGCAGGTAGACGAACTGGGCGTACGCGCTGCGCAGCACGGCGCGGCGGTTGATCAGCCCGCCGGCGTAGAACGGCCGGGAGAAGGCCAGGGTGCTCGAGCGGGCCAGAATGGTCTTGTCCAGATCGAAAAAAGCCGCCGCTCGAGCCGTCATGGAGACGAGGATAGGCAGTCGGGCGAAACGCCGGGGGGACCCGGGCTTTTGTGTGGGCCGGTATCCCGTTAGACTGGACGGCAGTGTGACAGTGACACTGGCCGGAACCGCCCGATCGGGAGGGTTTCAGCGCCTGGGTGACGCACCATCGGCCGAAACCGAACCGAGATGTGTGAAGCCCGGCCTTGGGGGGTACATACCCCCTGACAGTGGCAGACTGTCGCCTCCTGAACGGCCCCCGGCTCCTCCCCCCGAGCCCGTGGCCGAAGACGGCCCCCGGTCACCCCCCCGCCGGGGGCCGTCGCCTTTCCACCTTCAGGCCAAGAGCTTGTAAAGATTCTCGCTTTTCTGCGCGTGAGAGCGTTCCCACTTTATGCAGGGTCTTGACAATGTAATTGACTGGTCACAGGTTGTAAGGCATGAAACCGCCTGCGCACCGCCCCCAGGCAGCGGTCGTCATCAGCCTGATCGTCGTAGTCATGGCCTTCCTGGTCCCCGGTTCCGCCTCCGCGGCTACCAATCTCGTCACGAATGCCGGGTTCGAGTCCGGCGCCCTCTCCGGCTGGAACTGCCCGGCCGGCGGCGTCACCACCTCCGCGCCGCACTCCGGCTCGTACGCCCTGTCGGCGACGCCGAGCTCCAGCGACATTGCCCAGTGCTCGCAGACGATTGCGGTCCAGCCCAATACGGCGTACACGCTGTCCGCCTGGGTCAAAGGGTCGAACGTCTACCTCGGGGTGGACGGCGGCGCGTCGACGTGGACGACCAGCTCCGAGTGGAGCCAGCTGACCGTTCCGTTCACCTCCACGGGATCCACGGTGACGATCTACGTCCACAGTTGGTACGCGCTACCGGCGTACCAGGTCGACGACGTCGTACTGGACGGCCCTGGCGGAGCGCAGGACACGACGCCCCCGTCGACGGCGGGTGGTCTGGCCGTCGGCAGCCCGACCTCCAGCTCGCTCCAGCTGACCTGGTCGGCCGCTTCCGACGCGAACGGGATCGACCACTACGACGTCGTCCGCGGGACCGAGACCGCGACCAGCGTCGGCAACGTGACCAGTTGGACCGCCACCGGTCTGGCCGCGGCTACGACGTACTCCTTCAAGGTCCGCGCGTGCGACCCGAGCGGCAACTGCTCGCCGTACGGCGCTTCCGTCTCGGGCACCACGTCCGAAGGCGGGTCGAGTAGTGGCAGCTTGCCTGCGCATGTGTTGACCGGGTACTGGCAGAACTTCAACAACGGCGCGACCGTGCAGAAGATCTCCGACGTACCGGCGGCGTACGACGTGATCGCGGTGGCCTTCGCGGACGCCGACGCATCCAAGCCGGGCGGCATCACGTTCAACCTGGACAGCGCCGGGCTCGGCGGGTACACGGTCGACCAGTTCAAGGCGGACATCAAGGCGAAGCAGGCAGCCGGCAAGAAGGTCATCCTGTCCGTCGGCGGCCAGAACGGCAGCATCTCGGTCGGCGACTCGACGGCCGCGGCCAACTTCGCCTCCAGCGCACTGTCGGTGCTGCGGACGTACGGCTTCGACGGGATCGACATCGACCTCGAGAACGGCGTCAACGCGCAGTACATGGGCCAGGCGTTGCAGAGCCTGCAGAGCCAGTTCGGCAGCGGGCTGGTGATCACCATGGCGCCACAGACGATCGACATGCAGAGCACCTCGACCGAGTACTTCAAGCTGGCGCTGGCGATCAAGGACATCCTGACGATCGTCAACGTGCAGTACTACAACTCCGGCTCGATGAACGGCTGCAACGGCCAGGTGTACTCGCAGGGCTCGGTGGACTTCATCACCGCGCAGGCCTGCATCATGCTGCAGGGCGGCCTGCGACCGGACCAGGTCGGCCTGGGCCTGCCGGCGTCGTCCCGGGCAGCCGGCAGCGGGTACGTCGACCCGTCGGTCGTCAACAACGCGCTGGACTGCCTCACCAAGGGCACCGGCTGCGGCGCCTACAAGCCGAGCTCCCCGTGGCCGTCGCTGCGTGGGGCGATGACCTGGTCTACGAATTGGGACGCCGCGAGCGGCAACCAGTTCGCCTCCCAGGTCGGCGGCCACGTACACGCTCTGCCCTGATCATGCACAGCTATCGACAGGCTCCGGTGCTGGAGGCTCTCGGTGTCTGCTCGGAGGACGAGCAGCTCTACCGGGTGCTTCTGGCCCGCCCGGAGTCCACTGTCACCGACCTGGCCACCTCCGTCGACTGGCCGACCAACCGGGTCGGTCGGCACCTGCGGTCGCTGTTGTCGCTCGGCCTGGCGTCCCGTACGCCAGGCCGTCCGGCCAGGTACCTGCCTGCCATGCCGGAGGCGGCGGTCGAGCTGCTCGCGCTGAGGAAGCAGGCGGCGATCGTGGAGGCCAGGTTGGGCGCTGCGATGCTGACGGCGGAGTTCCGGCAGCCGGACGCGTTCACAGTGATCCGTGGGACCGAGGCGATCGCGCAGCGGTTCTACCAGGCACACCAATGTGCACAGGACGAGGTGCTCGTGCTGGACCAGCTGCTGGTGTCGCCGCGCCACGGGGTGACCTATCGGACGATCTACGACATGGACTCGCTCGCCCAGCCGGGGGATCTGGTCGCCGCTCGGTCGTCGGGCTGCTGCCGGATGTTGCGTGACGTTCCGCTCAAGCTGGTGGTGGTCGACCGCCGGATCGCACTCCTGCCGACCGGTGTGGATGTGGTCGTGGAGCTCGGCCCCTCCAGTCTCTTGGACGCTTTGCTCCGGCTCTTCGACCTCTTGTGGCAGCAGGCCAGCCCGCTGACTCCAGCGGTCTCCGAGGGGCCGCTGACGTCAGCTGACCAGCAGCTGCTGTCGCTGGCAGCCGCCGGTCTCACCGACCAGGCCATCGCCCGCCGCCTAGGCGTCGCGCAGCGAACGGTGGAACGCCGCATGCAAAGGATCCTGCGGGCCTTGGACGCCACCACTCGCTTCCAGGCCGGTCTGCGCGCCGGCCAGCAAGGGCTGCTCGTCTAGTCCGTCACATCGGCAACGGTGGCGCTTAGGGCCTTCGTGAGCGCTTGGGCGTCCACCGTGATGCCGACGCCGTGGTCGCCGCCGCCGATCGAGATGGTGCCGGTGATGCGTTCGTCCGCGATCACCGGCCAGTCGTGCGTGCTGCCGAGCGGCGTGATCGTCCCCCGCACGTACCCGGTGACGTCGTACGCCGTGTCCTTGTCCGGCATCGAGATCCGGTTCACCCCGAGCAGCGCGCGCAGCTTCGGCCACGCGATCTCGCGGTCGCCCGGCACCAGAACGAACCGGTAGTCGTCGTCCGCGAGCCGCACCACGATCGTCTTGATCAGCCTGGCCGGCTCGATCCCGCGCGCGGCGGCCGCCTCCTCCAACGAGTTCACCCGTCCGTGCCTGGTCACCTCGTAGCTGAGCCCCAACTGGTCCGCAGCATCCGTCGCCTTCGTCACCTGGCTAGTTTTGCACCCGGCTGGGAACGTTCTTGAGCAGTAGGGCGAGGATCAGCGTGACGATGAACAGCGCACCGGCCTCCGCCGCGACCCCGGTCCACTGCGCCCGGCTCCACGCCGTACCGGCAAGTCCACCGAACACCGAGGACCCCAGGTAGAACGAGAACAGGTACATGCTCGACGCCTGCCCGGTCCCGACGCCGCTGGCGTGAGCACGCGCCGGTACCCATCCACTGGCGACCCCGTGTACCGCGAAGAACCCGGCCGTCATCACAGCCAGCCCCAGCACGATCAGTGGCAACGGACCGGCCAGGGTGATCGCCACACCAGCAAGAGTGATCAAGCAGCCGACCGGTACGACGGTCCGCCGCCCGTACCGGTCTGCCAACGCCCCGGCCGTCGCAGAGCCTGCCGAGCCCAGCAGGTAGACACAGAACACCAGCCCTGCTGCGCCAGCGCTCAACAGGTAGGGCGAGCCGGACAGCCGGAACACTGCGCCGTTGTAGACAGCCACGAACGCGCCGACGGCCGTTGCGGCGATCCCGTACAGCGCGAGCAGCGCCGGATCCCGCAGTACCTTGCTGGAGAACAGCCGCGCCGGGGCAGGGTGGAAGTTGCGGGACGCGGGGAGCAGCAGCCAGACGACAGCCGCGCACAGTACGCCGACCACCGCGATCCCACCGGTCGCGAAGCGCCACCCGCCGACGTCGGACAACCCGCCTGCGATGAGGCGACCCGCCATACCGCCGACCGCCGTACCGGCGATGTAGAGACCGCTGGCGCGCGCATGGCTGTCCTGGTGCACCTCCTCGCGCAGATAGGCCATGGCCACCGCGGGCAGCCCGGCCATCGCGATCCCTTGCAGTCCTCGTAGTGCGAGCAACGTGTGCCAGGTGGGAGCGAAGGCGCTGAGCAGGGCGAAGACCGACGTCGCGGCGACCGACCAACGCATCAGGTTGGTCCGCCCGAGGGCCTCCGAAGCCGGACCGGCGACCAGCAGCGCCAGACCGAGCCCGAATGTGGCGAACGACACGCTGAACGCGCTCTGGCTGGGGGAGACGTGGAAAGCCGTGACCAGCTCGGGCAGTAGCGGCTGGGTGCTGTAGAGCAGTGCGAACGTCGCGAGCCCGGCCGCGAACAGCGCGACGGAGAGCTTGCGGTACTCCGGGTCGCCGGGCAGGTACCCGGTCTGGTGCGCGACGGACTGGTGCATGTCTTCGACGGTCGCACTGTTCGAGCGATACGTAAAATGTCGATAATGGCAGAAATCGATACGATTTCAGTATGCATGTCGAGGATCTCCGGTGGTTCGTCGTGCTCGCGGAGACCGAGCACCTCACCGAGGCGGCCGCCGCGCTCGGGACCAGCCAGCCGAACCTGACCCGGTCGCTGCAGCGCGTCGAGCGGGCGTTCGGGGTGCCGCTTTTCGAGCGGGAGCGGCGCGGCGTACGGCTGAATCCGTACGGGCGGCTGGTGCTGGAGGCGGCGCGGTCCGGGGTCGTGGCGGTGGATACCGCTCAGCGCCGGATCGACGCGCTGGTCGACCCCGAGTCGGGGACGGTGCGGCTGGCGTTCCTGCACTCGGTGGCGACCAGCCTGCTGCCGGATCTGCTCAAGGCGTTCCGGGCGGCCGCGCCGCAGGTGGAGTTCGAGCTGCGGCAGGAGCCCGCGCACGACATCGTCCAGGACCTGGAGAGCGGGGAGGCCGAGATCGCGATCGTCGCGCCGCGGCCGGACCCGTCGCGGTTCGGCTGGCATCTGCTGGAGCGGCAGCGGCTGTTCCTGCACGTACCGCCCGGGCATCCGCTCGCCGCGCGGCGCCGCGTCGAGCTGGAGGCAGCCCGCGACGAGCCGTTCGTCGGGCTCCAGCCGGGGTTCGGGTTCCGGCGGGTGACGGACCGGTTGTGCAGTGAGGCCGGGTTCAGCCCGCAGCTGGCGTTCGAGGCGACCGACCTCGCGACGATCGACAGCCTGGTCGGTGCCGGGCTCGGCGTGGCGATCCTGCCGGCCGGTGCGGTCCGCGGGAACGAGAGCGGCGCGGTCCCGGTGCCGCTGGCCGGCGTACAGGCGCGGCGGGAGATCGGGATGTCGTGGCGGTTGAGTACGCCGCTGACGCCCGCCGCGGAGCGTTTCCGCGCGTTCGTACGCTCCCGGCCGGTGACAACCAGTTGACTCTTCGCCCGATTTCCTGGTGTCGACTTGCAGAGAGAGGGCTCTCCACCGCACTCTTGCCTGCGTGAGGAAGCGTCTGGGTGGGTTCCGGCCGAGTCGACGGATGCTGTTCGCCGCGGGGACCGCGGCGGCTGCGTCGACCGTTGTGGCCGGCACGGCCGAGGCCGCCTCGGGAGTCGCCAGCATCCCGCTCGGTGCGTACGGCTCGGGCGTGCTCAGCTCCTGGGAGGGCTTCGCCAAGGCGATCTCGAACGAGGCGCAGATCCGGCGTACCCGGGAGACCGACGGCGTCTTCATGTTCGGCGACAGCATCGGGGTCCAGGACGGGCCGCCGCTGGCCCGGCAGCTGGCACAGCTCGGGATCAACATGGCCGTCCACAACTGGGCCGGCCGCCCGGTGACGCCGGCGGTCGACGCGCTGGACACCTGGGCGCAGCAGTACGGCCTGCCGCACCGGATCCTGATGTCGGTCGGCTCCAACGACATCTTCACGCCGCCCGCGGTGGCCGCGCAGGTCGACCGGACGATGCAGATCGTCGGCGACGAGCGGACCGTGTACTGGGTGAACATCCAGGCGGCCCGGACGGGTCTCGGCCCGGACGTGAAGGTCGCGGACCAGCGCAACAGCGCCTGGATCAACCTGCAACTGGCCGAGGCGGCCCGCCGCTACGACAACCTGCGGATCGTGCACTGGGCCGAACACCTGGCCTCCAGCCCGAACCGGCTCTCCCGGCTGCTCCGCGACGGGCTGCACCCCTCGATCCCGCTCGGGCAGAACGCCCGCAACGGCTTGATCGTCTCCGCCATCAAGTCCGGCTGAGCACGGCGCGCAGCCACCGCACCCAGCCGTTCCCTTGTATGAGAAGCCCGCGGTCTCCTCCCACAACTGCTTCTGTCCTTGCGTTCAGAACCCTGCGGTCTCCGCCCACAACTGCTTTTGTTCTTGCGTTCAGAAGCCGCGGTCTCTTCCCACAGCTGCTTTTGTTCTTGCGTTCAGAAGCCCGCGGTCACTTCCCACAACTGCTTTTGTTCTTGCGTTTTAGAACCCTGCGGTGATGCGCGTGAAGTCCCAGTCGCCTTGGGCAATACCACTGCAGTTGGACACCACACCGCCGCCGGCACAACCACGGTCCCGGTTCACCGACCAGAACGCCAGCCGCCCGAGCCCGTTGCTCTTCGCCCAGTTGGTGATGTTCTGCCAGGTCGCCGTACTGGTCAGCTCCTGCTGGTCGGACAGCCCGTTCATCCCGGAGATGCCCTGGTGCGCGTACGCCTCCGCGGTGGACCAGCCGAAGGTCGCCTTCAGCTTGTTGTTCAGCCCCTGGGAAGCGCCGACCGTGTCGTTGTAGATGTTCGAGCTGCCGAAGTCGAACGGCATCAGCGTGAACACGTCGATGTTCGCGCCGAGCGCCTTGGACTGGTCGATCAGCCGGTTGCCGTAGTAGTTCGGCCCGGTGGTCGACGTACCGAACGTGACGATCGTCTCGATGCCGGGGTTGTTCTGCTTGACGATCTTCAGCGCGCTCAGGATCCGGTCCTGGACTGCCTCGTTCTCGAACTCGTCGGAGTTCTCGATGTCGATGTCGATCGCCTTCAGGTTGTAGGCGTTGATCACCTGCTGGTACGCGCCGGCGAGGGCTTCCGGCGTACCGCAGTTCGGGCCGAGCTTGTTACCGCTCCAGCCGCCGAACGACGGTACGACGTCACCGCCGGCTGCCCGGATCGCCGCGATCGTGCTGGCGTCCGCACCGCCCTGCAGGGGGCGGCTGCCGTCCCAGGCCGGGTTGCACCCACCGGACGAGTTCACGAACGCCATCGTGAACCACTTGATGCCGGTCGCGTTCATCACGGTCGCCGGGTTCGGCGGGTCGCCCCAGCCCACGTAGAGGTACGGCGCGGCCTGCTTGGTGCCCGTGTTCCCACCGGTCACGCCGGTTGTGACGGAGACGCTGCTGCTCTTGGCACCTTCGCCTGCGCTGTTGGACGCGCTGACCTGGTAGCCGTAGGACGTGTTCGCGCTGAGGCCTGAGTCGGTGTACGACGTACCGCTCGGTGAGCCCACCTTCGTACCGTTGCGGTAGACGTTGTAGCTGGTCGCTCCGGACGCAGCCGACCAGTTGAGGCTCACCGACGTACCTGACGCCGTACCGGACAGGCCTGTGGGTACGCCGGGGACTGTCCCGCCACCGCCGCCCGAGCACGAGCCGCTGTTCAATCGACAGGACGCGATGCCGGGGAAGTTGCCCGGGCTGCCGTTGAAGCCGAAGGACACCGTCGCGCCAGGTGCGAGCGGACCGGCCCAGCTCGGTGGTGTGAACGTGTGCGTCTGGCCACTGCTGCTGTGGTTGGCGTCCCACGTGCTGCTGACGCTGTAGCCGGATGGGAAGTCCAGCGCGACCGACCAGGTGCTGAGCGAACTGGTGGTCCCGTTGGTGACGGTCACCTTCCCCTCGAAGCCAGTGCCCCAGTCGGACACCTTCGTGAAGCTGGCAGTGACCCCTGCCGCGCTTGCCGCTTGTGCGGTCAACAACGCGATGACCACCGCAGTGATGGCTGCTATCGCCAGAGAGATGCGTTTCATGATGCTCCGATCAGTGGGCGGTACGTGATCAGACCCGTCCCCAGAGTGCGGGGACGTTGGGCGGCTCCCAGCCGGTCAGGGAGGTGTGAGCCTGGATGCACTTGTACGTGATGCCGTCGTAGGTCACGAGCGCACCGACCGCGTACGCCGTGTTCGGCGCCCACGGCGAGGCCTGCCCCGGAGGGGTGGTCGGGGGCGTGGTCGGGGGAGTCGTGGGCGGTGTTGTCGGGGGTGTGGTGGGCGGAGTAGTCGGTGGCGTCGTTGTGGGCGGGCCGCTGCAACCTGCGGTGCCGGCGTTGACGGAATCGACCACGTTGTTGAAGAGCGTGACACCCGGGTCCAGCGCCTCGAGCGAGTACATCATCGCGCCGGCCAGCCCGTTGCAGTGCTGGTAGTCGGCCTTCGCCTTGATCGACTGGGCGTTGTCCCCGGACCAGAACGTGCCGTTGCTGTAGAACCAGCTCGACTGCGTGGCGTCGTCGAAGTGCGTCGCGGAGGGGTTGTCCACGAAACCGGTGAGCTCCTTGTAGAACGAGACACCCGGCACGTTGCCGCTCAGCGCATGCCCGTCGGCCGGTCCGGTCGCCGTCTGGTACTTGCCGTTGTCGGTCGCCGGAACACCCTTCCATCCCCTGTAGTAGAAGGGATATCCGATGCTCAGCTTGTTCGCCGGGAACCCACCCGGGATGCCGTACGCCGAGTCGCCGGTCGTCCACGCCTTCACCGCGGAGTCGACCGAGTACTTGCCCTGCCCCGGCGGGATCGGGCTGCTCGGGTCGTTCGGCGCCGTGTACAGCGGGTCCTGGAAGTTCGTCGGCCCGGTGGCCTCCCAGCCGCCGTGCATGTCGTACGTCATCACGTTGTTGTAGTCGAGGTACTGCCCGACCTTGTTCGTCTCGATGTTCGCGATCTTGTCCTGGCCGGCCGGGGTGGCGGCGGTCAGGTAGTACTTCTTGCCGGTCTGGCCGCCGTACGCGTCGAGCTGCGCGCGGAACTCGGCCAGCAGCAGCGTGAAGTTCTGCTTGTCGGCAGCGCTGTAGTGGTTGCCGACGTGGCCGTTCGGCGAGCCCGGGTACTCCCAGTCGATGTCGACACCGTCGAAGATGCCGGCCGCGGAACCGGCGCCGCCGAAGCCGTCGATCACCGGCAGGTCGCCCTTCAGGAACATGTTCACGCAGGAGCTGACGAAGGCCTTGCGGGAGGCGTCCGTGGCGGCGGCGTCGGAGAAGTACTTCGAGTACGTCCAGCCGCCGATCGAGATCAGGATCTTCAGGTTCGGGTACTTCGCCTTGAGCTTCTTGAGCTGGTTGAAGTTCCCCTGGATCGGCTGGTTCCAGACGTCACCGACCCCGTCGACGCTGATGTCCGCGCCGTACGACTTGCCGTAGTCGGCGAACGCGTCGCCGGCGCCGTCACCGGCGTTCGGGTTGCTCTCGTCCTGGGACGCGGCCTTGTTGGCCATGAAGCAGGTGTGGCTGGCCGGGTCGATGTTCGCGAAGGCGTAGTTCAGGATGTCGAGCTTGCCGGCGGCACCGGTGGTGGCCAGATTCTTCGGGTAGAAGCCGTTGGCGTAGATCCCCCACTGGGTGAAGTACGCCGTCTTGACGCCGCCGCTGGTCGCCTGGGGCGCTGCGGTGGCTGCGTTGGCCGCGGTGGCGTCCGGGGTCGCGAGAGAGACGCCGGCGGCGGTGATCAGGGCGGTTGCCGCGACGGCGGCGGTGGCTGCGAGCGTGCGCAATCGACTCATCAGGTTCCTCCGGAGCGATGGGACGGAAGCGGGCCGGTGAAGATTAGTTAAAGACGCTTCGAAAGGAACGGTAACCGTTCGCGGCCAGTTGGTCGCGGGCTCGTGGTGGCGGGTTCCCGCTGCTGACGGAAACCCGACAGCCCTTTGTCCACAGGGATCCGATGCCGTGTCCGGAAACCCCCGAAGAACGGCATGTTCTAGGCATGGACACCAACCCGCCACCCCCATCGGTGCTGATGGCAACTACTGACGAAACCCTGCTCGAGGACTTCCTCCGGCTCGCCGCGGCCGCCTCCGTCACACCACAGGTCGAGCACGACCTGCGAGCTGTGCGACTCCATTGGCACCAGGCTTCCCTGGTCGTGATCGGCGGCGACCTCGTCGAGCCACTTGCCCGCGTTCAGCCACCGCACCGTCGTGGCGTTGTCGTGGTCGGTTCCAGCCCGGGAGGCTCTTGGGTCGCCGAGCGGCCCCCGGCCCCGGACGGCGACGACCTCTACCGGGCCGCCTTCACGATCGGCGCCGACCTGGTCTGCCAACTCCCCGCGGACGAGCCGCTGCTCGCCGGCAAGCTGGCCGACGCTGTCGACGGCGTCGCCCGCACCGCCGTGACGTTGGCCTTCGTCGGCGGGTGCGGGGGAGCAGGTGCGACCACCCTGGCTGCCGCGGTGGCGACAATCGGCAACCGCCGCGGGTTGCAGACGACGCTCATCGACGGCGACCCGCTCGGCGGCGGCATCGAGCTCGCCCTCGGCATCGAGCGCGATCCCGGCGACCGCTGGCCCAAACTGCTCAACGCCTCCGGCCGGATCAGCGCCGCCGCCCTGCGCTCCGCCCTGCCGTCGGTCGACGGTCTGGCGGTCCTGTCGTGGGACCAGTCCGACGTCACGGTCCTGCCGCCGGACACGATGAGTTCGGTGATCGGCGCCGCCCAACGCAGCGCCGACCTGGTCGTCCTCGACCTGCCGCGCCGTGCCGACCCCGCCGTAGAGGAAGGCTTCATCCGCTCGACGGCAACCCTCCTGGTGGTCCCGTGCGACGTCCGCTCGGTAGCCGCCGCCAAGCGCCTCTCCGGCCCCCTCCGCTCCGTAGCCGGCGACCTCCGCGTAGTCGCCCGCGACTCCCGCCCCGGCCTCGCCCCCGCCGACGTAGCCACCCACCTCTCCTTGCCCCTAGCAACAAACCTGGGCGTCGACCCCAAAGTCCCCCCAGCCATGGACGAAGGCCGCTTCACCCCCCACCGCCGAAGCCCCCTAACCCGAGC